>DAOUAZ010000404.1:0-4404 GCA_034432975.1 Anaerolineales bacterium | reverse complement strand
CACGTTGGCAGTGAAGTGATGACGTATGATGGCTTTGCTTCGGGCAACGCGACATCCTACCTGCCCATGCTCTTCAAGAAAGCCTTTGGCGGCACGTACAATGCGGCATTTTACATCCAGAATGTCAATGCTTCGAATACGGCCAACGTCACCATCAAGTACTACAATGAATCTGGCGCTTTGAGTTGCACGGTCAACGACACAGTCGCGGCCCTGGCGTCCAAGGGGTACTGGCTGCCCAGCGTGGGCTGCCTTTCGGATGGCTGGGTGGGCGGCGTGGAGGTGACGTCCTCGCAACCCATCGTAACGGTGGCGCGCCCGCACATCGGCGCGCAGGTGACGACCTACAATGGCTTCGCTGGCGGCTCGATCACATCCTATGTGCCGATGTTGTTCAAAAATGCGTTCGGAGGCTCGTACAAAGCCGCATTTTACGTTCAAAACATCCATTCTTCGAGCAGCGCCAATATCACCATCCAGTACTATGGCAGCGCAGGGAATTTGAGCTGCACCGAGACGGACACGATTTCGCCGCTGGCATCCAAGGGCTACTGGCTGCCGGGCATAGGCTGCCTGTCTAATGGATGGGTGGGTGGCGCTATCATCACATCCACCCAAGATATCGTTGCGGTGGGCCGCCCACACATCGACGCGCAGGTAACGACCTATCCTGGCTTTTCTGCCGCCAATACAACCGCATACCTGCCGATGTTGTTCAAAGATGCTTTTGGCGGCGCGTATGACTCGGCGGTTTATATCCAGAATTCTCATGCAAGCAACTCAGCAAGTATCACTGTCAATTTCTACGATGCAAATGGTGTTTTGAGTTGCACCAAGACGGATACCATCGCGCCCCGCGCCACGTTGGGATATTGGCTGCCGTCCATCAAAACGTGCAATCCATAACCAGCATGGCTTTTTCCAGGCGTGGAGTTGCTTGAAGCAATTTGCCTGAAAAATTGAACACCAACCCTCCCCGGCTCGATTGTTCGATGTCAATCGGCCGGGGAGATTACTTTATTTGGTACAATAGCCTGCGAAATTATCGCGGCCTGCAATGGCCGTCTCGAGGAGTATACCCCCCTTGCTAAACGTTCAATCTACCTTTCCAACCAATCCGCGTTCCCTCCTTCAAAGCATCCAGCGCAACAGGTCTTTGATACTCGACATGACCCGGCGCGAAATCAAGAAAAAATACCAGGGCACCTTTCTAGGGTTGGCCTGGTCCTTTATCAGCCCCTTGCTGATGCTGGCTGTCTATACGTTCGTATTCGCGGTTGTTTTCAAATCAAGATGGGGAACGACCGGAGATGAAAGCCGCATTGATTTCGCAATCACCCTGTTTGCAGGCTTGATTGTTTTTGGGATATTCTCCGAATCTCTCAATCAATCTCCAGGATTAATCATCAGCAATGCCAACTATGTCAAACGGGTGATTTTCCCGTTAGAAATTCTTTCCATTGTTTCCGTAGCGAGTGTTCTGTTCAACGCGGCGATGAGCGTATTCGTATTGTTGTTGATGCAGTTGATTTTCAAAGGCAGTTTGCCTTTAACAGTTATTCTTTTTCCTCTGGTTGTTTTACCAATCATCTTGTTGGGTTTGGGCGCTTCGTGGTTTTTTTCGGCCCTGGGGGTCTATCTTAGGGATATCGGCCAACTCCTGGGATTTCTAACCACTATCCTGTTCTTTACTTCGGCGATTTTTTTCCCTATCTCGGCTCTGCCTGAGCAATACCAGTCAATACTAAAATTGAGTCCTCTGGTTCTCATCATCGAACAATCACGCAGCGTGCTTGTCTATGGAAATACCCCCGATTGGGTTGCATCTTTCATCCTGCTCATTATAAGCAGCCTGGCAGCCTGGATAGGCTATTGGTGGTTCCAAAAAACGCGCAAGGGGTTTGCCGATGTCATCTAATGTTGCCGTCAGGGTTGAACACGTTAGTAAACTCTACCAACTCTATGACAAGCCCCAGGACCGGCTCAAGCAGTCCATCCTGCCCAGGCTGCAAGCGCTGGCTGGAAGAACCCCGCGCCAATATTATCGTGAATTTTGGGCCTTGCGCGACATTTCATTCGAGATTGAAAAGGGCGAAACGGTAGGCCTTGTGGGGCGTAACGGTTCGGGAAAATCCACCCTGCTCCAAATCATCGCCGGCACGCTGACCCCGGCTGCCGGTTCTGTCTCCGTCAACGGGCGGCTGACAGCCCTGCTGGAACTGGGATCCGGTTTCAATCCCGAATTTACCGGGCGCGAGAACGTTTACCTGGCCGGCTCGATCATGGGATTTACCAGGCAAGAGATGGACAATTGGCTCGATGACATCGCCGCATTTGCCGATATTGGCGCGTTCATTGACCAGCAGGTCAAGTTTTACTCCAGCGGTATGTATGTGCGCCTGGCCTTTGCCACCAACATTATGGTTCAGCCCGACATTATGATTGTGGATGAGTCCCTGGCCGTTGGCGATATGAAATTCCAGGTCAAGTGCATGAGCGCCTTGCGGCGCAGGCAGGAGGCAGGCGCGACCATTTTATTTGTCAGTCATGATGTCAACGCCATCCGCAGCCTTTGCACGCGCGCGATTTACTTGGATGGCGGCCAGATGCGCCAGTTTGGCCCAGCAGTCGAGGTCGCCAATGCCTACTTCAAAACCATGCGCGAAGAAATTGATGCCGAACTTACTCAGGTGCAGCCCAACCAGCTCACTCATGTGAAACCGGCTGAGCCTATCAGGGAATTACCCAATTTCAAGGATGCCCAACTCCCCAGCCCCGATCAGATGCGCCGGTTCGAACAATCGGTCTCCATGTTTCGGATTGGTATCGGCGGCGCGCGCATCCTATACGCTGAATTGCTGGATGAAAACGGACAGCCGCTCGAACTCGTCGAGTTCAATCAAAGCGTGTGGGTACGCATTCTCTTCGAGGCTTACGAAGAAAAAGAACTTACAGTCAACTTTTATATCAAGGACGACAAAAACATTCCCATTACCGGTTCGAACCTGGTGCTTTCGAACCACCCGCTCTTGCGCGTCAAACCGGGAGAACGGTTTCTGGTAAAATATCATCTTCCAGCGCTTCCTCTTCAGCATGGCATTTATTCATTGAACGTGAGTTTGATGGAGCCAACCACATCGACCATCAACGCGCCGGTTGTTTTTGTGGATTATGTTGAGAACGCAGCCACATTCAATATGGCCCCCCGCAAAAAGGTAAGCATTTCGGCAAAGGTTTTTCTTTTTCCTGCCGTCGAAGTCAGCAGGCTTACTCAAAGCTGATGCACATTGGTAAAGTGGAGTTCATTTCGCAACCTATAAAAATATGAAATCCTTTTTTAGCGCCACCTTCGACACTATAAAAAAACAATTCCTGCGTTCCCACGCATTGCGAAACCCGGTCTATATTTTACAGATGGGCCGGGTTGGCTCTGTGTCTGTAGTGACAGCCATTACGCAGGCTTATCAAGAAATTCAATCCGACACCCCTGTTTATCACAGTCACTACATTTCAATCTACGAAAAAGTGACTGAACGCGCCCGCCAAGATTTAGAAAATCCTAATTTGGCACTCGCAGATATTGAGCGAATAGATCGGGTAGTTCGCGAAAATCTTTTAACGCAATTGAAAAATAACCGACCAATCAAAATTATCAGCCTGGTGCGTGACCCCGTTGCTCGTAACGTTTCTACGTTCTTCTTCGCTTTTCCACAGTTTGTGCCTGACTGGAAAGAAAAGGAAGCGCAAAACCTGCTGCCGGCCAGTACGCTCAATACGATTTTCGAAAGCAAACGGCAATTCATTCAGACCGCGCTCAACTGGTTCGATGAACAAATCAAAGACACCTTGGGCCTGGATGTCTATGCTGTTCCCTTCGATACAGCCCGAGGCTGGCAGGTTTATAAAAAAGGACAGGTTGAGTTACTACTCCTTCGTATGGAAGACTTGCATCGCACGGGTGAAGATACTCTGCGAAAGTTTCTCCATCTTCCCCATCTAAACATGGTCAAAGTCAACACCGGCGAAGAACGCGATGCCTACGACCTATATCGCCGCTTCCTCACTCATCCCATCTCGCGAGAATACCTCGAAATGACTTATTCCACCAAATTAGCCCGTCATTTTTATACTGATGAAGAAATTGAACGGTTTATTGCTCGTTGGCGTAACCCGAAAGCGTAATATTAGTGGAGTTAATGCATGCCTGTCCAGAGTAAACAAGAACTGGATGATTTCTATTCCAGTCCCGATCCTTGGGGTTATTACAATAATCCACATGATACCATCCGCAAAGCACGCATCCTGGCAGCCCTGCCCAGGTATGACTACCAAACAGCGCTCGATATTGGCTACGGCAACGGCTTCGTCACCAACGACCTGCCCGCCAAACAGGTCATTGGCTTG
>DAOUAZ010000403.1:0-8064 GCA_034432975.1 Anaerolineales bacterium | reverse complement strand
CTGAACACGCGGAAAAAGCCGGTTTTTGCGCGCATTCCGTGTGTTCCCGCCTGCCCCGATGATTTTGCGGGGTGTGCTGATTTACCTCGGCTGTTGCGCAACTTGCTCTTGACTAACACACTTTCCGTGTGTTTCCGTCAATTCCGTGTGTCACCTGCACTGCGCGCAGACGCAAGTGTCCATGTCCAGGTTTTCACGGAAAATGTTGGAGAACCCATTTTTCTGATGAGATGCTGGCATTCCCTGCTGCAAATCAAAATTGGTCCCTGAGCACTTCCAGCCTTTTGAGTGGCAGTGTACTGATATTTTTTTCAATCGGATAGGTTTCAGCACCCGGATAAACGATCCACAAGTGGTCGAGCGATAATTCGGCTGCGGCGGCGCGCATCGAGGCCGTCAAGGTTGGCGCTTCGTTGAATTTAATTTCTACACCGTAACGCTTCCCTTTCAGCGGAAAGACCAGGTCGAGTTCGGCCCCGGAATGCGTTCCCCAAAAATATGCCTGGTTGGGGCGCAGGGTTTGAAGCACCTGCTCCAGCGCAAACCCTTCCCAGGAAGCGCCTGATTTGGGATGTCCAAGCAGACTGTGCTTGTCAGGAATGTCCAGCAGGCTATGCAACAAACCAGTATCACGGAAATAAATTTTCGGCGACTTGACCTGCCGCTTTCCCAGATTCTCGAACCACGGCTGCGCTTGTCGAATCATGAAAGTGCCAGTTAGAATGTCAAGGTAGGAGCGCACCGTTTTGTCTGAAAGACCCATCGAGCGTGCGATCTCAGCGGCATTCCAGGTCTGGCCGTGATAATGCGCCAGCATGGTCCAAAAACGGCGCATGGCAACTGCCGGGATATTGATCCCGAGTTGGGGGATATCGCGTTCGAGAAAGGTGCGGATAAACCCTTCGCGCCAGGCCCGGCTGTCATCTTCCGAATTGGCCAGAAAAGAGCGTGGAAAGCCGCCGCGCAGCCAGAGCGCATCCCAGGCCTCCGAGCCGATTTCAGACAAATCGAACCCGTGCAGTTCGATAAATTCCAGGCGGCCTGCCAGGGTTTCAGAGGCGGATTTAATGATTTCAGGCGAAGCGCTGCCCAAAATCAAGAACCGCGCCTGATTTTCTGGCCGGTCCACCAGAATGCGCAACACTTGGAATAGTTCGGGCATTTCCTGGATTTCGTCCAGGATAACCAACCCGCTGAGACTGCCTAAAACAAGTTCGGGATTTTGCAAACGGCGTTGATCAGGGATCGATTCGATATCGAAAAAGGTGGCCTTTTGTTCCGCAGCAATCTGGCGTGCCAGGGTTGTTTTTCCGCATTGACGCGGCCCCAGCAGGGCAGTCACCGGCGAACGTTTGATGGCCGTGTTTAAGCTGTCCAAGTAATAAGGTCGTTGTAACATACGCTTATTTTACCTTGAAATCTCGGAATTCAACTCCGAGATTTCAAGGGGAGCCGGCGGAAATTGTGAATGAAAGCTTTGTGGCCCTTATCCGGCGCCGATAATTTCATCCACACGATAAAGCCTCACTTCCTCTGCTTGCGCCACGGCTTCAAGCGCCGGGGTGAAACCCGCGCGAGAGAACAGGGCGTAATGCAATTGCATCGCTTCGCCTTCGCGCAGAAGCGCCTGTGCTCTTTGTTTTAGCTCATCCAAAATATTGACCCCCACGGGATTCACGGACCACTTGCATTCGCCAACCAGGGCCTGCTTTTCAGCGCGACTAATCGCCAGCACATCGATTTCAGTATCACGTTCCCACCAGGCTCCTATTTTTTCGGGTAAGAATGGCATCTCTCCCAGCCGCGCGAGCCGGGCGAGATACTGGCGGGAGGCCTCTTCAAAAGCAATTGAGACAAAGTGGTCAAAATCGGGTTTTACGCGCTGATTAAGGATTGCATCCGTTAACCCTAAGTCCAGCGAACCCTGATTGGGGTGAACATATCGGAACCAAAACCGCAGGAAGTGATCATCAATCTGGTAGAGGCCTCGTTTGCTTTTTTCAGGCTGGAATTCAGTGACCGGCACTCGCCGGGTGACCAGGCGCATTTGCTGGAGTAAATCCAGGTAGCGCGATACCATATTGACTGCCCCAACCCCAGAAGTCTGGGAAATTTCATTCAGCCGTGTGTTGCCCTGGGCAATCGCCCTCAAGATGGAAAAATAGTTACGCGGCTCACGCAACTCTTCCATCAAGAGCAGGCGCGGTTCGTTGAATAACTCTGCATTCTGAGCGTCCAGAATGTGCTGGCGAAGATTGGTGAAAATATCCTGTTGGTCACTGAAAGTGCGTAAATAGTAGGGCATCCCGCCCAGCACCGCCCAGGCCAGGAATTGCTGTTCGATCGAATAATGAGGAAAAAAAAGCGCTGCGGAGGGTAAGTCCAACGGCTCGAGCAGCAGGCTGTGTGTGCGCCGCCCATAAAGCGGGGCCTGGTAGCCCAGCACTTCGGTTTCCATCATGCCGATGTAAGAGCCGCACAAAACCAGCTTGACCTGTGTGTTTTTCAGGCGTTCATCCCACACTTTTTGCAGGATGGATGGAATGGCCTTGTTCCCGCTGATCAGGTAGGTGAACTCATCCAGCACGATAACCGGGTGACCGGGTAAATCAGCCAGCGCGCGAAAAGCCGCATCCCAGGAAGGAAATGAAAATCCGGCCGGGGTTTCGGGATGGGTAAAAGCCCAAATCTGTTGTGAAAAAGTGGAGAGCTGCTCGCCATCTGCGCTGAGGGTGGCGATGAAGAAGAGATGGGGCTTGTCTTCGCAAAAAGAGCGCAACAACTCCGTTTTTCCCACCCGGCGGCGGCCATACAGCACAAATAATTCAGCCCGGTCAGAAGCGTACATCCGGTCGAGCAGTTCCAGCTCGGTTTTGCGGTTGATAAACATGGCAACTCCTTTATACAAAACATGATTATTATAATCCTGTTTTGTATAAACATCATTCCTGCCCAAAAGCCCGTTTCAACGCCCCCGGCAGTTCCCCCACATACGTCAAAACCAATCGCTGCCCGGCCCTGGTGGTCGCCATGTATAACTTGCGCGTGTTATCGCGGAGGAGCGACTCGCGCTCCTCGTCCGAAAGCCGCAGGGATTGCTCGGCTTCGAACATCTCGCGCAGTCCGGCCAGGAAAACAATCGGACTTTCCAGCCCGGCCCCGGCGTTGAAGGTGGTCACGCGGACGTAGTCGCCAGGATAATCGTTTTTCGGGTCGCGGGCGGCATCCTTGCCCAGGCGGTCGTTGATGGCCTGGATGAGCGACTTGACGCCGTTCCCGTTGCTGTGCAGCAGGAGCAGATGCTTTTTGGGGCAGCCCTGCTTCACAAAACCGGCCACCTCGTTCGCCAAGCGGGTGATTTCATCCTGCGGGCTGGTGAGCGGGATAATTTCAGGGAAAACGCCGCTCGGCATGTTGAGCAAATCGGGAGCCAGGATGTCATCGTCTTTTTCGTCCGCCAGGCGCAGGCGATAGAGCAGCGCGGCAAACTGCATGATTTCGCGCGTCGTGCGGTAACTGCGCCGCAACTGGTGGGTGCGCCCGCGCGCCTCCAGCCCCAGTGATTTCCACGAAGCGCCGCGCCCCAGGAATCCCTGGGTTGGGTCGGCCACGATAAACAGGTGCCCGGTCTTGGGGTTGAGCAGCTTCTGGATTATCCGCACCCAGAGCGGGGCGAAAAACTGGGCTTCGTCCACCAAAATCACATCATATTCAGGCAGTTGCATCCTGCCGCTTTCGGAAACCTGCCACAAACGGCGCGGCACATCGCCCCAATCGAGTGCATGGCGGGCTTCGAGCGTTTTCTGGTAGGCCACCACCGCGTCGAACACCCGCCCGCGCTGCTCGGCGGTCAGGCCAAAGCCGCGCCCGCGCCGGTCAACGGTCAGGTAGGTTTCGCGGTTCAGCGGCGGCTGGTCTTTGAGCCAGTCAATCTCGCTCTCGAACATCCCCGCCGAAATCGGCAGGTCGTTGAGGTGAGCGCGCCGGGTTTCGTCCACCAGGCGCTGGCGGGCGGTCATCTTGAGCGGCTCGACCCAGGCCGGGTCTTTCGGCCAATGATGGCAGCACCAGCCGTTGAAGGTGCGCCACTCGATATTTTCCGGCTCGCGGCCTTCCAGCCGGGCAAAGCGCGCTTGCATATCCCGGCTCAGCGGGCGGTTGTGCGTCAGTACCAGGAAGCGCTTGTTCGGATACAGGCGATAGAGCAGCCGCAGCCGGTAGAGCAAAATCAGCGTTTTGCCGCTCCCAGCCACGCCGTTGATGATGTTCAACCGGAAATCATCGGTGAGCGCCTGCCCACCCTCGGGCAAATCCAGGTCGGCTTTTACCGCCCATTCCTGATTGTAGTCGAGCAGGTAGTCGGTCAGCCCGGCTTCCATGCGGCGCTCTACTGGAGGCCGCACCGTCATTTCGGCGGGGATAACGATTTCGGGCGTGAAGCGTTGGCGGATTTTTTCCAGCCAGAGAGAATCTAACTTAACGGTGGAAAAGAACCGGGGCCACCCGTTGCCTGCCTCCGGGTTAAGAATCTCTTTTCCCGCCCAGGCCGGGTCGCCCTGCCCCCGTTCCAGACGGCCGGCCTGTACCTGGGCATCTGGCATGTTCGGGAAAATGACCAGCGTTTCGATTTTTTGGTCATCCGGCAGTTTCAGCGTGGCGAGGAAATCGTTCAACACCCTGGCTTCCGCTGCCCCCAACGGGGCGCGCTCGCTCTCGAGCAGCAGGAACTGCGCCGCCGGGGCCGCGCTGGCCGCCGGACTGACCTTGACCAACAGGGCGCGGCCGTCCTCGTGCAGCACCAGGAAATCGGGCGCATTCGGCTGCCAGGGCGCGAGGTGATGCCAGACAAAAAACGAATCCGGCAAAGCCTTGAGCGCGCGAAAGACGCGCAGGACTTCGCCGGGCAGGTGGGTGGGCGGGGAGTCGGGCAGGATGTGCGCCACTAACTCAAATCCCCGTTGGGTAATGTAATCGTCTGGCAGCTGGCGACCAGGTCGCGCAGCATGTCGAGCGTTTCTTTGTGCTCGGGGGCGATGTCATCGGCCTTGAGCATGTGGTGGCTGCCAACCAGGATTAACTTGGAGCGAGGACGGGTGACGGCCACATTCAGGCGCTGCGGCTGGAACAGGAAATCCGCCATCTGGGCGGCGAACTTCGGGCTCGCGGTGGCAAACGAGACCAGGATGACTTCACGTTCCTGGCCTTGCATCCGCTCAACGGTATCCACCACCAGTTTTTTTGTCACTTCGTCGTCCATCAGCACGCGCCGGAGCAGGGCGCGGATGAGGCGGCTCTGGGCGCGGTATGGAACCACCACGCCGATTTCTTCCGGGGCGACATCACGCATCAGCAGGGAAAGCACCAATTCGGAGACCACTTCCGCTTCGATGCGGCTGCGGACGGTGGTGTTGGTATGACACAGGTCAAGAAAAACCGCCGGGGAGGCCGGGTTAAGCACAAAATCCCAGCGGGTGGCTTCAGGGGAGAGATTCAGGCGGCGCGCGGCGGCCTGCTCGCTGGGTTTCAATTCGCTGCGGTAGAAGGTGCGGCTGGGCCAATCGGTCAGGACATCGTTCAATCGGTAGGTGACGTTGAGCATCGTTTCCTGTCCGCGACCGGCCAGGTAGGCGAAAATCGAAGTTTGCGCGGCGTCTTCGGCGGAGAAAGTCGTCACAGGCGGCAACTGGTTCTCGTCGCCGATGAAAATGTACTTGCTCCCGGCCAGCATCCCCATAATCGCCAACGGCAGGGTAATTTGCGAGGCTTCGTCGAACAAGACCACATCGAATTCAACGTTCGCCAGCCGCTGAGACTGGAGCGCAAACGGCGTCGCGCCAACCACATACCCGCCGCTTTTCTCGGCAAAATGGGACTGGTCGAAGGTCTCGAAGTTGGGCACGTTCAGGTCGCCGGTGTGCCGTTCCTCGCCAATCTTGCAGACCGGAATATTCTCACTTACCTGTGGGATTTTGTTGAGCGCATTATGGATGGCGCGGTGGGTCAGGGCGGTGACAAAGACCCGCAGGCCATCCTGCGCCAGTAGCTGCGCCAGGCGCGCCAGCATGAGCGTCTTGCCCGTCCCCGGCGGCCCCTGGATGAGATGGAGCAGGTCGGTGGCGTAGGATTGCGCCACGGCTTCAACCTGACTCTCGTTCAGGTGCGTGCCGCTCAAAAATTCACGGGCGCGCTCGTAACGGGCAAAATCCACTTTTGGTATGAGCGCCCCCTGCAACAGCGGCAGGATGGTGCTGCGCCCAAGTTGTGAATCGGCTACGGTGTTCAGCGCCGAGAGATAAAATGGGCTGGAGTCGAACCAGTCCTGGTCGAGAATCCAGCCTTCGGGCTCGGCGGTCATAAAGTAGAAATTGCCTTTGATCAGGCTGGCTTCCAGTTCGTTTTCCCCATCGTAGTACAGGTCGAAGTGCAGGGCGTTTTCGTGCTTCGGGTCGCCCCGGTGCAACACCACCAAATCCCCTTCGCGGAAGCGCGAATGATTGCTGTCACAGGCTAGCCGGATGATATTTTTGTCGAAACCGACCACGCGCAACCCTTCGACCGCCCAGCCTTTGGCCACCCGCTCCCCCAATGGGCGCGACCACTGCCAATCCAACGCCCGCCATTGGGCATCGGCTTCAGATTGGACGAATTGGCGCAGACGGTGGAGAAAATCAGCGGTGGAGGACATGCTGGAATTATAACTGTCTGTGCTAACAAAAATCCCCTCGTATGAGGGGATTTTCCTGTGATCGACCAGGGACTTGAACCCTGAACCCACTGATTAAGAGTCAGTTGCTCTGCCATTGAGCTAGTCGACCGTCGAGCGGACGATATTATACCGCAAAGGGAAGATGTGTCAATGATTAGATTATACGCAATTCGAGACCGAGATTTCATCGGCCCGCAGCCAGGCCCCCAGCGCGTCGCCGTAGCGGATACCCGGAATCGGCAGGGCAATCACCTCCAGCAGCGATGGGTTCTGGAAGTGGCGCAGTTTGGTCTCGGGGCGCGGGTAATAGACCCAGCCGTCGTACTCCACTTCCCGAAAAACAACCCGGCAGCGCGAAAATGAAAACGTTTCGGGCGGGTGCAGGTCGGTCCACGCCACCAACGGGAAGGTGAACTGCGGTTTCGACATCGCAAAAGTCGCCGGGGAAATGTCGATGTTGAGCGAGCCGTTGAAATAACCGTCCAAATCCAACCCGCGCGCCTTGAAGAGCGGCCTTTGCCGCTCCAACGCGCCATACGGGTAATCGCGCGACGGCCCCGAAGCCACCCGGTAGCCCTGCGCCAGCACGCCCGCCACATAGACCCAGTCCGCCATCACTTCACCGTAAAATTCACTTCCAGCGCCGTCTCGTTGCCCAGCCGGTCACGCGCCAGGATGCGCAGGGTGTGGTCGCCGCGCCGCGCCGTCCAGGTCGTGGTGAAAGGCGGGGCGTCAAAGGATGCCAGCCGCCGCCCATCCAGCCAGATTTCGACGCTTTCGACGAACAGGTTATCGGTCACGCGCGGCTGGAAGATGACTTGGGGATGTTCCGACAGGAAGAGTTCCGCGCCCTCGAGGGGAAAATCCAGCCCAATGAGCGGGGACTCATTATCGACCGTCACCTGCGTAGTCGCCGTTTCGATACGACTATCCGCATCGATGACGATTAACTGCACCGCATACAGCCCGCCCAGCCCGCTCGTGTCCCAGGCTGCCAGGGTTCCCGCCTCCACAGGCTGGCCGCTTTCCGATATCAGCACCCAGCCGGAGGGGTTCAAACCTTGCCCATATTGCAGACGGTAAGTAGAAAAATTCTCACCCATAGCGCTGCCCGTTATTTCGACGGTTCCCTGCACCTCCGCGAACAGCGCGGGCGACGTGATGTTGACCGAGGGATTGAAGCGCGGCGCGCGGATGGTGTCGTAGGTATCCGGCGGCGTCTCGAGGTCCCTGGCCGCCGCCCAGCCCGCCGCTTCGGGGGGAACCTGCAAATAAACGCGATTCTCTACCAGCGCGGGGGGCGTGAACACGGTAGCAAGCAGGCCGGTTTCACGGTTAATCGTATAGGCGCGGTAGAG
>DAOUAZ010000402.1:0-5326 GCA_034432975.1 Anaerolineales bacterium | reverse complement strand
GTCTTCGATGCGGCGGCCGTTGAATTTAATCGCCCCGATTTCGATGACGGCGTCTTTGTTGGCGTCGAGGCCGGTGGTTTCGATGTCAATAGAAACAATGGATGTCATGGGGCAAGTTTACCATGAAACAGGTGTTCGAGATTGGGAGGGGTGTTTTTGTTGTACAATGGAAGACAAATCTGTAACACGGAGGTCGTACTATGAGAATCGTTCTTGTCGTTTTGTTGTTCGTCATCGGCATCTTTGCCGCGCTGGCGCTTGGCGGCGGGTTTTTGGCGCTGCTGGCTTATGGGGTGGGCTGGCTGCTCAACCGGGTGATGCAGGTGGAACCGTTCCATGCGACCGCCCTGGCGCTGGGGGCTATGCTGGCCTTTGGAATCCTGGCAGAGCGCATCTGGCAGGTTATCGTCAGCCCGCCGCCGTTTTCGTCCGGGTCGGATGAGTATGATGACGACTATGAGGACGAATACGACGATGAGTATGATGACGAGGACCAAGATGATGAACCGCCTGTTTTCGTCAACCCGGCCATCCCGCGCTGGCGGCAGCCGCTCAAGCAGGTCGATTTCTCGAATACCAAACCCGATGACCGCTGTCCGTGTGGAAGCGGGCGCAAGTACAAGAATTGTCATGGCACGAAACAATCCAAATAATGTATCTTCTCAAAAAAATGGGAAACGTCTCGACACTTGCGCCTGCGCGACAAGCGCAGGTGAGGTTTGCTTGAAAAACCTGGTTGAGTTGTTCAAACCGCTCGGTTGAGCGCTCGCGGGACGGTGCTTCTCTCCCCAAAATATTGAGAAGATGCCAAATAAATCTATTGGGGAAAAGGGATGATTTGCCACTCCGTTTTCGACCAGGCCCTGACACTGCAGCAATTCTCAATATGAATTGCCAGGCGAACGTCCCGAAGGTTTTTCGAGCGCAATTTGCGTGATTTCGAGAAACCGCTCGGCTGAGCGCTCGCGGCGAAGCCTTCGGGACGGTTTGAAACAAAATTGAGAATTGCTGCTGACACTGCGGCCTGGTTTTGTTTTCATGGGAAGCGGCTATAATTTACCTGATTTCCCAGGTTCGTTTGCGCCATGAATTGGAGCAGGCATGAAGATTTTCAAGGATTTCTTTGCTCTTCCGACGCTGGATAACGAAGTCGACCGGCAAACCGCGCAGGTGTTGCGGGGGGTGCTGGTTTTTTTTAGCGTTATCAGCCTGTCGTATGCCATTTTGAGCAGCCTGGCAGATGTTCAAAGCTGGGAACGTTATTTTACGCAAGGTGGTATTTTATTGGCAGGTATGTTCCTGGGCATGTTCTTCCTGCGCCGAGGTTACACGCGTCCTGTTGCCATCTTTGTCACCCTGG
Source organism: Anaerolineales bacterium (assembly GCA_034432975.1). Lineage (GTDB taxonomy): Bacteria > Chloroflexota > Anaerolineae > Anaerolineales > Villigracilaceae > UBA5195. The sequence continues at coordinate 3,966 of DAOUAZ010000402.1, read as the reverse complement.
TCATCTGGCTGGTTTTTACGGTCGCCGCCTGCACTGGCGGCGGCGTGCGCAGTTCGGGCTATTTTGGCTACCTGGTGGTATTGGTTGTGGCCGGGGTTCTTTCAGGGAAGCGGTTCGATACATTGTTAGTCACATTGTTGTGCCTGGGCGCCGGATATTACATGGTCTATGCGGAAATGTACGGTATCCTGCCGCCCGCCCGGGTTCCGCTGACGGCGTTTGCGCTCTGGATGGATAGCCTGTTCTACTTTGCTGTTGTGGCCGGATTGTTGTTCATGACCATGCGCGTGACCTATACTGCCTTACAGCGCCTTAACTATGAATTGGTCGAGCGCCAGCGCGCCGAAAAGGCTCTGCGCGAATCAGAAGAACGCTACCGCACCGTGGTTGAAAGTTTTCCTGACATTATTATCTTAACGACTCCGCATGGTAAAGCACTCTTTGCCAATGCCGCCCTCGAGCAACAGATTGGTTACAGCCTGGCTGAATTGCAGCAACTCGACCACAGCATTGTGTACCAGGAAGATTCCGGCCTCGTTCGCAGCGCCGTCAGGGAATTGCTTGCAAGTGACCAGGCCTTTACAGGTTTGATAGAGAATAGGATGGTCGACAAAGCGGGTCAAGTCCGGTGGTTTAGTGGAACCATCAGCAAAGTGGAATGGGAGGGCAATCTAGCCCTTCAAACAGTAACCCGTGATGTAACAGCGCGGAAATTGGCCGAACAACAGGCCTTGCAGATTGCCAACCAATTGGCCGTATTGAACGAAATCGGACGCGCCGTTTCTGAAGTCACCGACCTGGCGACGGTGCTGGAAATTATTCGTCGTGAGTTGGAAAAGTTGGTTGGTTTCGATTTTTATTCGGTGCGGGTCTTTAATGCTGAAAACCAGACGGTCACCCACCTGGCCGTTTACGAAAGCGGGCGTTACTGGCAGGAACCCGATAGTCCCTTGTTTCCCAACACCGACGCCTATAAAGTTTTCCAGACCGGTCAGCCTGTTTTGCACTTGTATACGCCTGAGGAAATCGAGGCCTACCTGGCGAATCCGTACATGCAAATTGGCGACCGTTCCAGCGTGACAAGGTCTGTCATCTTGGTCCCGCTCAAAAAACAAGGCCAGATAATTGGCGCGCTCTCGGTACAGCGGCGTGAACCCAATTCTTACACCGAAGAACATCTCAAACTGGTGGAAGCGGTTGCCATCCAGGTTGCGATTGCCATCGAAAATGCGCGGCTTTTTACGACGTTGCAGCGAGAGTTGGTTGACCGCCGGCAGGCCGAAGCATTAACAAGGGATGTCAATTTTGAACTTCAGCGGCGCATCAAAGAACTCTATGCCCTCAATGCCGCAGCGCAGGCCGGGGCGTCGGCGAAAGACGAACAGGAATTACTGGGGCCGGTTGTCGAGACGCTTTATCGCTCACTGTACCCCGATATTGTGGGGGTTGCTTTGTGGAATGAGACAGAAGGCCTTTTGCGCACATTTCCGCGCGCCCATCGCGGGATGCCCGACACTGTCGACCAGATGACATTTCGTCTGGATGAGGGGATTGTGGGTCATGTCGCGGCGACGCGCCAGCCATATCGAATGAATGACCGCGATGACCCTTTTTACTTTTCCATCGATCCAGACATCCGTTCTGAGTTGTGCGTCCCCATCCTGGCCGGGGAAAAGTTGCTCGGCGTGTTGGATATCGAAAGCCGCCAGCCTGGTGCTTTCGGCGAAGCCGATGAAAGCCTGCTGGTGACGGTAGCCGGTCAACTGGCTGCTGCTCTCGAACGGCTGCGCGCTGAACAGCAATTACGCGCCTTGAACGCCGACCTGGAGCAGAGGGTTGCCGAGCGTACTGCCCAGTTGGAAGCGGCAAACAAGGAACTCGAATCCTTCTCCTACTCCGTTTCCCATGACCTGCGCGCGCCGCTGCGTTCCGTCAACGGCTTTGCGAAAATCCTGGCAAATGATTTTTTGCAAGAGTTCACGCCTCCTGCGCGAGAATTCCTGGACAAAATCGTCAACGCAGGCAGCCAGATGGCGCAATTGATAGACGAACTGCTCGATTTTTCCCGCCTGGGACGTAAGCCGCTCAACCTCCAACCAGTCGACGTAAATGAGATGGTTCAATCTGTGATTGAATCCCTTGTCCCTGAAACCGGAAGCCGCCAAATCGAATGGGTTCTGGCTGAAATGCCTCCCGCCATTGCCGACCCGGCCCTGCTCCGGCTGGTATACGTCAACCTGGCCGGGAATGCCGTTAAATATACCGGCACCCGCCAGGTGGCGCGCATCGAAATCGGTAATATGGAGCAGAGGGGAGAAGTAATTTATTTCGTGCGTGATAACGGGGTGGGATTCGACATGCAGTACGCGGATAATCTGTTTGGTGTCTTCCAGAGAATGCACCGCGCCGACGAATTCGAAGGCACGGGCATTGGCCTGGCAACAGTCAAACGTATTATCGAGCGCCACAATGGACGAATCTGGGCCGAGGCCGAAGTGGATATGGGCGCGGCGTTTTATTTTACTTTCGGAGGGGAGCAGGATAGCAATGGGTGAGAAACGCTCGTTTGGCATGTCCAATATCTTGTTGTCTCAAGATGTTGGCCGCTTCCTCAAGACGGTTTTGTGGGTTTTCCTGGGCTTTTTGATGCTGGGCAGTCTGGCAAATCATATTTCCCCCAGTGAGATAAATCGAATCGTTGCCCGAAATTCCCTGGCGATGGCTGCGATAACCGCAATTTCCCTCATGCTCTTGCGTAAGAATCGGATTTCCCAGGCAATTGTTTTGATGATTGTGGGCTGTGGAGTGGTTCTATTTGGGGCAGCCTGGAATGGAACGGGCCTGCGCGGCCCGGCTTTTGCGGCTTTCGTCTTGCTTGTGCTGGGCGTGTCGCAATATTGGGGACAGCGGGCTGGTTACTGGGCCGTATTGATAGCGAGTTGTGCCGGTTTTATCTTGCTGCTCGCCGAACGATTCGGGTGGCTGGTCAACCAGCCGCTCATCGTCGATGACTGGTTTTTATGGGCGACTTTTACTGCGACATTCATTCTGGCTGCCTTGATGAACGGATTGATGCTGCGCTGCCTGGAACGGTCGATGTCACAATTGCGCGAGGAACAGGAGAAAATTCGCCGCCTGAACGAGGAATTGGAACAACGCGTGGCCGAGCAACTGGCCGAGAGCGAACGTCTCTTGAAAATCATCTCGGAGAACGTGCAGGATATTCTCTGGACGACCGATTTACAAATGCGCACCACGTTCATTACGGAATCAGCAGCGCGATTGCGGGGGTTTACCGTTCAAGAAATGTTGGAGGAACCCATCCATAAGGCGCTTACTCCCGACTCGTATGCGTTGGTGATGGACATTCTGCGGGAGGAAATCGAAAACGAAGCGCGGGGCGGGGCTGACCCGAACCGCTCCCGGGTCGTGCATCTCGACTACTACCGGAAGGACGGTTCTACCATTCGAATGGAAGCGCGCGCCAGTTTCCTGCGCGACGAACAGGGGAATCCGATTGGCATCACCGGCATTAACCGCGACATTACGGAGCGGAATTGGATGGAAAAAGCCCTGCTCGATAGTGAAGAGCGCTACCGTAAAATTACCAGCGTCATTTCGGATTATATTTATTCGACAAGAGTGGATGCCCTGGGACAATTTTCCCCAGAATGGGTGGCTGGCGCTTTTGCCGACATCACCGGTTATGAAATCGATGAATACCTTGCCGGCGGCGGATGGGAAATGTTACGACACCCAGATTCTGCGCCGCAGGATGAGCTCGACCAGCAGACCCTGCTGGCAAACCGCCCTTTGGAAGGTTCGCTTCTGAAAATAAGGCGCAAGGATGGGGTGGTTCGCTGGGTGCGCAATTTCGCTTACCCACTCTGGCATAATGAAGAAAACCGCCTGGTCGGGGTGTATGGCGCGGTTCAGGATATTACCTTCCAAAAAGAATACGAAGAG
>DAOUAZ010000401.1:0-2366 GCA_034432975.1 Anaerolineales bacterium | reverse complement strand
TCGAAGCGGCCGTCCAGGCGCAGGGCTTCCAGAATCCGCTCCATGCGCTGGGGGACCTCGAAGTTGGCGACTTTTTCTCCTCCGTCGAAGATTTCGAAGGGCGGGTGGTGCTGGAAATGGGTGTTAGAGTAGTAGACGTTCATTTAGCGGGAGGCAGGATACAGGGAGTCGGTTTCGGGAAATATACGAAACACGCACCACGTTGGGGGCGCGGTGCGTGTGGGGGCTTCGAAAATCCTACTTCGCTTTCTCGATAAATTCGGCCAGGTCTTTTTTCATCTGTTCGAGGGCGGGCAGGTGGATGTACATCATGTGGCCGGCTTCGTAGCAGGCCATGCTGAGGTTGCCGCGCAGCGTTTCGTCGAGGCCGAGGTGGTTGAAGACGTATTCGGTGGCAAAGTAGGGCGTGGCGAGGTCGTAGTAGCCGTTGGCGACAAAGACTTTCAGGTGCGGGTTGATGGTCATGGCTTTGCGCAGGGTCTCGGCGACGAAGACGTGCTGGTTTTCGTGTTCGGCGTAAGACCAGGGCCAGACCTGGAAGTTGAGGATTTCGTAGGGGGCGTCTTTTTCGAATTTGAGTTCGCGGCGGATGTAGTCGTAGAAAGCGGCGGTGTAGGGGCCGACGATGTTGGTGTAGGAGGGGTCCTTTTCGGCGCCTTCGCCGAGCGTGTCGCGGTCGATGCCCAGGAAGCGGCTGTCGAGGCGGCCAACGGTGCGCCCGCGCGAGCGCAGCAGTTCCTTGAAGAAGCGGAAATCAGGCACGCGCAGGTTGGAGCGGTCGAGGTAGTCAATGGAAAGCCCGGTGTAGCGGGCCAGTTTTTCCAGCACGGCGCTGCGCTCGCGTTTGGGCAGGGCGTCGCCTTTCATCAGGGCCGGGGCGTATTCGTCGACGGCAAAGCGTTCCACTTCGGCGAGCAGGCTTTGCAGCGGGCGGCGGATGCGCAGGGCGCGGTGATACCAGGCGGTGGCGGCGTAGGAGGGCAGGAACAGGACGCAGGGCAGTTCGTTGCCAGGGGTGAAGTCGATGGTGCCGAAGTTCAGCACGGTGGAGACGAGCATGATGCCGTTGAGATACAGCCCATGCCGCTCTTGCAGGTAGCCGGAGAGTCCGCTGGCGCGGGTGGTGCCATAACTTTCGCCAATCAGGAATTTGGGCGAGAGCCAGCGGTTGTAGCGGGTGGTGTACAGGCGGATGAAGTCGCCGACGCTTTCGATGTCTTTTTTGAAGCCGTGAAACTGTTTGGCCTTTTCGCCATCCGCCGGGCGGCTGTAGCCGGTGCTGATGGGGTCGATGAAGACCAGGTCGGTTTGGTCGAGCAGGGAAAATTCGTTATCGGTCAGTTGGTAGGGCGGCTTGGGCAGGCCGCCTTCGTAGGTCATCACCACCCGGCGCGGGCCGAGTACGCCCAGGTGCAGCCAGACCGAGGAGGAGCCAGGGCCGCCGTTGAAGGAGAAGGTCAGCGGGCGTTTGGCGGGATTTTCCACGCCGTCTTTGCAGTAGGCCACGAAGAAAAACTGCGCCTTGGGCTTTTCGCCTTCGTAATCTTTCTCGCGCTCGGTTTCTTCTTTGAGGACAATCGTCCCGGTGGTGACGGTGTAGGCGATTTCCTGACCGTCGATGGTGATTGTGTGCTGGGTGACGACCAGGTTGTCTTTGAGTTCGGGTTTATCTTTCTTTTCGTCTTTGGTTTCAGCGGGTTTGGGTTCTTCGGGCATGGGGACTCCTGGGATGTTGGTAACTGGACTCTGGCGAAAAAGGGTGAACACATGGGATGCATCCTGAGTAGAATGGCAGTAAAGCCAACTACTTGTTCGAACAGGAAGGCATCCCATGCTTACTCGTATTTTACACAATTCGCCGGATTTGAGTTCATTTGTGAATTCGCTGAATTTGGGTTTTTCGAAGCCGCAAATGCGTCATTTGTTGAATATGGCCGACGCGCTACTGACTTGCGAAGACGAAAAGACATTGGCCGAATTGCAGCGGCAATTTCTGGAAGCGCCAGATGCGTCAAACATGGCAGATTTTCTGCGCATTAGTCCGTGGGATGCTAACTAGCGAGAGATGCTCTGCGAATGCGCCAATTGAGTTGGCTGATGGCTAAGGCCGAGCAGCGCGGATTGCCGAAAATCATCTACATCAATGTGGACGACTCGCTGGGCGAGAAAGATAAACACACCACACGCTTGGAGCCAGTGGCTTGGTATCACGACCACAGTGAAAGCACCAAAACCAAGCCTCGTTTCAAGAACGGTTTTTGTTACATCGCCTGCACTGCCCGAACAGGCAAACTGACCGCTACACTGGACTTGCGTCTCTACCTGCGCGAGAAGACGGTACGGCGGCTCAATCGTAATCGTCCGGC
>DAOUAZ010000400.1:0-2493 GCA_034432975.1 Anaerolineales bacterium | reverse complement strand
TCGCAATCCGCGCCCCAGCCGCGAATCCATGGAATCATCTCCCTGGGTTCGGCAATCTGCGCCCGCCAGAGGATGGAACCATCCGGCTGCGCTTCCTCCTGTTCGGAGGGGTGCCACTGCGTTTCGCGCACGCGGCGCGCCACGTTGGGGCCAAACTTCAAGGTCACTTCCACCGGCTCACCTTCAGTGTACCAAATGCCCCAGGCATCGGCCAGCAGGCGGCGCGGGTCGAAATCGGCGGGGATTTCGTAAGGGTCGCGCGTCACCTCGGCCCGCCGGATGCGCTCGATTTTGAAAGTGCGAATTTTTTCCGGCGTCGATGCGCCCCCCTCGCGCAGCATCTGAGCCAGGCCGATGACATGAGTGGTCTGTCCCACTGCGTATGGCTCGATGAAATAGGGGCAAAGCAGGTATTCCAGCACCTTTTCGCCCATATCGCCCTGGTGCCAGATGTGAACTTTACGCCCATTGGCCCAGGCTTCGGTTAGTTTCTCCAGAACGTCCAGGTACACCGGGTCATCGCGCTGGGCGGAATCGTCCATTACATCGGCAGATTGCAATACGTGCGCGCTGATGCGCTTTGCCCAACGCTCCATCGCAAGACCCAGTTTGCGCAGGGCGGCCGCGGCGTGGCGGTTTTGCCTATCCATGCGGGTTGCCAATAATCTCGCGGCGACATGAACTGCCAGCGCCTCGTGCAGATTCAGATGAACGTTAATAAGGTCGGCGCTGCGGTCAATTTTCAGCCGCCCATCGTCCTCCTGATAGATATGACCGGGCAAATCTGCCAGGTCCCGGTGAATGGTAGAACGGTCCACCTGCAATTTTCGGGCAACTTCCGCCTGGGTCAGCCCTTCGGGGTGCGCCAGCAGCAGGTTTTCAATTTGGATGAGCCGGGCAGATTTGTTTTCAGCGCGATTCATGCCATCCTCCTCAACAAAAAGCATTTCAGTTACTTTAGCACAACAAGGGGTCGAATTCTGCAACGTTTTTGGTTTTGTTTCGAACATTTGCAAAATTGTTGGGAAATTGGGTCATTTCTTTTTGCCAAACGGCCAGAGACCTCCCTTATCGTCCTCGTAAAGCAACAAGCCCCTATCGTTGAGCGCGGGCAGGGAGCGGGTCACTTCCGACCGTTCCAGCCCCAGCAGGCGGGCAATGAAACCAGGCTTTTCTCCTGGATTTTGCTCAACTTTATTATAGATGGTTTCGAGCCGTTCGTCTTGCGGTTTGCGCGCCATAATAAAACTCCGTAAAGTGAATTTCTTTCACTTTACGGAGTCGGTGTTGCAGGTAATGCAACGCCAGGCGGCGCGCGACATCTCCAACGACGGGCAGTACCAACTCCTGTATGACGCCGACCGCTTTAGAAACGCAGATGCCAGCGTCGGAAGGTTTCTTTGCGGGGTATAATCGTGCGCATGGACGAAGCCCCCTCCTACCGACCCTTCCTCGTCCCAAACCTCCTGCTCATCGTCGGCGGCTGGGGCGGGTTGTACCTGCTGCTCAACCTGACCGAACCCGGCATCTGGCCGCGCTGGGGCTTTTTTGCCCTGGTTGTGTTAGCCTGCTCCGGCACAGCCTTGCCCCTGGTGTACCTGCTCAATCGTCTTTTCCCTTCCCGCCCGCCGGTCGAGCCGCGCGTCATCACCCGCCAGGCCGCCTGGTTTGGGGTGTATTTTGCCGTCCTGGCCTGGCTCAACATCGGGCGTATCCTCGACTTCTCGGTTGGCCTGTGGCTGGCGCTCGGCCTGGCCGCCATCGAATACTTCCTGCGCACCCGCGAAACCCTCCCCGCCCCCCATGACAACCCTCCGCAGCCTCCCCTCCGTTGATTTCCTGCTCAAGCAATCCGCCGCCCTGGTTGCCGAATTTGGCCGCCCGCTCACCGTCCAGGCCCTTCGCGCAACCCTCGTGGCGATTCGGGAGGATGCCCAGGCTGGCAGGGAAGTCCCGTCAAACGAAGACCTGCTGGCCCGGGCCGCATCCCGTCTCGCCGGGTGGACAAAACCTACCCTGGAACCGGTCATCAACGCCACGGGCGTCATCCTGCACACCAACCTGGGGCGCGCGCCCTTGAGCAAATCCGCTATGGATGCCATGCTGGCCGCCTCCGCCGGATACGTCAACCTCGAATTCGACCTCGCCACCGGCAAGCGCGGCTCGCGCCTGATTCACGCGGAATCGCTGCTCCAACAACTGACCGGGGCCGAAGCGGCGGTCGTCGTCAACAACTGCGCCTCGGCGGTTTTGCTCGTTCTCTCCGCGCTCGCCAAAGGGAAGCGGGTCATCATCCCGCGCTCGCAACTGGTCGAAATCGGCGGCGGCTTCCGCGTGCCAGATGTAATGAAGCAGAGCGGCGCCAAACTGGTCGAAATTGGAACCACCAACAAAGTCCGCATCGCGGATTATGAAGAAGCCCTATCCGCTGCTAATTCTGCTTCTCCGCCTGGCGTTAGCCATCCGTTGCCCCCCTCCGCTTCTCCGCTTCAT
>DAOUAZ010000399.1:0-9705 GCA_034432975.1 Anaerolineales bacterium | reverse complement strand
CTACATGGTCTTTGACTCATGGGATGATTTATTCTCCTTCATGGAGGATGGCTTGGAAATTGTTCATGCACCGCCATAACTCAGTTTTGAATTTGGAATTGCTGCAATTTCACATCAGACGTACAATATTGTCCCGAAGGTTTCGCAGGGTGGTTTCGACCGTTCCCTGCTTCCTTCAGGACGTTTTTGTATCAATTTTTGTAAAAACGTAACTACCTGCCCTCACCCTAACCCTCTCCCAAAGGGAGATGGAAACGGACATGCGAAACGGATTTTCTTGCCGAAAGCGACAAAATCATCTCTGTTTTCTCCCCTCTCCCACTGGGAGAAGGGGCCGGGGGAAGCCCCGCGCAGCGGGGTGAGGGCGGGCAGGCAGGCAGTTACGAAAATTCTCCACTATTCGTTGAATCATTTGCGTCTCGTCTGAATACATGATTTTTCAGCCTTCGGGGAAACCCTTTTCCAATAAGTTGTTCAGTTCACGTTCGGCCTGCATGGGGAGGATGCCGAGCGCATAACTCCATTCCCCGACCAGCATCTTTTGGGAACGCCGGAGAATCGCCATGTCGGTCTCATTGAGGGAACGGACGCGCTGGTATGCGGTGATGTCACGGATGACCCGGCAAAGCGATTCGGCGCGGCCATCCTTCAACTGCGCCAGCAGGCGGGTTTTCCGTTCGTAGCGGTCATCGGGCAGGGGTTCGGCCGGGCCAGACAGGATGGCAAACAAGCGTTTGAAATCGGCTTTGGAAGTCGGCGCGCGCAGGCGGTTCTGGAGATTGCTGTCCGCCGGAACCCAGATGGTCATTTCATCGACCTGAATCATGTAATACACCGTATTTTTGTTGGACAGGATGCGCGCTTCCATCCGCAGCACCTGCCCAAGCCCGTATGTCCAGTGCATCACAGTATCGCCTGTTTGAATGTTCACGAGCGCCTCCTAATTCAACCGGGTGAAACAAGACGCGCCAGCCTCGTAAGGGACTGGCGCGCTAACCTGTCATTTCTGGGGTTGCAGTGATTATATCATCGATTACCCGCTGCGGCGCGGGTTCATCTGCAATTCTCAAGCATCGTTGCAAGGTTATGAAACATCTGGATTTACGGCAAAAAGACCACTTCCACCGTCATGCCCCAGCGCAGGGAGGGGGCGGAGTCGCTCAATTTGATTTTGACTTTATACAGCACATCACCGCCTTGGATGCGATAGACCAGGCCGATGCTCTCGACTACGCCCTGCAGGGTGACATCTTGGAGCGCGTCCGGGTTGATTTCGACGCGCTGGCCTTCCCGGACGTTGACCACTTCCAGTTCGTTCAGGTCAGTCGTTTCGATATACCAGTCGCTGAAATCGGCAACTTGCGCGGCGAATTTTTCGGGGCCGAGCAGTTCGCCAACCGTCACGTTGACATCGGTCACGACGCCGCTAAACGGGGCGCGGAGGTCGTAGTTGGCGAGGTTTTTCTCGGCGGCGCGAGCCTGGGCTTTGGCATTGTTCAGGCGCGCCTCCAGGACGGCTTTCTGTTCAGGGTCGGCTGCCCCATCCATTGTATTCTCGAACTTGCGTTTGGCCTCGGCTTCGGCAGCAATGGACGATTCAAGCACGGCTTTGGGCGCATCCACCTTGCGCTGGAGTTCCTCCACTTTGCGGCGGGCTTCATTGTGATTGGCCTCTGCTGCGCGCAGTTCATCCTCCGCTTTGCGGCGGGTGGGATTGTCGGTTTTCAGGTCTTTGTATTTATCGAACTCTTCCTGGGCATCCTCCAGTTTTTTCTGGCGGTCGCGCACGTCGGCTTCGGCCTTGTCGATTTCATCCTGCACATCGGTTGGTTTGACCTTTTCCCATTCCTTTTGGGCGGCGGCGCGCGCCACCTGCGCTTGCTGGTATTCCTTCCAGGCGTTGGCGGCAGACAGCCCGGCAGTGCGGATGAAGTCGTCGTAGGCGCGCTGGGCCTGGGTCAGTTCCAATTGGGCGGCGGTCAGGGCGGCTTCGGCGCTCTCACGGTCGCCCAGGTGGACCAGGACATCACCCTTCGAGACGGACTGGCCCTCTTCGACCAGGATATCCGTCACCGTGCCGCGCGCCTGCGGGTAGATGCGCAAATCCTGGGCCGGGATGATGCGGCCCTCGGCAATCACCCCGCTATCCACCACCGGGGCAGGTGTTGCAGTGGGGACTGCCTGCTGCGCGCCGCAAGCAGCCAGCAGCAGGGAGAAAAGGGTCAGGGCAAAGAAAATTGTTTTTTTCATGGAAACCTCGGGTTCGTAATTCGATATTCGAAACTCGGTATTCGGAATGCGGTTCACCATTCATCATTCCGCATTCATCATTCATCATTCGTAAGCCAGCACTTCACGGATGGTCAGACGCGCGGCGTTGCGGGCCGGAAGTACGCTTGCCAGCACCGAAAGCACAATCACCAGCCCCAGCCAGATGAGATAGCCAACCGGGGTAAAGACAACCGCAATGGGCGTCTCGAACACGGCCAGGCTGACAATCAGCGAGAGCCCATACGTAATAGGGATGGACACCACCAGGCCCATCACCCACGAAATCAGGCCAATGACAATACCTTCCACAATCACCATGCGCATAATTTCGCCATCGGTTGCGCCGACGGCGCGCATGATACCGATTTCGCGGGTGCGTTCCAGTACGTTCATGCCCATCGTGCCGGTCAGTCCCATCGCGCCGACCACCGCCGTCAGCAGGGCCATAATCAGCAGGAAGATGACCAGGATGTCGAGGCTCTCGGTGGCATTGTTGAGCGCCGAAAGACCGGGGCGGGCCTGGCTTATCTGGAAGCCGGCCTCGCGGAAGCGCCGGTCGAGTTTTTCGCTCATCTCGCGCTGGTAGGCCTTGTCGTGCCGCTCCGTCACCACGCGGAACGAAACCGAGCGGTTGGCAAGGTTCGTCTCGCGCGAGAAATACTCGTAAGTCCCGTAAGCAATCAGCCCCTCGCGGTCGATGAACTTGAAAAAGCCGACCACCTGCCAGCGGTCATCGTTGCCGCCGACCCGCACATTCAGAGTATCACCCGGCTTCAGGTACGGGAAACTGCGCAAAATGCCCTCGGTCATCGCAATCGCCTTGGCGTCGCCGGCCTGCACCCAGCGCCCGGCGACCGGTTCGGGGTCCACCATCGTGCTGCCGGCGGGGGGCGCAAGCACGGTCAGGTTTTCGGCCACCGTACCATCCGGGTACATAATTTCAGCGGTCGCAAACGCCCAGCCTTCCACATCCACCACGCCCGGAACCTGGCGGGCAAGTTTTTCGACCTCGCTCAAGCGATAAGGCTGGGTGAAATCGAGGGTCACATCGGCTACAAAGTAGCGGCCTACGTTATCCATATAATCGAACAGCGTGGTGCGGACATTGAAGACCCCCACGAAAATGGCCCCGCCCATCGTCAGCGTGAACAAGGTCAGCGCCAGGCGGCCTTTGCGGCGGAAGGTGTTTCGCAGGGAAATCAACAGGGGACGCGGGAGATGGATTCCCCGCCGCAGCAGGGCCGTGTTGACCCGGTTCTCGAATCGCTCGAACAGCGCCTCCCGCTTCTTGCCGGGCTGTGACTTGCTTCCTGTTTCGTGGGCAAGGTCCCCGCTGATGGCGTCCAGCACCGAAATGCGCGAACCATTAATCACCGGCCCGAACCCGGCCAGGAGCGGGACAAGAATCCCAATCACAATCTGGATGACAAAGGCCAGCGGCACAATCCGGTAACCCAGCAGGGTGAAACCCATCTTTTGGGCAATGAACAGCGACAATTCGTAAGCGCCCCGCCCGCCGAGCGGCACCGAAATCAACAGCGCCAGGATGCCGAACGACAGGATGAGCAAGAGATACATCGCAAAAACCTGCTTATCGCGCCCGCCAACCAGTTTCATCACGCCGATATGGCGCATGTGCTGGTTCAGGAGCGCGGCCAGGGTGTTGGCAATCAGCGAGGAAGACAGGAACACAATCAGGATGCCCAGAGCCAGCAAAATTCCCAAAACGGCGTTCACGGTCGAGGCCAGCGGGTGCTGGTTGGTCAGAGCCGTGCGCGAGCGAAAGACATCCACGCCGCTTTTTTCGATGCGCTTGATTAAGTCAGCGGAAACGTTGCGAATGTGCTGGTTGCCGTTCTTTCCGATTTTCACCGTCGCATAAATACGATTGAACTCGTCTGGCTGGCCGAGGGCCGGGAGTGTATCCATCGTGATATAGGCAAAGGGCGGGGCCAGGAAGTCAGCCGCTCCGGTGGTGGGGTCCTGGACGATGCCCACCACCTTCAGGGTTTTGAACGAACCATCCGCGAGTTCCAGCACCAGGTCTTCCCCCGGCGCAATTGCAAACTCCTCCAGCACCTTACGTTCCAGTACCAATTCCCGCTTGCCCGGTTGGGGCTGGCCGGAAATCGGCGTGAGCAGGTTCACTTTGTTTTTGTCGAAATCATCCACCGCGATGATGTCGATGGCCGTCCACTGCTGCGCGTCGACCGGGCGCACGCGCACGCTGAACACGCGCCGCCCTTCGACGTGTTCCATGCCCGGCGCATTTTCTACGGTGGAAAGAAAATCGCGGTCGAAGTTCTCGGTGCGCAGTTCGATATTGGCGGGTTGGTTGGCGGCGTAACTGGCGCTCATGTCGTTCGAAATAATGACATACGTGCCAGAAATGACGCCAATCGAAAACACGCCCACCGCAATCGAAAAGACCACCAGCAGGGTGCGGGTCGGGTTTTCAAACAGGTCAAGGAATACTTTTCGCCAGCGAGGTCTCATAAGAATAATGATGAACGATGAACGATGAATGATGAATGATGAATGATGAATTCCACGTTCATCATTCTGGATTTTGCATTTACTTGAACGGCCACCAGCCCCGGCCGCGCCGGTCGGTGGATTTGTTCTCTTGCAGGCGCGCTTGCACAATCCGCCCGAGGGCTTCCTCGGTCAGCGGGGATTCTTTCAGCAGTTGGCAAAATGCGTCGCGCGAAAGTACCAGCAGTTCCACCGGCGATTCGGGCGCGGCGCGCACAGATGCAATAGATTTGCCGCCGCGCAGCAGTTCCACCTCGCCGAAGTATTCGCCCGGCCCCAGGCGGGCGACGGTCACGTCCTGGCGATTCTTGCCCTGCAAGACGACTTCCACTTCGCCGCGCTCGATCATGAAGAACTTGTCCACATGTTCATCGCGGCGCAGGATGGGCTGGTTGGGGTGGTAAGCCTGCCGCTCGACCTGGCGCGTAACGGCCAGCATTTGGCGGTGATTGAGCAGGGGCAGGGAGCGGGCGACCATTTCGTTGATAACGACCCCGTCGGAAATGATGATATTTCGCGTGGTGCGCGCCGTCAGCGAGGGGTTGTGCGTGACCATGACCACTGTCTTGCCATCCGCCGCCAGTTGCTCGAAGATATTGATGACGACATCGGCAGTGCGCGAGTCGAGGTTGCCGGTTGGCTCGTCGGCCACCAGCAGGGGCGGGTCGCAGGCCAGGGCGCGGGCAATCGCGGCCAGTTGCTGCTGACCGGTCGAGACGGCCAGCGGCAGTTTGCCGGCCTGCGCACCAAGCCCGACCGTTTCGAGCAGTTGCATGGCGCGGCGCGGACGCTCGTCGAAGTCGTAGACCCCGGCATAATCCATTGGCAGCATAACGTTCTCGACCAGCGAGAGCATGGGCAGCAGTTGGAAAAACTGGAAGACGATACCGAGGTTACGCCCGCGCCACAGCGAACGGCCCGATTCGTCCAACGATTTGTACAAATCCTGCCCATTCACAATCACCTGCCCGGAGGTCGGGTGGTCGATGCCGGTCATCATGTTGAGCAGGGTGCTTTTGCCGCTGCCCGATTTACCAATAATCGAGACGAAATCGCCGCGCCCAATCTGCAAATCGACGCCCTTTAGCACGGTGAACTCCCCGGCGGCGTTTTTGAAACTCTTGACCACGCGGCGGATGTCAATCATGGGAACGGAGTGGACAACGGATGAATCGGATAAACGGATATCGGAAGATGAATCGGAGAAGCGGATATCCGAAGCGGAGGAATCGGAGGCAGGCCGGGGCATGTCAGTTCCTCCGTGAAGCCGCGGCCAGGGCGGGGTCTGGGACAAGTGTGGGGACGATTTCGCCATCTGCAATGACCAGGTGGCGGCTGAAGCGCGGCATGAGTCCCATCTCATGCGTGACCATGATGATGGTTTTGCCGTTGGCAACCAGCCGCTCGAACACGTCGAAAATGTGGTCGGCGGTGACGGAATCGAGGCTGCCGGTCGGTTCGTCGGCTACAAGGATGGGCGGGTCGTTGGCCAGGGCGCGGGCAATTGCCACGCGCTGCTGCTGCCCGCCGGAGATGAAGGCCGGCAGTTTGCTGGCGTGTTCGGCGATTTCGACCATCTCCAACAGTTCCAAGGCGCGGCGGCGGCTTTCGCGCGGGTGATACAGTCCGCACAAATCCATCGGCAGTACCACATTTTCGAGCAGGGTCAGCATGGGCAATAGTTGGAAGGACTGGAAGACGATGCCCATCGAGCGCCCGCGCCACAGCGCCAGGTCGTTTTCGCTCATGGCGTGAACCGAGACCGGCTGCCCGTTGGCGCGGGCAATCACTTCGCCCTGCGTCAGGTGGTCGACCCCGGTCATCATATTCAGCAGGGTGCTTTTGCCGGCCCCCGATTTGCCGATGATTCCCAGGAATTCGCCGGGATGAATATCCAGGTCGATGCCTTTCAGCGCGGTAAACTCCCCGGCTTCGCTGGCGTAGGTTTTGACCACGCCGCGCAGTTCGATGAGCGGTGGGGGGATAGGTTTGGAAGGTGGGGACGCAAAATTGGACACGAATCTCCCTCGGATGGTTTTATTGTACCCCCAAGATGCGATTTGAGTATAAAACCGACCGGTTGGTCTGATTTAATTCTAATAATTGGCCGCCAGGGGAATTGGCTCATGGAGGCGCGTCTGGTCTCCTGTGCTAAAATTGGGCTGCTTATGACCACTCAATACCTTGCGCTGTTGCGCGGCATCAACGTTGGCGGAAAAAACATCATCAAAATGGCCGAGCTGAAGGCCTGTTTCGAGGCGAGCGGGTTTGGAAACGTTGCGACCTATATCCAAAGCGGCAACGTGCTATTCAGCGCGCCGGGAAGCGACCCGGCCAGCCTGACCGGGCAAATCGAAGCCGCTTTGTCGACCACATTCCAGCCCTACGAAGCGCGCATCGTTGTGTGCGCCGCCGAAAAACTGACTGAAATCGTGCGCAGCGCCCCGCCGGGTTTCGGCAGCCAGCCGGACGAATATCGCTGCGATGTGATTTTCCTGCGTCCGCCCCTGGCTGCTGACGAGGCCATCCAACACCTGAGCGCCAGGCCGGGCGTGGATGAAATGTTTACAGGCCCCGACGTGTTGTACTTCTCCCGCCTCATCGCGCGGGCCTCCCAGAGTCGCCTGACCCGCATCATTGCCTCGCCCATTTATCCCGAAATCACCATTCGCAATTGGAACACCAGCTGCAAACTCCAGGCGCTGCTGGCGGCCCGCGCGCAGGGTATCAGGAAAACATGACCATCCTCATTGTTCTCCTGGCTGCGCTGGCGGGGCTTTTGCTATTCATATTTTTTGCGGGGCCAACTTTACCGCCGGAAACAGACTCTATCATCGAGCAGGTTATGGATGGCGATTTGCCCAACGTCATCACTGGCAAGACCGGATTCGCGTCATCCGGTGGTTTGGACATCTGGTACGAGGACATCCGCCCGCAAGATTCACCCAGGGGAACCATTCTGTTGCTGATGGCAATGGGCGGCAATGCCTTATTTTGGCCGCCAAAATTTATTCGCGCCCTGGTCCGGGCAGGCTACCAGGTCATTCGCTACGACCATCGTGGAACCGGGATGTCGGATTGGGTCAGCGACTGGGATAGCAAAAATCCATACACATTGCAAGATATGGCAAGTGACGCCATCGCGGTTTTGGATGAACTCGATATCAAACAGGCCCACCTGCTCGGCTTATCCATGGGTGGGATGGTCGCCCAGGAAGTCGCCATCCACCATTCCGCCAGGGCTGCCTCCCTCACGCTCATCATGACTTCCGGGTATATCGGAGACCCCGACGTGCCAGGATTATCTTCGCGCTATTTTTGGAGTTCGCTTCTCCGAGGGCTTCCCCTCCTTAAGCATCGCATCCTGGGCGGCGAAAGGAACCTGGTCAAGGAGCTCATCGCCAAAACAATCGCAGCCAGAGGATACGAAGGATTGGATATCAAGGAACTCGCCGAATTGGTTTTGTTCGATGTTCGAAAACGCCGCGGAATCAACCTGAAAGCGCTGTTCCAGCATCAAACAGCCGTTTCTATTTCAGGGTCTCGCTTCGAGAAATTGCAAACCCTTCGTCTGCCAACGCTTGTCATTCATGGTACGCAGGACCAGTTCATCCCTATCGGGCATGGGAAAAAACTGGCGGAGGCAATTCCAAATGCAAAAGGCGTGTGGCTCTCTGGCGTGGGTCATGTTTTCCCCGTACCCAACATGGATGCATTGCTTATGGAAATTAAAAAACACCTGGAAACCGGCTGACCGCTTTACTTCCCCAACTTCGTTACCACCACATTATCGAAATGCGCATAGTTCACCTGGTAGGCCAGAAGTCCCAGCCCGCCCTTTGGATACTTGCCGTCGCTGGCCTCCACAGCCAGTTGACCGTTCACGAAGAAGCGAATCTCCGCGCCGCGCGCTTCCAGGCGCAGGTTGTAGGGCGCGCCGGAACGCAGCGGGTAGGCGGGATTTTCGGCCAGCGTCTCGCCCTGGCAGTCTCCTCCCATGTCATCAAAGCGGAAAATAGACACCCCCAGCCGGTTGCCGCCCGCGCGGTAGCCGGAACAATTCGGCTGGCGCGCGCTGCGCGCCACCAGGTAAATCTGTTCGTACTGCCCGGATTCGAAGATGACATCCACGCTGAAAGCGTAATCCACCCAATCGTCCGAGAGCAGGAGATAAGCATTCGGCACGCTGCTTGACGGCTGGTCCCGCACGCCCAGGCCGAATCCACCCTCCAGCGGGAGAATCTCCCAGCGGCCATCGTTTAGGCTGCGCCAGTTCGAAAAATCGCCATTCTCGAAATCATCCACATACAACGCGCCCCCATTCGGAACAGCCCGGTAGCCTGCCGGGGCCGACGCGGCGCGGGATGCCGAGGGCAAGAAGACCGCCGCCAGGTAGATGCCCACGAATACGAGGAATATCGCCAAAATCAGGATGGGGACGAAATAACGCGAGACCCGCCAAATCGGCGCGCCTGCCGCCTGGGGTGGGGGGCCAGCCTGCCGGGAGGCTTCCAGCGCCATCTGGAGAGATTCCCGCTCGGATTCGGAGAGTTCGAGACCCTGGCTAAAGGCATCCAGGTAGATTTCCGAAGGCAGGTAGCCGCTGCCGGGCGTTTCGGTGCGGCTAATAACGCTGTGGTGAAAATGAATGCGCTCGGCAAGCCCTTTTTGGGTCAGGCCGGCGCGTTTGCGGCAGCGGCGAAGCAGTGCGGCGAGGTCGGTCATGTTTTCGAAAATTTTCTTTCGGCTTGGTTTGACATGAATTATGGCACAATTTTGGGCAGGTGGAAACACCAATCCACAAAACCCTGGAGAAACCATGAAAACTCGCCTTACCCTGCTCGTCCTGGCCCTGCTGCTGGCGGCCTGCCAGCCTGCGCCTACCCCGCCGCCTCCAAC
>DAOUAZ010000398.1:0-24473 GCA_034432975.1 Anaerolineales bacterium | reverse complement strand
TGATAATTTGTCCGCAGGATTGCTCTTGTTCGCTTAGCAGCGTTCGATTTGCGTTAGACTCCATCTTGACCTTCCTCGGTTTTGGCTGGCGTGTAAACCCCCAATTTACCGAAGGAGGTCTTTGTCAAACATCCGCGACTTCAAGAAAGGCGTGGGCCCTTTCGCGCAAATCCTTGACGCGCCTGCCCCTCTGTAGTAAACTACCGTGCCTGTAAAAACCGACGCGGGGTAGAGCAGTGGCAGCTCGTCGGGCTCATAACCCGGAGGTCGCAGGTTCGAGTCCTGCCCCCGCAACTCCCACGCAGGGAACACCCTGCAACCAAAAACGCCCAGGGTGTTCCCAATGGGCGTTTTGCCTTTACTCGATTGATGAGACTACCGCTGCCTTTCTTCGTGATTCCTGACGATTAATTCACCTAATTTTAGCATACGCGATGACCGCCCTCCCCACCTTCCTCCCCCTCCCCGAAGCCGCCCGCAAGTACGGGCTGGACGAGGCGCAGATTCGCGCCTTAGTCGAAAGTGGTACAATTAAAGCCGCTATGATTGGTGAAACCATTGTCGTCCAGGAATCCGAAGTCCAGAACTCCGGCAAGCCGCTCCGCAAAGAAGATTTGCCGGAGTGGAAGGCAGTGGAGCATTTAAAAGGTATTGGTATCGGGGCAGGAGAGGCATCTGAGAAGTACGGCGTTGGTTTTTCTACCATTTTTCGATGGTATCAAAAAAAAACTAATTGGCGAAATTGTGTTCAATTGATGCAAAGCAACCCGCATCCAATATTAGCGCGGAGATTCTCAGAACTAAGATTGGATGCGGTGGGAGTTGTAAACCGTCAGGCAGGCCTGGCGAAATGAGTGAACAGGGTTTTTCCGCGCAGTTATTCTGGAACTACAATCACTATTTGTCGCGCGTAATTCGTCATAGCGATTCCCAGTCTTGCTCCAGTTGACCAGCAACATCCTCCCAATTGATATTCTGCGGCAGCAAGGGACGAAGGTCGCGATCCCACTCTGCCTTGGCCTTTAAAAGAGCATCGTTCAGTACCGGGTATGTGATTGTCAGTTCATACAGATTCAGCTTTTGTTCGACCAGCCCTTTATTTATGGCGATTCCCTGTTTCTTGAGTAACCAAATATCATAGACATCCCGGGCCTTGCTGCGAACCAACAAAGCCCGCACTTTTTCGGCCATCAGATGCTCTGGATTTAATACTGTGGCTACAAAAGGCCGAAGATCGTCGTACTCAGGAAAAATGAGCTCCCGTTTTGTATCAACACTTTCGTGGCGCAGGCTGATGTCAACACGAACTTTTCCCTTTGTTCGGTCTCGGCCATCATAGATCGGCCCCTGATAACTAACATCAAAACTATAACCAAAATCAGATTGCCACTCATTTCTTATCTCGGCCTGCATGCCGTAGGCATTTAATTCCCTGATAATGTTTTGCCAGAGGTTTTTTATCTTTTCAATAGCAATATTTCCGTTAAAGTCCAAATCTTCTGAATAACGATTCCCTTTATATACAATCCGCAAGGCTGTTCCTCCTTTGAAAATCAGTTCCTGGGAACGGGAATACAGGACAAACAGAAGCAAATGTTGCACATAATCACGTTCTTGAGCCTGGACACCAATGCCCTGTCTTTGGGCCAAACGCTGGATTTGAGCACGGGTTAGCATCAGACAACTCCTGTGGGGAAAAGGTCGGACAGCGAAGTATTGATATACAATTTCCAGCGGGCGTTGTATTCCCCTTTGTCAGGGTTTTGTGGATCCAAACGCACCGGCCCCTTCGGTTCTTGCAAGCCCTGTGTGGATTGGCAGAGCAATTCCAATAAATACCCTAATCGCGAAGTGAGTGATTGGCTTTCAAAGCGTCTGGCATACTCTACCAAGGTGGGAAGATCCAACCTCTTTTCTTCAACAGCGATCGATAGGGCTTTGGCTACTTCTGTTATGCCGCCCGCGTATTGCGGCAAAGAGAGACTATCAAGGATTGCCTTTATCTCATCTGCAATGACAATCGGCAGTTCGGCATGGTAAACGCGCTGATAGCCAAAGAAAAGCTTTGGATTGGTGCTAATAAACTTGAATTTTATCTTGTTGAAAGTGAGTTCCGGCTTTCTTCGGCAAATGGCAATGTATACCTTTCGAGGCGCCTGCTCAGTTAAGCCGTGAAAGTGAAGCGCTGACCAATAAGAAATATAAGATGGCACAACGAGATTGCTCCCAATATATAACGGGTTGGATAACACTTTTTCCGGAGTCAAGCCCAACAATACATATTTTCCCTGCTCTATCCGTGCCACGAGACCAACTTGTTCCATGCGCTGGAGTAAGTTGGAGGTTTGGAATTTGTCCAATTCAAACAAATCCGCTAAAATGCGGCTGGTGAATGTAAAAAGATCGTAACGCGATAATTCCTGCGCAGTTGTAATTGGAGAAAGTTGTAGAGCCATATATTCAACTTGCTTACGTATTTTCAATTTTATTATACAACATTTGCCCCAACTTATGTGCGTATTCTACATTTTCCGACGCATCGTAATCGATTCCTGGGTTAGAAATCCACATACCTAAAACACAATTTCCAGCCGCTTGTCATTGATGCGGCAACCGGCAGTTTTTTGATTCCTCCCGGCTGACACGCCGCGCTCGCGGCGATGCGCAATACTTTTTCACCCGGAGGACACCCATGCCGTCTTACATCCAGGATTACTTCGAGCAATCCGCCACAGTGCGGATGCTCGACCCGGAAGGCCGCGCCGAGATTATCCGGCGCGCGCCGCAGAGCCTGTCTGCTGCTATCTGCGAGGCTTTCAGAATCCTCGACGAGCAGCGCAAGTCCAGGCTCGCCACGATTTGAGGCCTTTTGGCCTCGAACACCGAAAGAGCGAGGCGTTTCGCCTGGCTCTTTTCTGTTCGAGACCAAACCGGGTCTCGCATACTTTTCTTTCATCCTGGAGGATACTATGCTCAAATCGTACCAGCAGCCTGCTGCCGTGAAGGCCAGGCCATTTGCCACGCATCGCCCCGCCGCCGCCGACATCGCCCAGGCGATGGTCAGCGTCGATGGGTACGCTTATCGGGTCGATTTTGGCCCGCAAGTCAGTCCCCGCATTCATTTCGTCAGCAAGGACAAAGCCTGCTCCTGCCAGGAGCCAGCCCGGCCATCGAAGCCGTCCGCCAGTACATCGCGGATGGCGGCGAAAGGCCGCCAGAAGTCCCGTTCGATTACATGCCGCTCGCGCCTGCTGCCTGTCCGGTTTGCGGCAGTCCGGCCTGCTTCGAGGCCCGGCTTTCCAGCCGGAAGCGCGGCGCGGGCTGGGGCTGCTCGGCCAGGGGCGAAAAGCATTATTGGGCCTGGCGCATGGAAATCATCAAACGCTGCGCCGACATCAATCCCTGGCGCTTCCTGCCGGTCGTCCTTCGTGACGGTCAGCAAATCTACGCCTGGGACGGCGTTCAAGCCTCCGACGCGGTGCTGTATTCCGGCCTGCGGCGCGACGAAATCCTGACGGCATAGGGGGCTGCGATGGCTGTCTTCCTTGCTGTCTCTGCCTCGCCGCAAGGCAAAACCGTCTTGACCCGCGTCGAGATGTCGAAAGACCTTCCGGCGGGTATCCATGCGGCCAGTGACAGCAAGTACCGCGCTGTCATCGGCCCATTTCCGTCCGGCCTGGCCGCGCATTACATCTGGTGGCTGTGGGCCAAGCGAGGCGTCAAACGCCTGACCATCGAACTCATCGCCACCGCCGAACAGGCCGCGCAAGACGAGGACGACCTGCTCTGGGACATCGAGCGGGAAACCTTGCTTGCCGAGGAGGGCATGACGCCCGGCGAACGCGCCGACTTGGCCGCCGAGTACGACCCGGCGACTCATGAGCCGATTGCCATCTGCTGGCCTTTTCCGGCCCAGGCTGAGGCTGCGAGGTGAACATGGATACCCAGCAAATTCAATCCGCCTTGACCGGTCTCGCCGGTCGAACCTTGCTGCGCTTCGATGTGCCGTACCCTGAACCCAAGACGGGCGTCATCGCCGCCCTGGGCTTCGACGGCGTGGAAATTGAAGTCATTCGCTCGGAAAACGGCATCCAGGTGCAGCGCAGCGAGCCGCTCAAGAAGCATCGCGGCTGGGCCAGGCTGCATCCCGGTATGCGTATCCGCCGGGCGCATGTTTACCCGTCGATGATTGCAGGTGTCGAGAAGCTCGTCATCGACCTGGAAACAGGTCACGCATGGGCGCAACTGGTCATCGGCCAGAAATCTGGCTGTACCCTCATGTTCCCCTGGTAACGCGCATCAGCCCCCGCGCATCTTGCATGTCTTTGGCGCAGCCCCAAAAAGCGCAGAGGGCGGTTCCGGTTTCGATTATCCAAAACTCCTGCCACTTGCCTTGCGCCTGGGTAGACATCCAGGCGCAAAACACCGCGAGCAACAGGGCTGCAAAAGCAGGCGTAAGGGCGATTACAACCCTTTTCCACGTCTGCTGAGATTTTTTCACCAGCGTTCTGCCAGGCTCGATGTGGGCTTCCAGGCCAAGCAGTCTGGCGGGAATGTAGTGCAGCAACTCGTGGGGCAATGACAACCAAAAAACAACCGAGGACACTGTGCTCAAAAATACTTTTGGCGGAAATGGACACAAAAAGCACCAGCCAAATCGAAAAGATGAGTTTGACGAGCGTTTTATCGTCACTCTGGCTCTCCTGGTCACAACCTGTATGTGTCTGTCAGGCGTACTCTATGCGCTGTTAGGATAATTATACGGGCAAAAAATTTGCAAGACGAGGCGGCTTCGCCTCGTCTTGTTCTCCTTTTGACACCATTTTCAAAATCACTTGCAAGGGGCGGTCTTGTCCCTTGCCGGGGACATTGGCCGCCTCCTGCCACGCGAGAGGCATCCATGCAACAAACGCTTTTTTCCACTTATACGGGCGAGCGCAAATCGTCCACCCTGGCCGCGCTCTCCTTGCGGGCGCGATCTCGAACGAAAACTAAAACGCCGGCACAAGTCGCCAGCGTTATGTCCTATTTGCAGGAATAAACTCACGGTTTGAAATAACAGGACGAGGCCGCTGCGCCTCGTCCTGTTTATGGAACAACTTTTACCGGGAATCTGTTTTGAAACGCTGAATACGCTTCTGGATTTCTGCGACAATTTCCTTGATTTCTGCCAAATCCGTTTCGCTGACATACCTGGATAGTTCCGAGAAAAGCTGCTCCACGTCAGGCCGGTAATAATGGATCAGTGTGGCAACGTCATTTTCATAAATACCTACCCTGGCGAAATTCCCCTGGCGGTACAGGGAGGGTAAGGCATACAGTTTTAATAGCAGTAAACCTTCGACCGAGGCGATTGGAATATCGCGGTCCAGGAAATGCTGCCTTGTGGCGTATTTGCCCTGTACCCGCTTGAAAAGCGGGTTTTGCGTGAGGAGAACATCGATTTGCAGCCCCTTGTAATCGGCGCGGACAAAGTACATATCTTTGCTGACCACTTTAATCTGGGGCAATTTTTCAAGCGATGAGAGAGCCATCAATAAATCAAGGTCTTGCGTATTCCGGCCCTCGACATAATGCAAAAGGGCGATGCCTCCGACCAAGACATAATCTATTTTTTCTTGTTCCAAAACGGCAAATAAATCCTGAACGGATTGAATTAAAGAATCCGAAGCCATCATGTCACCATCCCAGTTTTTGACATCGAAAACGACCGCGTTCCGAATAACGCTCCCGATTTGGGCGCTGCTTTGAATGGTCATATCGTGCTCCTGCAATAAGTGTAGCATACCCACAAGCGGAGGGCAACCGTTCAGTAATCCAGCCTCTCGACCGCTTCCCTCAAATCGCGCTCTCCGGGCGTGACATAGACGCAGGTGGTGTTCAGGCTGCTATGGCCGAGCAGCGCGCCGACTTTTTCGAGGGTGACGCCCGCGTCCACCAGGCTTTTGGCGAAGGTGTGGCGGAGCGCGTGCGGGTGTACCTCAACCCTGGCCTGGCTGCCAATATCGGCCAGCCTGCGCTGGATGCCGCTGGCGGTCAGCGCGTCCCCGCGCGAGCCGTAGAACAGGAGGCCGCCAAATTCGGACGGACGCACCTTGCGCCAGGCCTGGATGGCCTGCGCCGTCTCCCTGTTCATCGGCACTTCGCGCCGCTTTGTTCCTTTTCCCTGCCGGACAACTAAAACGCCCTTGTTGGTTTTCATATCCACGTCGCCCAGGCGCAGGGCGCACAGTTCGCTCACCCGCAGGCCGGTGTTGAGCAAAATCTTGATGATGGCCTCGTCACGGGTTGCCTGGCGCAAGGCAGGCGGCGTTTTGGCGGTTTGGGTCAGTTCTTCGGCCTTGCGAACCAGCGCGTTGACCTGGTTTTTGTCCAGCCACTGCGGGGCTAATTCAGCCTTCTTGACCGCCTTGACCTTCGCAGCCGGGTTTCCCTGGACTGCCCCGGTCTCGTCCGCCCACTTCCCAAACGCCCGGATGGCCGCAAGGGCGCGATTGATGGTGGCAGGCTTCGCGTCCTTGCGCTGGAGGAAGGCGCGAAACTCGCGCGCGTCTGTTGGGGTCAGGCGTTCCGGGGTCAACCCTTCGCCGTTGGTTTGCTCGAACCAGGCTGCGAAACGCGCCAGGTCGGCCAGATAGCCGGTAATGGTTTTCTGCGAGCGGTCGTTATCAGCCAGGTATTGCTCAAATGCTATCTGGTATGTCATCGTAAATCTCCCGTGACGGCATACAAATCCTCCTGAATACAGGGCATCATGCGGGGCTTGATGGCTCTTGGTGTAACCAGGTCAGCCTTCCGGCCTAAAAGGTTTTCCAGGAATACCTTCAAGTCAAAATAGTTATCGCTTGTGATTTCTGAAAAAGTGACCAAAATATCCACGTCGCTGCGCGTTCCGAGTTCATCCCTGGCGGCAGAACCAAACAGCGCCAGGCTGGTTACGCCAAACCTGCGCAAATCTGCATCGTGAAGTCTCTGTAGAATCTCTGTTCGGTTGAGAGCGGGTATTTTCTTCTTACTCATACAATGCTCCTTTCGCTATAAATCGAATCAAGAACGGGGGATAAATCGGCAATCAGCGGGCCGCAGCCGGAAGCGTACAGCTGCCTCATCAATCCCTCGAAGTCGTGAATCATATAGTCCTTGACGCGCCGGCGCCCAGGCAGGGTTTGGGCGTTGAAAATTGGCGGGTTGGCCGTCAGGTCGAAGTAGCCGTCGTCATTCGGGTCTGCCCAGGCGTTTACCCAGGAGGTGAGTTGCAGGCCGCTTTCCAGCGCTTCCCCGATTTCAAGAATGGGAGCAACTTTCTTTCCCTCGGCTTGCAATTCGTAAATCAGCGCGGCATGGACGGCCACGCCGGTTAAATCCCCGCCAGCCTGTTTACGCGGGCTGGCCTGCCAGCGGTCATAAAGTTCCTGCGCGATTTGCCGGGTTGGTTTCATTGTGGGCTTGCTCCGTATTGTACTGCGTAATTTTCCCTGATTTTGTCCCCGCCCGGCAGCCCGAAAACCCGCTTTCCCGGCTGCCTGATGTGGATAAATTCCACTCACATACTTATTCTTTTCCCGGAGGACACTCATGCTGCCCAAGCTTGCGACCCCTGGCATTTATGCCAACTTCGCCCTGCGCACGCCCGCCGCAGGGTACATCAGCGCGCGAACAAAACGCGCTCATCGAACACGTCAAGAACTCCATCGAGCAGATGCCCGCCAAACTGGCGCGCGAAGTTCGCTTGTTCCTCGAAGGCCGCAAGCTCACTCTGAGCAGCGAGGCCACCGCCGCTTTGCGCCGCATCAGCCAGGAGTTCATCGATGTGTCCCGGCGCGGCTCGCAGGTTCACGCCCGCCTCCACTAACACCCCATTCCCCAATCCCAATTTCATAACTTCCGCATCAGTTTCAACGCGCTCTTTGCCCGCCAGGGTCTGGAAGCCATCGGCGCAGATTCGATTCACCTGCGCCTGATTGCCCCCAACTCCCCGGCCCTGTTCGCCAATGGCACAGACCGCTTCGTCTACCTGCTGATGCCAATGGTTACAGTCGAAGACCAGGCCAGCGCGGCCAAGGCTGCGGAAGCAGCGGAGGCGGCTGCATGACCACCCTGCTCCTGGCTCCCGCCGAGAGCCGACCGGCTTCCCCGGCGCTCATCCCTGAAACCAGTTCGCTGGCCGAACTCAACCGCATCAAGCAAATCTGGATTCAGGCCGCCCGCGACCTCTCGTACCCGGAGAACATCTGGCAGGTGGTTTACTGGCTCGGCTCGAAAGTGCGCACCTCCGGCCTGCGTGAATGCCAGGTCTGGCAGGGCGGGAACGTGGCGATTATCGCCAACGAATACCCGCTGCGCTTCCTGCCCGAACGCAACACCGGCTTGCTGCAACGTTCCTTCGGGGTCTGGCTTGCGGACGGTCAAAACCATCCGCCCCGCGCGAATCCCGGCGTAGTTTGCCGGGGGAATCTCGTCGATGACATCCTGTTCAGTTCCAACCTGGTCGCGCGCTGGGTCTGGCTGGTCACCGGTACAGAAATCGAGGAAGTCGAGCAGGAACTGCTCTTTCTCCCTGGCCGCTGGCTCAACCCGGTGCTGGCCGAACTCGGCCACGCCCGCCAGGCCGCCCAACAAAACGGCCTGGACGCCATCGAAGCCGAACGGCGCAAGCTGCTGGCCGAGATGCTGGTCGGTCTGGATGTGTAATATGACCGACCCACACATGCCCTTACGGGAAGAACTCATCCCGGCGCTCCAGGAACGTTTCACCGCCCTGGGCTACCCGCCCGGAGCCTGCCTGTACCGCGTCACTATCGATGACCTGCTGACCGTCCTGGCCCCGCGCCTGGCGCAAACGCCCGCCGAACTCAGTGACCCCGATCTGGAAGGCATGCTCGACCAGGTCACCAGTTACCTGAACGGCGAAGGCATGCCCTGGCACACGGTGGTCAGCCTGGGCATCCAGGATGACTGGCCCGAACACCTAACCCACCCCGAGGAGACCAGATGAACCCCCAAATCTCATCCCCGGAGGTCAAGACACTCGATTTGAACCGCCTCCTGAAAGAAGCCGTCATCCGCGTTTCAGGTTACCACTACGTGGTGGACTTTGGCCCGGATGTGCGTCCCCGCCATCACTACGTCACCAAAGAACGGCGCTGCACCTGCGGGCGCGGGGCCGACTGCCCGGCTGTCTCAGCCGTGGCGGACTACCGGCGCAAGGGCGGCGAGCGCGCGCCCGAACCCCCGCACGGTTTCTACGCCGTCCTGCCGGAAAAGTGCCCGGTCTGCGGCGCGACAGTCTACCTGCAAATCGAGACGGCCAATGCCCTGCTGGCGAAGTTCGGCACCCTGCGGCGGCTATATAACGCCCACGTCAACGAAATCGAAGGCGTGCCCGGCGTTGGCTCGCAGACGGCTGCCCGCTTGAAAGCGGCGCTGGCGATTGGCCTGCGCATGGCCACCGATGATGCCCAGGAGCGCACCATCATCACCTCCCCGGCGGACGCCGCCAACCTGGTGATGTACGACATGGGCTTGCTGCCCGAAGAACACCTTCGCGTAATTTTGCTCAACACCCGCAACCATGTCATCGAGATTGTGGAAGTCTACAAAGGCTCGGTCAACTCTGCCCAGGTGCGCGTGGGTGAAGTGTTCCAGGCCGCGCTTGCCCGGAAGGCTTCAGCGGTCATCATTTGCCATAATCATCCGAGCGCCGATATTTCGCCCAGTCCCGATGACGTGGCGGTGACGCGCGCAATCGTCCAGGCAGGCAAAATCCTGGACATTGGCGTGCTTGACCACTTGATTTTGGGCGCAAACGGCCAATGGTGTTCGATGAAGGAGAAATGGCTTGGCTTCAATTAGTACCAAAAGGGCATGATATACTTACACCGTAAGCACAGGAGAATGCCATGTTGAGAAAAATCTTCAAAACCGGTAACAGCACGGTCGTATCCCTGCCCCGCGAAATGCTCGAAAGCCTGGGCGTTGGGGATGGCTCGGATGTTTCCGTCGAACTTGACCCGACCACCAAGCAAATCATCATCCGACCGGTAGAACGTTCGATCCCCGGCGTGGATGAAGACTTTGCCCGCCAGGTGGCCGAGTTCATCGAAGAATACCGTCCCGCCCTCGAAGCCCTGGCGCGCTGATGAAATACCTTACCCCTCAACAGGTGCTTTTCATCCAGTCTCGGCTGATTGCGGAAACAGGCGGACAGCACGGCCTGCGTGATTTATCCCTGTTGGAATCAGCGGTCGCGCGCCCCCAGGCAACCTTCGATGGTGTTGACCTGTACCCGAGCCTGTTTGAAAAAGCTGCTGCGCTACTGGATTCCCTGGTGAACAACCATCCCTTTGTGGATGGCAACAAGCGCGCGGGAATTACTGCGGCAGGCCTGTTCTTGAGCGCCAACGGCTACCGCATCCGCACTTTGTCTGCCGAACTCGAAGCCTTTACCATGCGCGTGGCGACAGAACACCCGCCCATAGCCGAACTGGCAAACTGGCTCGAAACCCATTCCCAACCCAGGTAAACACAACCGGATTCACAACCACCTGACAGGAGACCCCAAACGGTCTCCTGTTTCATTTGCTTTCACAAGGAACCCACCCATGACCACCCCTGCCACCACACGCAAACTGCCGCACTTCACCGGCACGGAAAACTACACCAACCTGCGCTATCCCTGGCTGCGCTCACGCTTCCTGCTGACAGACGGCGCGAAGTACCTGGCCGAAACTGCCCAAGCCTTCTGGCTGATGGATGCGATTGCCAGTCACCAGACGAACAGGAAGGTAGCCGCCGAACCCTTCCAGATATGGAAGCTGTCCGTGAATCCGCAAAAACAGGCGACCCTGATGTGCACTGATGGCAACGAGACGGTCCTGGTGCGTCAGGAAATCCCTTACTCGGATTTTCCGTTGGCTGAAATCACCTTGTACGTCGAACAGTCCGAGACTCTGGCTGGCCGGGTGGTCATGTTGCCTTCGGAGTATTAGTGATGGCTATCTACCTCGGCAAACGTCCCAATGGCGACCTGGCGCAGTTCCACTGCGCTGGCCGCCCGACCCGCGCGAACACCGGCGGGCGTTTCGTCAGCGCGACTGGCCCCTTCGCCAGCCCCTTGTCAGCCACGTACTACGCCCGCTATGGACACGCCAACCCGGAAGTGCGCACCTGCGCCGATGCCGAACGGCTGGCTCGCGCAGACCCCAACCCGGTCTGGCAAATCATCCGAGAACAACTCGAACTCGAGATGACGATGTCGGCGGAAGAACTGGCTGAATGGCGCCAGTGCCAGGCCGAAGAATACGAACCAGACAAACCCATGCCTGGCGCGGTCGACGTGACCGAAATGTTCCGCCAGGCGCGGGTGCTGGAAGACCTTTACCAGGAGTAACACAACAAAAGACCCTCGGCTTGTGTACAAGCCGAGGGTCGTACCACTTGCAATGTGCCTGGAGTTCAACAGCGCAATTTCATCACCATCACTATCATTGCCCAAGCAGCCATTCCGCCACCGAGCGGACTTCGACCCGCACGCCCTCCAGATCGAACTCGTCCTCGTTGGCATCCGAAAGAATCAGGGCGCTTTCCACTTTTACGCCGGTTATCGCGTCGCGCAAGGCACGAACTTCGCGCTCGCGGGTTGCGGCATTGTCCAGGTTGCGGGCAACTTGAATGAGTTGGCGCGTTTCGGGCAGGTAGAAATCCACCGCGAAGCCGCCGGGGGTGGCGTAATAATAGATTTCCTTGGTCTGGCGGCGCAGGGCCAGGAAGACCAGGTTTTCGAGCAGTTTGCCGGTGTTCGGGGAAAAGCCAAAACCGACCGTATTGGCAAGC
This sequence comes from Anaerolineales bacterium, assembly GCA_034432975.1. Classification (GTDB taxonomy): domain Bacteria; phylum Chloroflexota; class Anaerolineae; order Anaerolineales; family Villigracilaceae; genus UBA5195. The sequence continues at coordinate 12,641 of DAOUAZ010000398.1, read as the reverse complement.
CCGGTGTCAATCGCATACATTTTTTTGGAAGCAATCTGCTGGCGCTTGACCGAACAATCATACAGATTCACGGTGAACAGCAGCCAGCTATTCTCCATGTAGTCGATATAACTCTTGATGGTGTTGACACTGCCCAGGCGGAACTGCTCTTTGAGTTTGTTGAAGGATACTGTACTGGATGGATTGCTCATCAGGTAAAACGCAAGCTCCTTCAGGGCTGTGATTGCATCCAGCCGGTGGCGCGTGGCAATATCTCGATATAAAACATCGTCATAGAGCGTGCGCAGCAAGGGCAGTTCAGGGTACTTCAGGGCGTCGGGAATACCGCCTGCCTTCAGGTACTCGTCCAGCAGGTTTTTCAAGCGGGCTTTTTCCAGCGTGGTCATGCGCTGCGTATCGGGGATGGATTCCTGCCGGAAGTGAAGAAACTCCCTGAACGAGAAGGGGAACAATTCAACCGGTACATAGCGTCCGGTCAGGCGGGTGCCGAGTTCGCGGCTGAGCAGGGAGGCGTTGGAGCCGGTGATGTAGAACTTGAAGTCCATGTCCATGAATCGGCGCACGAAGTGCTCCCAGCCGGAAATGTTCTGGACTTCATCCACCACGAAGATTTTGCGCTCGCCGAAGGTTTCCACCAGGCTCTGGTACAGATGGTCGGCATCTTCCGGCTGGAAACCAAGGAAGCGGTCATCCTCGAAATTGACGTAATAGAAGGAATCGCGGCCCAGTATGTGCGCCATCTGCGCCAGCAGGGTGGACTTTCCCACCCGCCGCAATCCGGAGACGATGACCGCGTGCGGAACATCCGCCGCCCGTTCGACTTCGGCCAACTGGGTGCGTTCAATCCCCGTTTCCCGTCCCCAAAAGGCACCGAACTGCTCGATGAGCATGGTCTTGATTTGGTCTTTCGACCAGCGGGATTTCCAAAGGTTTTCACTCATAATGAAATGATACAGCAAATAGTTTTCATTGTCAATGAAAACTATTTGCTACTAAATCGGCCTTTCATTCTCAACCCGATCTGTCAGGAAAGTCATGTCCGCGTCCAACTGTTCAATGTCCACCAACTGCATCCCGGTTGCCACCCAGTTCGAGCCGGATGGCGGCTGTTGGCTGATTTCTTCCTGATATTTCAACGCACCGCTCGTCCAGCCGCTGCGCGAAAAGCCCACAAAATGAACCTTCCAATCGCCTTTGGCGGGTATCACCAGGCTGGCCTTTTTCTCCACCAGTTCCGCCAGCACCGAGCGTTCGGTTGGATTCAATGTCCACTTGCATTCGCCCAGGATGATGGTTTTCTGCATGAAATTAATCCCGACCACATCGACCTGCGCCCGGGCATTCCACGCGCTGCCAACCCTGTCTGGCAGATAAGGCAACCTTCCAGCGGCCCCGGCGCGCAACACCCACTCGCGGCAAATATCCTCCCAGGTATATTTTCCGATAAAGTCGATCATGTGCCGGGTAATTTCAGCCAGGGCCTGTTCGGAAACGCCAAAGGCAATTTGCTCCTGCCGCCCCGCCAAAAAACGAAAATAAAAGCGCAGGTACGGGTCGGTAATATGATAGCGTCCTTCCCGGGACGGCCCGCTCTCTGTGACGGGAATCCGCCTTTCGACAAACCCGGCATCTGCCAGGACACTCAGATATTTGGGTGGGTTGACATTCGGCAGCCCGGCTTGCTGCGCAATTTCCTTGCTGGTGTGCGCCCCGTTGGCAATCGCGCTCAAAATGGCAATATAGTTATGGGGGTCAGAAACAAAGTCTTGCAACAACAAACGTGGTTCGGACTGCATCAGGTTGTTGGGGGTCAACAGCTGGTTTTTGATGGCATGGGAAACCGAATGGGAGGGGTCAATTCTCTGCCAGTAGGCAGGCACCCCGCCAAAAATCGAGTAAATTGCCACCCGGTCTACCGCGGTGTATTTCGGGAAAAACAGCCTGGTCTGTCCAAAAAAGAAAGGTTTGAGATGAATCTGCGCCGAAGCCCGCCCGTACAAAGGCGCCTGATAGGAAAGAAACTCGCGCTTCATCATGCCGAGGTGGGAACCGGACAGGCATAGAAACAGGTTGGTTTCGCCAAGCAGGTGGTCCCACAGATTTTGTAGTTCGCCAGCAATCCCGGGGTTGGCTTCCAACAGGAAGGTGAACTCATCAATAAAAAGCGCCAGTCGCTGTTGGCCCGCCAACCGGGCAATTTCCTCAAAAGCCTGCTTCCAGGTGGCGTAAGTAAAGTGTTCCGGCGCTTGCGAACCCGGATGGGAAAAGTTATAGACAGCCTGCGAGAAAGCGCGCAACTGAGATGTCATCGAGGTGGAAGTCGCCACCCAGTACAGGGAACGGTTTCCCGTTCGGCGAATCCACTCCACCATCAGCGCGGTTTTGCCAACCCGCCGGCGTCCGTATAGCACAAGAAATTGGGCTGTATCCCGATTCCACAGGTCATCCAATACCTTCAACTCTCGTTGCCGTCCGATAAATTCAGTTTGCATGGAGACTCCTTGAAAAGAAACTTTATACTGGAAAGTATAATACTTTCCAGTATAAATAACAAGAGTGCAGGCCCAAAGCCCGCACTCTTTCAGAATTTTTTGCCATACCAAGCCAGTGTCATTGACACTACCCGCCAATGAGCGGCAAGAAGACGATGTTTACCATCCCACCACTCCACTGAGAGATGCTCAGCAACGATTCTCCAGGTCTTCACGGTCTGCGGACAGGATGGCGTCCACATCCACGGGTTGGCCGCGACGGTTTTCAACTTGACTGGCAAGCACGCGCGCCTGCTTCAGCCAAGCCTGAATGTCGTTGGTACGATTTTCGCTGTGCAGTAAATGCTCACGACTAACCAGCGCGGCTTTGGGTTTGCCTCGAATAAGCCACATGGAGATTATTATAATCTGCGTGTGGCTTATTTCAGGGGCTCAATATGCCACTTCCCCGCTCAACTTTCATTAGTTGGGTGCGTTCAATACCAGCATGGCTTACAAAAAGGTATCGAACTGCTCAATAAATATGGTGGTCTTAATTGGGTCTTTTGACCGGCAGGGCTACCAGAAAGCAATCAATCAGGAATAACAATAACAGCAGGGTTATAGCCGGAAAATTGCGCGTCACTGTCACCACACCAGAACAGCAAACCCATGCTGCCCATTCAACAGGCGGTGAAGGTTTGCTGTTCTGCCCTGTGCAGAACAGCCCATCAAACGTTGGTTATCCATTTTCACGTTGGCTATTCTACAAGGAGAACACAAATGCAAGACTACAAAGACACGTCCCTGGAAAACCAGGCGCGCCAGGTTGCGCGCCTGCAAACCGAAGGCAAGTTCATCGCCGCCGATGAGTACCTGGCCGAACGCCTGCCGCTCCCGCGCGTGGATGAACTGCCCGGCATTTAGTACGACGCCCGACAACACGGCTACGCTGCCCCCTGGGGACGCTTCACGCGCGGCCCGGTTTCCGGCTCGTGGCTGCTGGCCGAAGGCCAGTCACCCGAAACGCAAAACCCGATCCGCTCCGTCACCGCCCGGGTTCAGGACAATCGCGTTTTCGTCATCCTGGACGAACAACTTGTTCCCACCTCCGAACGCTGGCGGGCAGGCGAGAACGCCTGCAGCCTGCTGGCCAGGGTCAACGCCGGGCTGGTCAAAGACCTGGCGCTTGGCCTGGCGGCCTGCCGCCTGGAATGGGATGAGGCCGAACTGGACAAACGCCTGCACGATCTGCGGCTATCGAACGACCACGTCAGCGTGGTCTGCTCCAGCGCGGTCTGGGACCCAGACCGCCATGCGCTGGTCGCTGTCACCCTGGTCTCGCCCGAACAACAATCCCTGCGCGCGATTACGGCCATGCTCTGCACTAATTCCAAAAAGAGCCTGACGCTGAGCGTAGACAACAAAACCCAGGCCCTCGAGAACACCCGCCGCAAGTACCTCGCCGTCTCCGGCAACCTGGCGGCCGTGGGCGCGGAAGGCCACCTGGTCACCCTGCTGCACCCGCTGACGGGCTACCCGCAGGAGGAAGCCAGCGAGGCCTTTTATATCGTCACCGCCCAGGGCGAACCACTTCCGGCCCGGTTCGCCGAACGTCTGAACCTGGCTATCTCCTACCCGGTGCGAGACACCTGGGCCGAATACCTGCTCGAACAGGGCCTTCAGGAGAACCTGGTCAGGAAATTGTCCCTGGCCGGTGAGGATTTCCAGGAGGCGCTGTGGGTCAGCAAGGCCGGGGGCTGGCGCGCGATTATCGAGAACGGTCTGAAACAAGGCCAAATTAAACTGTAAAAACCCTTAACCACGAAGTACACCACCCCGCAAACAACGCGGGGCAGGCGGAACACGAAGGAAAACCTATTTCCCTTTTGGAGAGGTGGTGGAGAACCAAGGAGGCAAACGCAAGAGAAGGTAACAAAAAAACAGCGAGGTGATGCGCCTCGCTGTTTTGATTCCGGGCCTTATTTCTTCTTCTTCGCCGCCGCGAGTTGCTGCTCGACTTCCGCCGGCAGCGGGGGCTTTTTCCACTTGAGCGTAACTTCGTAATTGGCCTCGACCCCGGCCTTGCCAACCGCGAACATGTTGCTGCCGAACTCGCCGGTGGCTTTCAGGCCAAACTTGACCTCGACTTCATCGGCCTGGACATCGTGCAGTTTCTTGCGAATTTGCAGCGCCGAAACCCGCACCGAGTCGAGCGCGGCGTCGAAGGTGGTTTTGGCCTGTTCGATTCGGTCGCCCAGCCCGGCGCGGGTCACGCCGCCTTCGGGGGCCGGGGCTTCTATCAAGAGTTCGGAACCGTCTTCGAGGCTGTAGCGCAGGTATTGGGTCATTAGAGTCTCCAGGTTTCATGGCAGCACGGTCAGGCGCAGGGATTCAAACTGGCGAAAGCCTTCATCGAAGGTGGCCAGGTGGAGTTTGGCGGCGCGGGCAAAGGCCGCCAGGTAGGCATCTTGCCAGAGTTTGGGCGAAACGCGGCCAGACTGGGTGTAGTTTCGCAAGAACGGCTCGAGACCAAGGGGTTCAGCGTAAAAGTCGAAGCGTTCATCGCTCATCAGGGTCTCGTAAATCTCCCAGGCTTGCGTGAGCGCGCAGACTTCGGCGCCCATGACCGAGGCATTGGTTAATAAGCGGAGCAGGCCCAGTTGGGTCTGGCGGCAGATGACCAGGGAGAGTTCATCCTGTTGTTCGAGCCAGGCCAGGGCCGCCGGATGGTGAATGTGACGGTCATAGCAGCCAGCCAGCAGGAGGTTGACATCGCACAGGCTGGGCATCAGAGCAGGCCTTCATCCGTGTTCAAAGCCGCGTAAACCTGCTCCTCGGTGAGGGGCGGGGCTGGTTGGGCGGCGCGAATCAGGGGAAAACTGGCGCGCCGCCGGGCGGGCGCGGCAGGCGGGGTTTGCAGGGAGAGTTGCAAGCCGCGCAGGAATAAATCGCGCAGCGAGAGACCTTCCAGCGCGGCGCGGGACTTGGCTTGCCGAAAGAGGGGTTCTGGAATTTCAATCGTGGTTTTCATTTTTGCGCCTTCTTTATATTTTACCATATTTACGGGCGATTTTTGGTAAAAAAAGAACCGCCCGGCTCCAGGCTCTTGACGGGCGGGGAGCCGGGCTTTTCGATATTTGCCCACCCAAAGGTGGACAGGGACGACCGGCGCTCACTTCCAGGCGCGCTTGCCGGGTTGCTGTAACCGGGCAAATTCTGGCCGAGAAGACGCCAGGGAGGAGGAAGTAATCGGGCGCACCGAAAACCCAGGTTGTTGTTCCTGTTATCGGGGGTGTTCCTGTTACGGTTGGAGACGCGCAGGTTGTTTGGATTGTTGTTCCACGCGCCGCCCCGCGCTGCGCCCGCCGGTATCCCTGCAATGCAGGCTTGCGCCTGGAATTGCTAATTTTCGCCGGGCAGGGCTTTCAGCCAGCCGCCCAGCAGGTTGCCCATTTCGGTGAGTTGCTCTGCCGCAAAGCGATATTGCGCCAGTTTGGTCAGGTTGCGCCGCTGCGACAGGCGCATGAACAGGCGCAGTTTTTCCAACTCCAAATCGGCCTGGTAAAGCACCTGTTTTTTGCGCCGGGTGGTGCGGGTGGCTTCGATGAGACGTTCGTAAAAGGCAAAGGCGCTGTCTTCCAGCCGTTTTGCCAGGCGAAAACGCTCACTTTTGGGAAATTTTTCGGTGTGGTTCAACAACCAGAGCAGGAAATCGGTTGTTTTGGTGAACAGGGGAGATTGTTGATGCTCTTCCATACACTATTCGCCTCCATACAGGTCACAACGGGCAAGGATGGCTTTGCGCAAGCCAAAGGTATCGCCATGACTGGCATGGGCCAGCCAGCTTTGCAGCCGGGCGTTGAAATCCTTGTCGCTCAGTTCCCCGGCGGCATGGCGTTTTTGCAGTTCTTTCAGGCGGCGTTGGAAGGCATAGCCATTGGCGGGCTTCAAGCGGCGGTGGGTTGGGAAAACCTGGAAACCCAAAAAAGAAACTCCGCAGTGCGCGGGGCGGGCCTGGGCCGATTCTTCGTGCAGGGTCAGGCGCAGGGTTTGGCAGAAGGCAATGAGTTCAGCGCGCCACTGGGTTAGTTGGGATTTGTCGTCTGAAAAAATCAAGACATCATCGACATAGCGAATATAGGCCCGACATTTCAAGACGCGCTTGGCGTATTGGTCCAACTCGTTCAGGTACACATTGGCCCAATGCTGGCTGGTGAGATTGCCGATGGGCAAGCCCCTCGGGCGGTTGGCTGCCAGCAAGTTATCGCCGTCGAAATAGACCATCTCATACTCCCCGGCCTGCACGCCGTTGCCGCTGGCGATGATTTTACCCGCCAGTTCGAGCGCGCCCGGGTCGCCAATTGTGCGGGACAGGATGGCGTTGAGAATTTGGTGGTCAATGCTTGGGAAAAACTGGCGCACATCCAGGTGCATGACGTACGCGTGGCGGCGCAGGCAGCGCGCGCAGCGGTCGAGAGCGGCATGGGTGCCTTTGCCTACCCGATTGGCGTAACTATCAAAGATAAATTGGCGTTCAAAGAACGGCTCGATAACCTGCATGAGGGCATGGTGCACGACCCGATCGCGAAAAGGCGCGGCATTCACCAGGCGTTTTTTGGGTTCATTCAGGCGAAAACTGGTGTAGCCGCCGGGCTGCCAGGTTTGGGTTTTGAGTTCGCGCTCAATTGCCAGCAAATTGCGCTCCAGGTCATACTCAAAGGCCGCCACCACCGGGCGAAAGCGCTTGCCGCGCGCCGCGTGTTTAAAGGCCCACCAGATGTTGGCGGGATGGCAGATTTTTTCGTACAGGTTGAAGCAGGGTTTGCCCATTTTTAATTTTTTTAAGCGGCAGGGGGGCAAAGCCCCCCTGCACCCCCCGCTTCAGAAGTACAGAAGCGCAGAGGTCAGAATTTCAGTACTAGGGGGAGCGGGCGCACCGAAAACCCAGGTCGTAGTACCTGTCAACGGGGGTGACCCCGCTACGGTTGGAGACGCGCAGGACGCTTGGAACGATGAGCCACGCGCCGCCCCGCGCAGCGCGGGCGTCACCATTTTCAGGGCCGGCAGGGTTGGGCGGCCAGGCGTCTTCCGTGTAACTTTTGTAATAATTTTCTCCATACCAATCATACACCCATTCCCAAACATTGCCAGCCATATCGTACAGTTCATAGCCATTGGGCGGGTAACTGCCAACCGGGGAGGTATCGGGGTAGCCATCGTTGAGGTCTTTGTTGGCCCAACCGAATGAGCAGTTTGTGTCGCAGAAATTGGCCTGGCCGTCTTCAAAAATATCGCCCCAAGGGTACTGCGCCCCTTCCTTCCCGCCGCGCGCGGCGTATTCCCACTCGGCTTCGGTTGGCAGGCGCGCCCCGCGCCAGGCGCAGTAGGTCGCGGCGTCGTACCAACTGACATAGATGACCGGGAAATTCGCAAAGGCCGGGTCATCATAATACTTTTCTCGGGTGTAAGAGCCATTGCCGGCTGGCGCGGCGCAGACCCCGGCGGCCGCGCACCGGGCATAAGCGGCGTTGGTCACTTCGTAGGCGTCCATTACAAAAGACTCCAGGGTGACGGTGTGGATGGGGGATTCGTCTTGCCAATTTGAGACATCGCCACAATTGTCATAATATTTCTGGCACTCGGCCAGGGCCGTCTCCAGATTGCCGCCCATTTCGAAATTACCGGCGGGGATGGGTTTTGTTTTCGTATCGTCTTGATGCGGGGCCATGGCGCGCAGGGAGGCAAGAGCCTGCCCGGCCAGGCCGGGGCGGTTCAGGCGCATTGCGCCTTCGGCCAGGAAGGCCAACACCCCCGGTTCTTTGGCATATTCGGCTTCCGGGTAGAGGGCGGCAAAGATGGCTTCGACTTGTTGAGATTGCGCAGAAATATCAGCAAGTTCCCAAACGCTGCGCCGCTGCTCGGCGGGCAGGGAAACCAAAAACTTGAGGGTTTGCTGGCGGTACAAGCCCTCCCCCATCGTCGCCATTTCATGCAGGCTCAGGAGGCGCAAACGGGTGGGGTCGGGCAATGTAAAGTCATTGACCAGCCAGGCAAAGCGGCGCTCATAATAATTTTTCAGGGGAACTGCGGGGTCTGCATAAGCGATGAAATCATCCAGCTGCCTGCCCCACAGAAGTTTGATAAAAATGTTTTGGCTGGCGGCGCGGCGGCGCCATAGCTCTAAAAACGCGGCGGCTTTTTCGGCTTCTTGCAGTTCCACCGGCGGCTCTTGCGCCAGGATGGACAGGCTGCCCTCTGCCTGGATGCGAGGCTCCCTGATTTGAGCGGCGTATAAATTCGAGAGACCCAGGCCGATGAGAACCATCAACATCAATGCGCCAGCGTACCATCCGCGCTGTTTCCATGAAACCGGCCAATTCTGCTTGAGCCAGCGCTGGTCGAAGACCCGCGCATAGATTTTGTTGCGCAAGACCAGGCGCTCGCCCTCGCGGCGGACGATGCCGGCCAGTTTCAGGTGCATTTTAGGGATGGCCTGCTCTTCGTCCCTGATTTTGCGGCCCTTGTGAATGTCGCGCAGGTGTTGCAGGACGGTCAGTTTGTAGCGCTCCGGCGCGCGCAGGGTGAGCATGTCGCGCACGAAGCCCAGGTTGCCGTCCTGTTTGCTCTTTTCGCCAAAGAAGGTCTGCTCGACTATTTCGGCAACGGCGGCTTCGTCCCAGGCGCCCTCACCCCCTGCCCCTCTCCCGGGGGGAGAGGGGTGTTCCAGCAGGGCGCGGCACAGACGCTGGGTCAGGTAGGGGTGGCCGCCTGTCCAATCAAGGACGAGTTTGAGTGTTTCAAGTTTGGCATTTTCCAAACCAGTAATTGGTGATTGGTAATTGGTAAATCCTTCTGCCAGCGGGAGTGCCTGTTGGAGGGTGAAGTCGGTCAGGTCGATGCGGGTGCCGATGTTGAAGGGAGTGCGCTGGGGGTCGCGAATCAGGTCGCCGGGGGTGGCGACGCCGAGCAGGACGAAGGACAGGCGTTTGTAGGCCGGGTCGGTGCTGCGGGCGTTGTAGCAGGCGCGGATGGCGGCGAAGAAATCGTCCGAAAAGGGCAGGGAGAGGGTGGTGTCGATTTCGTCGATGAAAATCACCAGCGGCTCGCTCAGGGCCGAGAGCAGTTCTTCGCGCAGGAAGCGGCTCAGGCGTTGGGTGGCGCCCAGGTGGGCGTGTTTTTCCCACCAGGCGCGGTAATCCATCTCCAGGCCGAGTTGTTCGACGATTTCGTCAATCAGTCCCAGGTACCACTGTTCGGCTTGCAAGGTCGTGCCGAGGCGGGTCAGGTCGATGATGACGGCGCGGCGCTCTTGTTCGCGCAGGCGTTCGGCGGCGCGCACCATCAGGCTGCTTTTGCCCATCTGGCGGGCGGTCAGCACGTAGCAAAAATCGCCGGCCAGGCAGTGTCGCAGCAGTTCGTCATCGGCCGGGCGCGGCAGGTAGATGCCGCCGCCCGCCTGCACGGTTCCGCCTACGGTGAAGATGGGGTGTTCGGGCATAGCGTTGTTCCTTGATGGGTAAAGCAATGGGACGCGGATTGGACTGATTTACACGGATTTTTTTTAAATCGGCGTAAATCTGTCCAATACCCTAACGGGCACTCGCCTGCGCCATCCGTGTTCCATTGCAACAGTGCGCAAATCGTCTTTACCTTGACCATGTCAGATTAAGATTGGCGCGTTTTTTACCACAACGGTAACGAAGGAACACGACGGAAACCCATTTTCGGTTTTTGCTTTCCGTCGTGAACCGTTGTTGCCGTCGTGGTGAAGTGGTTTTGGATTCCTGAGTTGAAACATGACATTGTCAAATTACTTGTCCAAATGCTTACCAAAGTATTCGGCGTACAGTTCACAGCGCGGCAGGGCGCAATTGCCCACGCGGGTTGCCAGCCCGGCCCCGTGAAGGCGGTTGTAGATAATGTCATCATTGCAAGCCTGGCGGCGGATGACCTGGAGCATGGCGCGGGCCAGCTCGGGGCGTTCGGCGAAGCGCGCCAGGTGGCGGCGCAGGTGGTCGCCGAAGGGGCCGTCGTCGCTGGCGGCATTGGCGAACAGGCTTTCGGCGCTCATCTCGCCCACCGCCACGCGGTAGAGCGCCTGGCGGGTCAGGTAGGGATGCCCGCCCAGCAGTTTGCGCAGGCGGCCAATTTGGGGCGGGCTGAATGGGCTGCCGTGCCGGTCGTTCAGGTCGGCGGTTTGGGCCGGGCTGAAATCCTCCAGCCGGATGACTTCGCCCACGTTGAAGGGCGATTGTTTCAGGTCGTCAATTAAAAGATAGGGTTCGGTCGAGATGACCAGCACCAGGTCGAGTTTGCGCCATTCGGGGCCGGTGGCGCGGTTGTTGTGCCAGCTGCGCAGCATCCCGAAGAAATCGGAGCGGAACGGACAGCCCAACATGCGGTCCACTTCGTCCATCACCAGCGTAACCGGCTTCTCCTGCCCTTTGAGCGTCTGGCGGCGCATGTATTTGGTGGCCGATTGGACGTGTCCCAGCCCACCCTGCCAGGCGTCTTCCACCGGGGCGGCCAGGTCGAGTTCGTCGGCAATCCAGCGGCAAAAGCCCTGGAAGAACAGGGCCGGGTCGTTCAGCATGGCTTCGTCGAGCAGTTGGAAATCGAGAAAGGCCACTTCGCGGCCCTGTTGGTGGGCTTGCTCGGCGGCGCGCACCAGCATCGAGGATTTGCCCATCTGGCGCGCGGCCTTGATGACGAGGGTCGCCCCGCCGCGCGCGATTTCGCGCTGGCAGGCGGCGTCGCCGGGCCGCTCGATGTAGAAGCGCGATTCGACCTGAATGGTACCGTCTGGCCGCTCCAGTTGGCCGATGTCGGCGCTGGCGCTTGGGCGCGGCAGTCCGCGCTCGGGCTGGAGCAGGGCCTGTTTCTCGCGCAAATCCGAGAGGCGCAGTTCACCGCCGCGCATGGCGGCGCGCAGTTCAGCAATCAGGGCCGGGGTGTCGGCTTCGGAACGCCAGAAGGCCCAGTTGAGCGGGTTCAGGTAGGCGCTGAGCGGGTAATCGAAGGGCGCGCTGTAGGCCACCCGCGCCGGCAGGATGCGCGGCAAGCCGCTCTCGCGCGAGCGCGCCAGTTGGTGGGCCGTGCTGACTTCGTACTCGACCATTTCGCTATGGGCTGAACTGGCCGAAAGCAGCGGAATCAGGAAATCGCAGGTTTCCAGTTCGCGCTGGATGCGCCCGCGCCAGTCCGCGCCGACCGGCATGATTTGGTCGATGAAAACGTCATGTTCCGCGCTGAGGGCTTCGTACAGGGCCAGCGCCAGGCTTTCATCGGGCTGCGCGCCGCGTTTGTAACTGAGGAAGATGCGCTTGCGGCCAGGGGAAACCCTGACCGTTTCCACGGCCTGGGTTGGGTAGTAAATGCGCAGTGTCTCCGCCGTTTTTTGAGGGATTTCGACCTGAACCAGCCCCTGGGACATCCATTTTTCGAGGGCCTTTGCCATTGGCAGGAGGAAGGCCGCCCGCGTCTCCGCGCGGGTATCGGCTGCCACCACCAGGCCGACCACGCCGCCCAGGGCTTCGTCCCAGACCGCCCCGCCGCTGAATCCCGGCTGGACGAAGTATCCGGTCTGTTTGGTGTCTTCGATTTGGAACCAGCCGGAGGCCTCGCGCCCCAGGATGCGCCCGGAGGCCCACACGCCGTTGGGGAATCCGTGCGGGAAGCCAAAGGCGCGGAAATCGTGCTTCCACAAATCCGGGCTTTGTACCAGCGAGGCAGGCTGCGCCCCGGCGGGCAGGTCTCCGGTTATCTGCAACACCGCCACATCCAGGGCGCAGTCCCACAAAAAAGCCCGCGCGGTCAACAGGTGGCCGGGGGCCAGGAGCGGGAAATCGAATGCCAGTTCAGCGGCGGGCATGTCGTCCGTCAACGGCTGGCGCAGGGCCTGCGCAACGACATGCGCGCAGGTCACGGCCTGGGTTTCAGAAAGCAAGAACCCCGTCCCAACCGGCGCGCCGGCGGTGGACAGGATGCGAATCGCGCTCTGTTCATGAGACTGGGCCATAGGCAATACCCCTGGGTCGAGTCGAGTATAGTATTGCTCTTTAAAAACTATCATGACCGCGAAGATTATGCGGCCGACGTATGAAGAACAGCGGTCGGGAATTCCTTGTTGCGGCAGTGAAGGGTGGCCGACATGAGTTGATAGCCCCG
>DAOUAZ010000397.1:0-6915 GCA_034432975.1 Anaerolineales bacterium | reverse complement strand
CAAGCCTGTAAGGTTGCCTCCCTGCCGGTTTGCATCCCTGTAATGGAGATGATAAGTCCCTGAAAGGCGAAAAACGGACAAAGTATGTAAAATATTGAGTAGTACGAAACAGCACTTTCCAAACGATTTGTTCGATAAAGGCAAACCCGGTGAAAACCGGCGACGCAAAGCTACGGGTCTAACGCTTCCAGGGGAAGCCATGACCGCCGAGCCGCCGAAAACAAGCCATACATACTTGGTTTGCATTGGGCGCCTTTGTCGTGGAGTAACGCAATGGCACCCAAACGTTTATACCAACTCACCAGCCTGCTGCTCGTCCTGGTCTTTTCCCTGACCATCGGCCTGCTGCCCGCCCGCGCCGAGGCCCTGGCGCTGCCCAGCCTGCACAGTTTCGTCAGCAGCGTCGAGAATGGCCGCTCGACCGTCATCCGCGGGGTCTACGCGCGCGAGGCCTTTGCCCTGCCGGTCGTCCAGCAGCCCAAAGACAACCCCGCTTACGTTTCATCGGCCAGCGACTATGTGACCGAATTCTCGATGGCGCGCCGCTACGGAACGATTGGCATGTTGGCGCACAATCACCTGGCCGGAGCGAGTTTCTTCTCGCTCGAACAAGGCGACAAAATCAGCCTGGTGTATGGGAACGGCAAAATCGAAACCTTTATTGTGACGAAAATCATCCGTTACCAGGCGCTTTCGCCGAACAGTCCCTACCCCCCCTTCCTCGACCTGGAAAGCGGCCAGACCAAAACCGTCGAGCAAGTTTTCTACGAAATGTACTCCGGCAAAGGCCACCTGACCCTGCAAACCTGCATTGCGCAGGATGACGAACCCTCCTGGGGCCGCCTGTTCATCATCGCCGAACCCATGCCGCCCGTTGAACACGACGAATATCCCGATAACGAACGCTGAACCATACTCTCCTCCTCCTCCTGAACAACCTCCCCGCCACATTTGACGGGGAGGTTGTGATTCGTCTCGTGATATACTGCGCGGATGGATGACTGCTCTGCCCCCCTGCCCGCCGCCGCCCGTCACGGACTGGAACTGTTCAATCGCGGCGAATACTTCGAAGCCCACGAAGCGCTGGAGGACGCCTGGCGCGCCGAAAAAGGCGAAATCCGTTATCTCTATCAGGGCATTCTCCAGGCGGCGGTGATGTACCTGCATATTACACGCAATAATCATGGGGGCGCGACGAAGATGTTCGACCGCTGCGTGAAACTCCTCGCGCCCTGGCCTGATTCGTGCCGGGGCGTGGACGTGGACGAACTGCGCCGCGACCTGTCTGCCGTTATGGAAGCAGTCACCCGCCTCGGGCCAGAGCGGCTGGAACAGTTCGACACCTCCCTGTTCAAACCAGTTCGATATTCGACGCTCGAATAACGAATAACCAATTACCATGACCCACTTTACCGGAAAAATCGCCCTCATTACCGGCTCCGGGCGCGGCATCGGACGCGCCATCGCCCTGCATTTTGCCCGCCTGGGCGCAGATGTGGTCGTCAACTTCTTCCGCAACCGCGCCCCAGCCGAGCAGACCGCCCGCGACATCGAATCGCTCGGACGCCGCGCCCTGCTCGTCAAAGCCGACATCGGCGGCCTGGATGACTTGAACCGCCTGTTCGACGAGACCGAAGCCGCCTTCGGCGGGCTGGATTTCTACCTCCACAACGCCGCTTCGGGCTACAACCGCCCGGCCATGCAGCAAAAACCCAAAGGCTGGGACTGGACGATGAACATCAACGCCCGCTCGTTCCTGTTCGGGGCGCAGCGGGCAGTTCCGTTAATGGAAAAACGCGGCGGCGGGGCCATCGTCAGCATCACCTCGGCGGGTTCGACGCGCGTCCTGCCCGATTACGTCGCCGTTGGGGCCAGCAAGGCCGCCCTGGAGGCCCTCACCCGCTACCTGGCGGTGGAACTCATCCCCAAGAACATCGTCGTCAATGCCGTCTCGCCGGGCGTGGTCGAAACCGAAGCCCTGACTCACTTCGCGGCGATGGAGGGCAAGGAAAACATCCTGCAAAAATTCATCGAGCGCGTGCCTGCCGGCCGGCTGGTGACGCCCGATGATGTGGCCGGGGTGGCGGCCTTCCTGTGTTCGCCTGCCGCGCGCATGATTGTCGGCCAGACGATTGTGGTGGATGGGGGCTACTTACTGCCGGTCGCGCGGTAAAGCGAAATGAATTTCGCCTTACGCTACAAGGATTACCCGCGCCGGGGCGCCATCGCTGCCGGCCAGTTTGAGCGGCAGGCAATAGAGTTCATAAAATCCACGCGGAACCTGCGAGAGATTGACGCCCTCCAGGACCACGACACCCGCTTCGAGCAGAACCCGGTGCGTGGGGGCCGACTGGTGATACGGCGCAACCGACAGGTAATCGACCCCCACCAGTTTGACGCCGCGCTCCACCAGCCAGCGCGCGCCGTCTTCGCTGACAGCCACGAAATCGGTCTGGAATTCCTTGACGTTTTGCGCCCACCAGCGCGAATTGCGCGTCCCGAACAACAGGCGCTCGGCCCCGCCCGGTATCGGCGTCCGCGCCAGCACCTCGGCGGTGATTTCGTCCACATCGTCGGGGAGTTGCAGGACGTAACAGGGGCCGGTCAACACATCGAGCGGGAGCGATTCTACAGTCTGGTGGTCGTTGAGGAAGTGATGGGGCGCATCGACATGCGTGCCAGCGTGGACGCTCATCGCCAGGCGGGTCATGTTGTACTCCGCGCCCTTATCCATCGATTCGACCTGCTCCAGCGCCACCGCCGGGTCGCCCGGCCAGACCGGCATGTCGGGGGAAAGGGTCAGGGTGATGTCGTAAATAGGCATGGGAGTCTCCGATAATGATAGAACGTCCCGAAGGTTTTTGAACGGGAAATTTTCTTTTTAGGAACCTTCGGGACGGTTTCAAGATGAGCAAAGCGATTGTACCGAACCTTACCGAGAGGGTAAAGATGAAACTTCGTCACTTCCTGGGCTGCCTGCTGTTGATATTGACCACTGCCTGTATCCCGGCATCCGAATTGAGCGGCCCGAACCGCCCGCCGCCATCCATCCATGCGGCCAACCCTCCGGCGACGGCAGCAGGTCCTACAGCGGCTATTCCGACTGCCACGCCGCCGCCCACCCTGGAACCAACTTCCACCCCGCTTCTCTTTCTCACCCCGGCGGCCTCGCCCACCGCCTTGCCCGTCACGCGCCAGACGCCAATGACGCTGATGCTGCATCGCAGCCACGCGAAATTCGATGCGGTCGCCTTCCTGCGCAACTTCATCGCCCTGGTACAGCAATCCGATTTGCGCGTCGTCACCTACCGCCAGATTGCCGAAAACCCGGACATCACCGCCACCGACCAGGGAAAACTGCTGATTTTCACCATCGACGACATCTACCTGCGCTACCCGATGGACCCCAGCGTGCGGGAGATGATTGCGCTGCTGAAAGGAGCGGGCTATCCCGGCGTGCTGGGAATCATTACCGAGGGCGACTACGCTTACCCCGAAACAGTCGCCGCGCTCAAGGAACTGACCGCCCTGGGCTGGGAGGTGGCCTCGCACTCCGATACCCACCGCAACCTGCGCGACATCCAGAAAATCGCCCCAAAGGGCATCTACCCGGAGATTAAAGCCAGCCTGGACAAACTCGAAAAGGCCCTCGGCCTGCGCCCCATCACGCTCATCCTGCCCGAAGGACAGATGACGCAGGGCGACCAGCAACTCAAACGCGCGGACCTGCTATGGATTGTCGGCATCAACGGCGGCGTGACCTATGAAACGACCGCCGCCTATTATTACGTTGGCCGCGAAGGCCCGGCCGGCGACGCAGCGACGACTTTCGCTGTCATGCAAAAACGCTTTGCGCCGTAGGATAAAAAGTTCGCGCCGCAGTTGGACTGCGGCGCGAACGCAATTGTTGGTAAAAATGTCCCGAAGTTTATCGAACCTTCGGGGCGCTTTATTTATTTGCGGCTGGTGCGGGTGGTCACGTCGAAGATGACCGCCGCCACAAGCACTGCGCCGCGCACGATGTATTGCAGTGAAATATCGATGCTCATCAGATTCATGCCGCTGGTCAGCGAGGTCATGACCAGCGCGCCGATGATGGAGCCGGTCACTTTTCCAACGCCGCCCGCCGCCGAAACACCGCCCACATACGCCGCAGCAATAGCATCCAACTCGAACAGGGTCCCGGCAGTGGTGGTGGCCGATTGCAGGCGCGAGGTAAACAGGATGCCGGAGAGCGCCGAGAGCATCCCCATCGAGCCGAAAACAACGTAGGTGATATTCTTGACGTTGATTCCGCTCAATTCCGCCGCCTCGGGGTTGCCGCCCACCGCGTAAATATGCCTGCCAAGCACGGTCTGGGTGGTGACGAAGTGGTAGATAGCCACCACAATCAAGACGATGACCACGGTCCACGAGAGACCGTTATAGCCAGCCAGCACCCAGGTAATGCCTGCGACCAGCACAGACATGAAAGCCAGCTTCAGGATGAAA
Organism: Anaerolineales bacterium; assembly: GCA_034432975.1. Taxonomy (GTDB): domain Bacteria; phylum Chloroflexota; class Anaerolineae; order Anaerolineales; family Villigracilaceae; genus UBA5195. The sequence goes on along the minus strand of DAOUAZ010000397.1, from coordinate 2,424 downwards.
ATATCCATTGGAAGGACATCGAAATTGTAGGCCTGTTTCTTGCGGCGATTGTTGATTTCACTGATGATGAAAAGGACGATTGCCACCAAGCCCAGCAGTAAAGTCAGTTTGTGAACCTTGGGAAGGAAGAGTTCCAGCCCGGGAAGATCGGGAATGAACCCGTTGCCAATGGCGTTGAAGGCGGCATCGGGAATGATGATGGTTCCGGTTCCCATTGTACTCAGCAGGAGCGCGCCGCGATAGATGAGCCAACCCGCCAGCGAGGCCACAAAGGCCGGGATTTTCAACTGCGCCACCGGGAAGGCAGTAATCAGGCCTGCCAGCGCGCCCAGCGCCAGCACAAGCGGAATGACTACAAAGACGGGTAACTTCCAGAAGACCAGGGCAATTGCCGCTATCGCGCCCAGAAACCCCGCCAGGAAACCGACCGACAGGTCGATGTGCCGGATGACGATGATGAGGGTCATGCCGACGGCCAGTACCGCGATGTAGCCGGTCTGGTTGAGCAGGTTGCTGATATTGCGAGATGAAATGAAAATACCATCGGTGGTATAGGTGAAAATCGCCATGATGACGAACAAGGCAATGAACATGCCATATTCGCGGATGTTTTGGCGCAAAACTTTTTGAATGTTCGTGAAAAACGCCATGCCGGGCCTCCTCAATTCGTTGCCAGGTGCATAATTTTTTCCTGCGTTGCCTCTTCGATGGGCAGTTCGCCGGTAATCTTGCCAGATGAAACGATGTAAACCCGGTCGCTCATGCCAAGCACTTCGGGAAGTTCCGATGAAATCATGATGATGCTCATGCCTTGCTGCACCAGGCGGGTCATAATCGTATAAATTTCAAATTTCGCGCCCACATCGATGCCGCGCGTCGGCTCGTCGAGGATAAGGATGTCAGGCTTGACGAACAACCACTTGGCAACCGAGACTTTTTGCTGGTTGCCGCCGCTCAGGTTGCCAACCGTCTGCGCAACCGTGGGGGTTTTAATGTCGATGGAGTCCCGATATTCGTTCGCCACTTTGACTTCCGCATTGCCATCGATGACGCCTCGATGCGAAATTTCGCGCAGGTTGGCGAGGGTGATATTTTGTTTTACATCCTGGATGAGAATCAGCCCGTTGCGCTTACGGTCCTCGGTGACGTAAGCCACACCGGCCTTGATGGCCCACTGCGGATGCCCAAAATTCTGTTTCTGGCCCTTGACCGTCATTTCCCCGCTGATTTCATACCCATCGGGATTCCCGAAGATGCTCTTGGCGAGTTCGGTGCGCCCGGATCCCATCAATCCGGCAAACCCGACGATTTCACCCTTTTTGACGTTGAAAGAGACCTCTTTCAGGACATTTCGCCCCAATTTTGGGTCATAAGCGTTCCAGCTCCTGACCTCAAGGACGACTTCATCAGAGCGGACGCGCTCGCGCGCGGGATATATATTATTGATTTCACGCCCGACCATGTTCTTGATGAGCACCTGCTCAGAGACCTCGCCGTTTTTCGCATCCAGGGTACAGATGGTCTTGCCATCGCGCAGGACGGTGACAGTGTCGGCGATGGAAATCACTTCTCTCAACTTGTGGGAAATTAAGATACAGGTAACGCCGTGCTGTTTCAGGTCGCGCAACAGATTCAGCAGGTTGGCGCTGTCATCCTCGTTGAGCGCTGCCGTCGGTTCGTCCAGGATGAGCAGTTTGACATCCTTGCTCAAGGCCTTGGCGATTTCAATCAGTTGCTGCTTGCCAACGCCCAGGTCGCGCACTTTGGTTTCGGGGTTGACCGCCAGGCGCACTTTGGCAAGCATCTCGGCGGCGCGTTTGATGGTTTCGTTCCAGTCAACCGTCACGCCCTTGCGAATTTCGTTGCCGAGGAAGATGTTTTCGTAAACAGTCAATTCAGGGACGAGCGCCAATTCTTGATAAATAATTGCAATCCCGGCTTTTTCGCTGTCACGGATGCCGTAAAATTTCTGCGCCTGCCCGTTGAATAAAATCTCGCCGCTATACGAACCATGCGGGTAGACTCCGCTCAACACCTTCATCAACGTCGATTTCCCCGCGCCGTTCTCGCCAACGAGACAATGAATTTCCCCTTCAGCCACCTGGAAACTGACATCGCTCAGGGCTTTGACGCCGGGAAACTCTTTGGTGATGTTTTTCATCTCCAATATGGGAGGTCTCATAGCCGCTCCGGTTCCAAATCAAGATTTTTATATAGAGATTATACAGGAATAGTGATGGACTTCGCCACCACTATTCCTGTATTTTTCACTGTGCTTTGTTACGGAAGGCCGGTGAAGTCGCTGGCAGGCCAGTAGCCAGAGTCGATGACGGCGGCTTTGACGTTGGCTTTATCGACCGAAACGACGACCGACGGCTTGGCGGGAACATCAATCTTGCCATTGTTGTAGGTGTTGGTCTGGGG
>DAOUAZ010000396.1:0-7799 GCA_034432975.1 Anaerolineales bacterium | reverse complement strand
CGGGCTGGAATATCTCCCGCTGGAGGGCGCGGGCGAAGTCCAGACGCCTTTCCGCCTGCCCAAGAATTGTCCTCCGCTCCAGTTGGGCGACCCGGCGTTCCTGCAACATGCCAAAGCCGGGGAATTGCGCGAGCGTTTCAACGACCTTTGGCTGGTGAAAGGTGGAAAAGTCAGCGGGCAAGTCAAAACCTACCGCGGAGAGGGACAGGCGTTTTTGTAAATGACAAACTTGATACGGGAAAAAGCCACAGTTTGGTAAAATGTTGCAGTGAAGAAAGTCTACAATCCAATCTTGCGCTGGTTTCAAGAGCAGAGCGTATTTCTCAGAAATCCGCGTTCTTCCTTGCTGGTGTTTGTCTTGCAAACTCACAAAATAGCATCGCCTCGAAAGGAGACGCAGTCATGATTCACGCAGAAGGCAGTTTCCAAACCCCAAAAGGCGCAAACATCTATTACCAACACTGGCAGCCCGAAAGCCCCCCCAAAGCCATCCTGTTCATCGCGCATGGATTGGCCGAACACAGCGGACGTTACCTGAATGTGGTCAATTACTTCGTCCCGCGCGGGTATGCCGTCTACAGCCTCGACCACCTCGGGCATGGCAAATCAGACGGAACTCGCGTGTATGTCGAACATTTTAGCGATTTCACCGAGCCGCTCAAGGCTTATTTGGATATGATTCAGGGTTGGCAGCCCGGCAAACCAATGTTCATCGTCGGACACAGCATGGGCGGTTTAATCAGCACGGCCTACTTGTTGGATCACCAGGACGAATTGAAAGGCGCGGTGCTCTCTGCCCCGGCGCTGAAAATCTCCGAAAACATTTCCCCGATAACAATCCTGATGGCGAAATTGCTGGCTGGCATCACCCCAACAATGGGACTGGCGGCGCTGGAGGCCAGCGCAATTTCGAAAGACACCGCCGTCGTAAACGCCTATCTCAACGACCCGCTGGTCTACAATGGAAAAACCACTGCCCGAGCCGGCGGCGAACTGTTGAAGGCCATCCGGCGCGTCGAACAGGAAGCGGAAACCATTCACATCCCGCTGCTGTTGTTACAGGGCAGCGAAGACCGGCTGGTGGACCCTGGCGGGGCAAAGATGCTCTACGAAAAAGCCCGCGCCGTCGATAAAACGCTCAAAGTGTACGAGGGGCTGTATCACGAGGTCTTCAATGAGCCGGAGCGCGAACAGGTGTTAAAGGACGTAGAGGCCTGGCTCGAAGCCCACCTTTAAACTGCGCCCAGGCTTCCTCCATCGAACAAAATCGCCTATGCGAAGTTTTCCAACCCGCATGGCGTTTTTGATTTACCCGACGCTGTTATCCGGCCCTGTCTCGTCGCTTGGATTGATAATCCAGAATGAGACTGCGCCCATAATTGGGATTGCCAGGATGACCAACGTCCACAATACGCGCGCCGTCTCGCTCATGGGCTTTTTGCGCAACCCAAACAAGGCGACGATACTCAATCCGAGCCAGGCCAGAAGAACCAGGCAATTCATAGCCTGGAAGACCATGAAACGGGCGTCGAACCCATCCAAAAAAGGCATAAATACCTCCTGTGCGTGAATTGGAATTAGTTTAGCACAAAAAGCGGAAAACACCCTCTTTCGAGGGTGTTTTGTTTGGGGCGGCTGATGGGTTTCGAACCCACAACCCTCACATCCACAGTGTGATGCTCTGCCATTGAGCTACAGCCGCCATCTTTTGGGCGGACGGATTATATCACCAGCCCCACGCGCTTTCAAGGATTAAAATAGTGAGAGAATCTTTATTCCAAAAGGAGAAACCCATATCCAAAACAACCGACCATCTCAAGGAAGCCTTCGCGGGCGAATCGCAGGCCAACCGCAAATACACCAGTTTTGCTATAAAAGCCGAAGAGGAAGGCTATCCCAAAATGGCCAATTTGTTCCGGGCTGCTACGCTGGCCGAGGCCATTCATGCCGCCAATCATCTCAAGGCCTTGGGCGGAGTTGGAACAACCGCCGAGAACCTGAAAGCCGCCATCGAAGGCGAGAGTTACGAAATCGCCAGCATGTATCCCGGCATGATTGCGGATGCGGAAGCCGAAGGCGATACAAAGGCCACCAGAAGTTTCAAATGGGCCTACGAAGTGGAAAAAGTCCACGAGGCGCTTTACCGCTATGCGCTGGAACACCTGGAACCCGGCGCGGAATCGCCCGAATATTACGTCTGCCCGGTCTGCGGCGCGCCTGCCGAGAAGTTTTTGAAAGTCGAATAACGCGAGATAACATCTCGCGCCACGAAAAGCCAATAGCGTTGGAATGGTATAATCCCGCAAAGTTGGCGGGACTTTCCCGCAAGCAGCGCGGGACTTTCCCGCAAGCAGCGCGGGACTTTCCCGCAAACGCTATTTTCTCTCTTCCGGACTCAAAAACCTCGTATCTTCTCAATATTTTGGGGAGGGAAGCACCATCCCGCGAGCGCTCAGCCGAGCGGTTCGAACGGCTCAACCAGGTTTTTCAAGCAAACCTCACCTGCGCTTGCCGCGCAGGCGCAAGTGTCGGGACGTTTCCCCATTTTTTTGAGAAGATACAAAATCTCCCAATTTTTGAGTCAAACGTCAGGAGTCGTTTGACTCCATAAAGGTGCCAGGATGTTTGAACGCGAACAGCAAGCCATCGAAGCCCAAATCAAATCGTATTGCGCGGCCAACGATATTCCGCTGGCCGAGTTGAAGTGGATGCCCATCCCGTTTAGCGGGGAGTGGGGCATTTCCACCTCATTTTTTGCGACTGCCGCCGCTGAGGCGAAGGCGGGCAAAGGCAAAGGGACGCCGGTGCCGGCCCGGGCGCAGGAAGTTGCCGAGGCGGTGCGAGACAACCTGGGACAGGTTCCCGGTATTTCGCGCGGCGAGGCGGTCAAAGGCTACCTGAATCTGTACTTCTCGACAGCGGAGGTGGCGCAGCGGGTGGTGGAATCGGCCCTGGCGGACGGAAGCAGGTTCGGGGCCGGACATCCAAAAAACGAGCGCGTGATGGTGGAGTACGCCCAGCCGAATACCCATCACTCCTTCCACATCGGGCATTATCGCAACACCATCCTGGGCGAGGCGCTGGCGCGGATTGTGGAATTTGCCGGTTTCGAGACGATTCGCGCTCCGTACCCCGGCGACCTGGGGCTGGGCGTGATTACGGTCTTGTGGGCCTACGAGAAGTTTTACAAAGGCCAGGAGCCTGCTGATATTCACGAGCGCGGGCAGTGGCTGTTGAAGATTTACGCCGAAGCGACCAACCTGCTGACCAAAAAAGAGAACGAAACGCCCGAAGAGAGCGCCCTGCGCGAACAATACGAGGCCGAACGGCGCGAGATGTACCGAAAATGGGACGCGGGCGACCCGGCGGCGCGCCAACTGTGGCAGGAAACCCGCGAATGGAGTCTCATCGAACTGCGCGACATCCTGGAGATGATGGATGTCAAAATCGACGTGTGGTTTTTCGAGAGCGAAGTCGATGAACCATCGAAGAAGATTGTCGATGAACTGATTGCGAAAGGGATTGCCAGCGATGAGCGCCCAACTGGCCCGGTGATTGTCAAAATCGACGAAAAACTCGGCCTGGCGAAGGAAAAATACCGCGTGGCGGTCATTTTGCGCTCGGATGGCACGACCCTGTACCTGACCAAAGACCTGGCGCTGGCCGAAGTGAAGTTCGACAAGTATCATGTCGACCGCTCGATATATGTGGTTGATAACCGCCAGAGTTTGCACTTCCAGCAGGCCTTCAAAATCCTGGAACTGTGGGGCTTCAAACAGGCCGAGAAATGCTATCACCTGGGCTATGGCTTCGTCAGCCTGCCGGAAGGGGCCATGTCGGCCCGGCGCGGGCGGGTGGTCTTGTTCAAGGATGTGTATGACGAGTCCATCCAGCGCGTGCTGGCGGCGATAGCCGAGAAAAACCCCAACATGCCGGAAAGCGAACGGCTGGGCGTCGCCAAAAAGGTTGGGATGGGCGCGCTGGCCTATTCCATGCTCTCGGTGGATAACAATAAGGATATGGTCTTCGACATCGACGACGCGCTCAGTTTCGACGGGCGCACCGGGCCTTACATCCAGAATGCCTATGTGCGGGCCAATTCAATTCTTCGAAAGTCGAATAATCGAATGCTCGAACCTCGAATGTTCGATTATCCATTGACCACTCACGAAATCGAACTCATCGAGCAGATGTCGCGCTTCCCGAACGTGGTCCAACAGGCCGCCAACGAATACCGCCCGCTGCTGGTGGCCGCTTACGTCTATGACCTGGCGACGGCCTTCCACAGTTTTTATCATGCCGTGCCGGTGCTGCAATCGGAGAGCGAATCCATCAAAACGGCGCGCCTGCGGCTGGTGGCGGCAGCCAAACAGGTGCTGGCGAACGGCCTGCGCCTGCTGGGAATTACCGCGCCGGAGATGATGTAAGCCGCTGAACAAAAACGCAGCGACCGCCAAATACAGCGGTCGCTGTTTGTTTTATCCGGCCAGCGCAGCGGCGAGATACCATCCCGCCCCACGTTGTTAGGGTGTTGCCGTCGGTTCCGGGGTGGCAGTGGGCGGTTCCGGGGTTGCCGTAGGCGGTTCTGGGGTGGATGTTGGCGGGATGGGGGTCGGCGTCTCGGTGGGCGGGATGGGCGTCGGTTCGGGCGTGGGCGGGGTGTAGTCGATTTTTACCAGGATAACCTTCTCGGCATAGCCGCCATCTTTGTTTTCGATGCGCAGGCGCAGGGTGAAGCGGGCATTACCGGTTTTTTCCAGGTTCCAGTTGACCACTTTCATGCGGCTCGGCACGCGCTGGTCGCTCTCGATGAGCAGTTGCCAGTCATCGTCGCGCGGGTCATCGCCCTCGGCATATTCCAGCCGCCAGATGGTAAATCCGTCGGTCGCGTCCGCGCTGATTTCGACATCCATCTTTCCGTCGGTCAAAACCTGGCCGTCGCGGATATTTTCGATGGACAGCGTCACGCGCGGGGTGTTGCGGTCGCATTCTTCGCCGGGCGTAAAGAAGATGGGACGGTCGAAGCCCATTTGCTCGGCCCAGGCGCGGCCTTCGTCCGAGCGGCGCAGCCAGAATCGCCCTTCGGGGTCGCCCACGTTCATTGTCATTTTCTTATCGACGAAATCGCGGCAGAAGTTGTTGGCTAACTGGCCGCTCCAGGTGTCGATGATGGCTTCCTTCCACAGGTCTTCGCTGGCGGGCAGGGGCGGCTGGTTGGCGGCAAAGACTTCACTGCGTTGCTGCGGGCACCACTGCGAAGGTTCCGTGCCAGAGACAGCGCAGATGACTTTATCCACAATTCCCGGCGGACGGTTGAACGGGGTCGGGTTGTTGGTGATGCGCGGGATGGCCTGCTGCATGAACTGCGCCCAGATGGGGGCCGCGCCGGTCAGTCCGGTCGTGTTTTGCATGGGGGTGTAGTCGGCGTTGCCCACCCACACGCCGACCGCCAGGTCGGGAGTGTAGCCCATCGTCCAGTTGTCGCGGAAGTCGTTGGTCGTTCCGGTCTTTGCGGCGGCGGGGAAGGGCAGGTTGAGGACCGAGTTCGAGCCGAACATGGGGCGGCGGGCGTTGTTGTCGGACAGGATGGACGAGATGAGGAAGGCATGTTCCGGGCGGATGACCTGCTCGCCGGGCGGCGGATTGTACTCTTCGACCACTTTCCCGGCGCTATCGACCACTTTCAGAATGGCAACCGGCGGGACCCGCGTGCCATTATTGGCAAAGACAGCAAACGCGCCGGTCATCTCCAGCAGGCTGACTTCGCCGCCGCCCAGGGTGAGGGCCAGACCATAGTCGTTCCGCGTGAAACTGGTAATACCCAGCTTTTCGGCCATGCCAATCAGTCCCTCTTTGGCGGGGGTGTTGGGGTCATCGTAAATGCCCACTTCGTAGAGGGTTTTTACCGCCGGGATGTTGTAGGAGTTCGCCAGCGCGCTGCGCACCGTTACCGGGCCGCGAAACTTGCCGTCGTAATTACGGGGGGTATAGGGTTCGCGCAAGTCGTTGGGGTCGCCGGAGGGCGGGAAGCCGGTCGGGACATCCCAGATGAGCGTGGAGGCCGTCCAGCCTTTTTCGAACGCGGCAACATAGGTCAGCGGCTTGATGGACGAACCCGGCTGGCGGGTGGGGCTGGTCGCCATGTTGACCTGGCCGTCGATGTCTTCGTTATAGAAATCAGGCGAACCGACCATCACCAGGATTTGGCCGGTCTGCGGCTGGATGGCAACCAGCGCGCCGTTCTTGACGTTCTTGCCCTCGGCAAACAGCGCGCTGACCTGGCTGGTGACGAGCTGCTGGGCGGTATCTTGCAGGGCCGGGTCGAGCGTGGTGTAGACGGTGAAGCCGGAGCGGTAGATGGTCTGGGCATCGTACTTGGCTTCCAGTTGCGAGCGGATGTATTGCACCCAATGGGGATACCGCATCTGGATATTGGGAGTGGGGAAGGCGTAGTTTTCGATGTCCTGCGAGGCTTGCAAGGCTTCCTGCACGCCGACGCAGACCCGCTGCGGGCTGTTGCTGACCTCGATACAGTCTTTATCGGCGCTGAGGGTGTATATCAACACGATGACGTCGCGGTGGCGGTTGAGAGTGGCGATGCGGTTGGTGTGGATGTCATAGACCGCCGGGGACTGCGGCAGCCCGGCCAGGAAGGAGGCCTGGGCCAGGTTCAGGTCGTCGGTCAGGATGCCGTTGGGCGTGCCGGTCAACTGTCCATCGATGGCCGGGCCAAAATAAGTTTCGGCAGCGGCCTCGATGCCGTAAGCCAGGTTGCCATAGTAGATTTCGTTCAGGTACAGTTCCAGGATTTCATCCTTGCTGTAGCGGCGGGTGATTTCGGCGGCCAGGATGATTTCGCGAACTTTGCGCATGTACGTCCGCTGGGCGCGCTCTTCGGGCGAGAGCAGCAGGGCGCGCGCCAACTGCTGGGTAATGGTCGATGCCCCGCCGCCCTGCCCGCCGGTCTCGGTGTTGGCCCATAAGGCGCGCAAGATGGCGACGGGGTCAAAACCGGGATGGTTGTAGAACTCTTTGTCTTCGGTGGCGATGGTGGCTGCGACGACGTAAGGGGAAATCTGGCTCAGTTTTACAGTGGTGCGGCGTCCGGCGCTGGGGTCGACAATCTCGTACAAGTTGTTGCCGTTGCGGTCGAGGATGCGGGTGGTCTCGAATTTCGAGGAACGCGCACGCAGGTCATCGACCGTCGGCAGGTCTGCCGCGATGGAAAAGTAGGCAGCGACGGCGGCGATTGCGCCCAGGATACCGACCACAACCAGCGTAAACAGGCCGATGACCAACCAGCGCGTAAAACAGCCCCAACCGCTTCGGCGGGCAGGCTGGGGCGCGGCGCGCCTGCGACCGGTGGTCGATTGCAGCGCTGCCGGGGTGACACGCGTGGCGTTCAGGTCAATGGCTTCGACCGGTTCGACCGGGGGAAAATTCGGCTCCGGGTAGAGCGGCGGCGGACTGGGACGCTGCGATATTCCACCGTGCGGCAGCATGGTTTGCGAGTGAATCGGCGAGACGCGCGTCTCGCCGGGAATCGGCAATTCTTCAGGCTGGATGCGCCCGGTGAAGTAGTCGTCAAAATAGTCCGGCTTGGTGGACGCTGCGCCGGGTTGGGGGCTTTCTTCCAGCCAGTCAGGGTAAGCGGGTTCGTCTTCGGGCTGGTCGGGAGTCATTGCCTCGGTGAAGTCGTTCCAGGCGGGCGGCTCTTCAGGGGAGAGGAACCGCTTCAGGTATGATGGCCTGTTTTCCGTCCCGCCGGGCGGAAGGGTGCCGGTAAAGTCATCCCAGGC
>DAOUAZ010000395.1:0-2245 GCA_034432975.1 Anaerolineales bacterium | reverse complement strand
CACTTTTTGTACATGACATTGGTGACTTCGTGCTCGTCCATCCAGAAGGAGTCCAGGGTGACGCTGTGAACCGGCTGTTCATCACTCGCGCCGGTTTTCGACCCCATCTGGAAAGTACCGCCCGGAACATAGACCATTACCATGTCATCGGCTTTACGCGGGGCGGATGCATCGCCGGGCCGGGGGGTGTTGGTCGGGGTGGCGGTGGGTGTCGAGGAGGGGGTTAGGGTAATGGTTGGAGTCAGGCTGGGGGTGAGCGAGGCGGTTGGGGTAAAGGTGGGGGCCAGGGTGCCGAAAACGCCAACGCGGGCATCGACCGCCGCCTGGAAGGCCGCGCCGCCAAAGGAGGCCGAGAACACCAGCAGCAAAATCACAAACGTGCCGCTCAAACCGGCCAGGGCCAGGTTGTTGCGCAGCCAAATGCGCCAGGCGGGCGGGCGCTGTTTATCTTCGCGCGCGGCGCGGGCCAGCAGGTCGGCGGCGCTTTCGGCGTCTTTGCCGCGCTCGTAGGTGTAGCCGGGCTGGCGCGCGACCGCTTTTTGCAGGAATTCGATGGCCCGCTGTGATTCGCCGCGCTGAAGCGCCTGGCGGCCTTCGATGTAGTTGAAGGCCAGTTCCTTCTCTTCTCGTTCCAACTGTCTGATTTTCTCGACCCCGGCGCAGGCTTCGGGGTTGCCGCCATCCAGCCCGAGCACTTTTTCATAGAGCGCCAGGCGGGCGGCATCGTCACCGGCGGCCTGGGCTTGCTGTAAATAGACCTGCGCCAGGCGCGGGCGGGCCACCGAGGGCGCGAATTCGAGCAGTTTTTCCAGTTTTTCGCGGGCTTCGGCCAGCCGCCCGCCGCCAATCAGAATTTCGGCCAGCATTTCGTTGGCGCGCAGGTGGTTCGGGTTGATGCCCACCGCCTGTTCCAACAGATTTTCGGCCCGTTCCAGGTTGCCCTGGGCGTAAAAAGCCTCGGCAGCCTGGAAGAGACTATCGGCGGCCGGCAGGATGCGGTCGAGTTCGGTCTGGGTGCGGCTGAGCGGGTGGTATTTCGCCAGCCAGCGGCGCAGCAACTCGACCCGGAAAATGTGGCCGCCATCGGCCGGTTCGAGGATGTCCCAATCGGCAAGCATTTGGGGCGCGTTTTGCAGTTCACGAATCAGGATGCGCACGCCGCTCTCGCGCAGGATGTCATTCAGGCGGGTTTCATCCACCACTTCGCGCCCGGCCCCGGCCAGGGCAGCGCTGACGACTTTCTCCGCCGGCCCCAGCCCGTTCCACAACCATTCGAGCATGTTGCGGCTGGAATCGAGGGTCGGTTCGACGGCTTCTTCGACCATCCCCGGCGTGACCTTGGGCGGCGAACCCGGCTCTTCGTCGTAGGCGCTCTCCCAGACCTGCGAACAGAGGGCCTGGGTCAGGTAGGCGTGGCCGCGCGTCAGGTCGTAGAGCGACTCGAGGGCTTTTTGCGGCCAGTACAGGCTTTCGTTCTGCTCTGAAAGCCGCGCCAGTTTGAAGGTATCTTCCCTGGCGAGCAGCGAGACGCGCTTCGATTCGATGCCCTTGAAAACCGAGAGCGCCAGGCTGCTCAGGTCGGTGATGTTGCGCCCCAAGACAAAGACGAATTGCAGGCGCAGCGGGTCGAGGGCCAGCAAATCGCGCAGGTAAGGGAAAAACTCCCTGGCGGCGCTGCCGGTTTGCGGGTCGGCCAGCACGTCGAACTCGTCGAAGAGCAGCACCAGCGACTGGCCGCCGCCCAAAGCGTCCAGGCGCTGTTTCATCCAGACGCGGAAGGGTTCGGTATCCGCGTTCGAGAGGGTCGGCGCGGGCCAGCCGAGCGTATCCGCAATTTTGCGGGACAGTTCGGCCAGCAGGCGCGTCAGGGGCCAGGCGGCTTTGTCCTGTAAGTCGAAATAGACCGCGTGGTAGGCGCCTTCTTCGGGCAGGCGCGCGGTCAGGTATTGCAGCATGGAGGTCTTGCCGATGCGCCGCTGGCCGTAGAGGGTGATGGCGTTTTTGGCCGGGTTATTCAGCGCGCGCAGCACGTCGCGCAGCACGTCGGCGCGCCCCACGAAGGCGGCGCTGTTGCCGACCGGGTCACCGGCGATGTAGGGGTTGAGGGGGATGGGCATACCTGGTAATCTCCATGTGTACCGCAGGGGTTCACCGCCTGAAGGCGGGGGGGACATGCGTACCGCAGGCTTTAGCCTGTGGGTTCACCGCCTGAAGGCGGGGGGGACATGCGTACCGCGTACCGCAG
>DAOUAZ010000394.1:0-3845 GCA_034432975.1 Anaerolineales bacterium | reverse complement strand
CGCGTTTGTCCCGCGCCGCGATGGATGAACCCAGCCTTGAGACGTGATTCGCGCGGCCACCAGGCCTTGATGGCCGGGAAGTTGTTCAGGTTGGCAAGCACCGCGTCGCCGTTGAAACCGACCAGTTCGGCGCGCTCGATGCTCGAAAACCAGGGCGCCAGGTCGGCATCCAGGGTGGCATCGGCGTCCACCCACAGGAAGCGCAGGATGGGAATGTCGCCATAAGCGCGGCGCAGCAGTTCTTTCAGCCGCCAGCCAACCTGCCCGGAACTGGTGCCGAGCAGCAGGAACAGGGTGGGTTCAAAACGAATATCGGTTGCCATCGGGGACCTCCTTTTTTTGCCCTGAGCGAAGTCGAAGGGTCTACTCACCTGAGTCGCTCAGGTATTGAAAATTAAGACCCTCCATGCAAAAGATGTCGCCATGCCCCAGCGGAATGCGGCCCTGCAAAGCAGCGTACCCTTTCCGTACCATGCCGACCGGCTGCAAGACCACCTGGAGGCCGTTTTCGGAGATTTCGGCCAACAGGAGGGCATGTTCGCTATCCAGGCTGCTTTCCGGCAGCGCCAGGTCGCAATCAGCCTGGCTGCCAATCCGCAGGGCGGGTCTGGCGAGGGCCGTCAGGTCACACTCGCGCGCTTCCGCCGGGGATTGGTCTGCCCGCCACCAGCGCAGCGTGCCGCTCACCAGCGCAGGTGCTGAGGCGCGGCGGATTTTCACAGTCAGCAAGACGCCGCCCAGCAATAAGCCAAGCAGCCCCAATCCACTCCAGGTCAGCGTCTGGCGGCAGCGCGCCCAAGGTGAGGGGATGTCGAACTGGAGCGGGAGGAGAGCGCCAGGCTGGAGCGGAATTCCAGGCGCGAGGCCCAGCCGCAAGTTGGCGTGAATTTCCTCGCCGCTTGGTTTCCCGTCTAGTGGGAAAATGTCGAAAACCAGGGTTTGCTCGCCTGGCTGGAGGCTGAATGCAGCGGGCTGGGCGACAAACCCATCTACAGCCAGCTCGATTTGTTCCTGGCGCAGGCTGGCAATAGGCAGGGAGATGGTGATACGCGGCGCTGGCTCAAAACAGGCCATTATGACCTGGGCCTGGGGCGCGCCAGCCGTCACCCCGCGCGCGAGGTGGACGGTAAATTCCGACCGGGCTGCCTCCCAAAAGGGCGCGCCGCGATAAAGGGCCTCGCGCGTCTCGAACTGGACGCTGTGCGGGCCGTTTTCCTCCGGGAGGAAACTGCCCGCGTATTCCTCCGCCTGGCCTTCCAACAGGATTTCAACCTGCCTGCCGGAGGGCGCAGTGACGCGGGCCAGCACTTCCCCCTTTTCCAGCACACCTCCTGTGAGTTTTGCAATGAGCGGAATCATGGTATCGAGAATTTCGTATTTGCCGGATGGCGCAGAGATGACCAGGTGTGGGAAGTCAGCTGCCTCGAAAGTCATTTCCTGGGCAACCGGCACGGCCCCTTTGCGGCCAGTGATGACGATTCGATACTGGCCGGGTAAGTCAGCCCCGGCATACAGGCGGGTAAAGTCGCCATCCCCGGCCAGCAGGTCGCCATGCGTGCCGTCATCGTAGAAGCGGTCCAGGCTTTCGCGCCACCCATCCGGGCGGGTGATTTCGCCTGTAAAAGCGGCTTCGCCGATAATGGTGACAGGTTGTCCCTCCGCGCGTTCCTCCACCAGCCGGACGACGATGGGGACTGGGCCGCCCAGTTTTTGAAGTCCCCGAGGGGAGATGACCTGCGCGCGCAGGCGCGAATACAGCACGGCGCGGGCCGCCCCAGCGCCGGAAACCTGGAATTGCCATGCCCCACCCTGAGGCTGACGCACGGTGACGACCAGGAAACGCGGATTCTCGTGGATGGTCACGCCGGGCATGGCAGCCGTAACAACCTGCCCGTTGGGGTCGAGCAGCGCCGCCCGCGTTCCCTCCGGCTTTCCCAACACGAAACTGGCTTTTGGGATATAAGGCGCGAGGGCCGGGTCGATCTCGAGCGGCGCATTCCCGGCCCCTTCGCCCAGGATAGTACGGTCCTGGATGACATTGAAGGCGCGCAGGTAGGCCTCCAACAAATCCGAGGCATTCCTGGCGGGAAAAACCTGTCCGCCGCTGGCGGCTGCCAGGCGTTCCAGAAAGGAGACGTCGGCCTGGGAAGTCAGGGCAATGGCGTAGATTGGAATGCCCAGGCTGCCGGCCAGGTCGAGGGTTTCCTGTGCGTAGGCCGGGTAGGGATTTTCGATTTCGGGTTTGCCATCCGTTAGGAGGATGATACCGGTGCGGCGGCTGGCGGGACTGCCCTCGAGCAATCTGGCGGCTTCCAGCAGCGCGGCCTGGATGTCGGTATATCCCTGCGGAGCCAGGGGCGGCAGGCCGGGAAATTCTTGCGGGGGAATCAACCCGTCGGTAAGTCGTTGGGCAGTCGTGGAAAAAACGAGCACACCCAGCCAGTCGTTCGCATCCAGCAGGGTGGTAATCATCTCTATGGCAGTGAAGCGCAACCTGGCTGGGTCGCTGGTTTTCATGCTGCCAGAGTTGTCAACCAGGAACAGGACGGTTAATTGCGCAGGGGCAGCATGAACCCGTATTGTAGTAACAACAAAGAGGGCGGTTGCGAGCAACAGGTTTGCCTTTGTCATAAAAATATCTCCTGTGTCTTATCTAATGGGTGTGTTTCATTTCAGTTATTGCAGGTGGTTGAGCAGGCGACGTTCTTCAGTCGCCGTATCGAAACCACCGATTCCGGGTCTCGACACTTGCGCCTGCGCTACAAGTGCAGGTGTACGCCGGAAAATCACCGGCTACTCGACCCTCGGCTCTGCTTTCAACTCAAATGAAATGCACCCTTATCTAATTCGGTAGAGCAATTTGCAACCTGTTTGTTAAGCGCAGAAGCGGCTCTCTTGTGAGAGCCGCTTCTGGATGAGCAGGTAATTCTTCAGGACATGGAATGAAACCGGGTGAGAACGATGGGCGGGTGTACCGTATTGCAGTCAAGCGCGGAGAGAATTTCAGGCAGCATTTCCAACATTTTTACTTCTGTTAAAACCCCGGCTTCGAATGCCACTAATTCTCTTAATGGATAACCTGTTTTCTCGCTTATATAGATCAAAGTTTTTTGTTTTTGCCGGCGTAGGATATTGACGCGGATTCCCAGTTGTTCTCTGGGGTTTGGGTTTGGGCCAGGCTGGTAATAGCATCCCCGCTTCGGTGCCAACCGGGCAGCCCCAATTAATGCGCTAATCTTTTGTTGTTCATCCATAGGGGGTTTGGGTGTTTCACGAATTTCTCCTTTCTCCTTGTTGTGAATTATATACTTTACGGGTTTTCGCTTAACGTGTAACACAATTTTAGTTCTATCTTCTCCTTTCTTGGCTAGATTTTTTTCCAAAGGCTTGCTCCCTGGCTGGACAGGGAGCTCAATCCAGCCAGGGTTGCCTGAACGCTCGTTTGAAGGGGAATGAGGGCTGCTATGTTGTGGCTTTCCAGTATCGGTAGGTATCATAGTTCATCCAATTTTGCGCTTTTGCGCAATTTATGATGAATGGCGGCCAGAACCTGGTGAACTCTGGGCCGTTTGATGTGGAATTTTTGCGCTATTTCTTCGAGGGTGTAGCTTTGTTCATAGCGCAAGAGGATAATTTCCTGCTCGCGTTCGGTCAGTTCTGAAAAATTACTCCGCGCCGCTTCCCAGATGAGTTTTCTGGTCACCTGTTCTTCGAGCGCATCTTCGGGTGAAAAAGGGGATTGCGCCAGAAACAACACGTCGAACAGGGCAGATTCGTCCTTCTCTATGTCGTCTCTGTTGGTCTCCCAAATCGAGACCGTTTTGTTGATGGTTCTCAGCCACTTG
>DAOUAZ010000393.1:0-9084 GCA_034432975.1 Anaerolineales bacterium | reverse complement strand
TCCCAGCAGGGTGCTTTGCCGCTTTTCGGTCTCTGTTTTCTTGATGGCGGGCGGGTAA
The DNA here is from genome assembly GCA_034432975.1 of Anaerolineales bacterium. Lineage (GTDB taxonomy): Bacteria > Chloroflexota > Anaerolineae > Anaerolineales > Villigracilaceae > UBA5195. The sequence continues at coordinate 9,026 of DAOUAZ010000393.1, read as the reverse complement.
TCCTGGAGCATCAGGCGAGGGTTGTATAGCACCAAACCAAGCAGGAGAATGGTGGCAATGGCCACATAAACGGCTGAATCGGTAAGAAGTTGTGGAAAGTTAATCATGATGATACTCGTGGTACAGGAAATCAGAATAGTTTTGGCAGGAATGCGCCGGTGTTTTTCATGTATTCGCGGTATTCGTTACCAAATTTTTCGATCAGGTTGGCTTCTTCTGTGGGCGTGCGAATCGCCATGACGATGAATGCCAGCAGACCGAGCGCGGCGATGAACCAGTTATCGGCCGCCAGCCCAAAGGAGACGAAGAGCGCCGAACCCATCGTGTAAAGCGGATGCCGCACCCAGCGATATGGGCCGCTGGTGACAAGTTTGTGTTCTCTGCGCGTGGCACTGGTGGGCGTGATGTTGCTGCCGAGGCTGCTGAACAGCCAGTAGATTCCCAGGTTGCACAAGATGCCGAGACCGACGCCAAGCCAGCGCAGTCCTTCGGATAAACCTATTTTCGACCAGGCCATCCAGGCCGGGTTGAGGAGGTAGAGCATCGGACTCAGCCAGAGAACCAGTCCGCCGAGGCGGATGATGTTCATCAGGAGTTTGCCATCGACGTTGCGGGAGATGGCTTCGCCGGTTTCCCGGGTGGCCTTGTGGCGAAAGTAAATCGAAATTCCAACGCCGACAAAGAATATGGCGAAAGCAATCAGGCGAAAAACGGTTTCATGGTTCATGGGCTACTCCTAAAGTGTTTGAACTTCTACAAATATTCGGCTTGAAATTGCCAATCCGATAACCCTGGTAGTGTGATTATCGATTTGGATACCAAGGGTTTGGTCAAAGGGAGAATAACTGTTTACCGAAAGTTTTGTTCCCGGAATCAAGCCAAGTTCGTCCATGTGACGGAGAAGATCAGGGTCATCGGGCCGCACGCGTAAAATAACGGCGTTTTGGCCCGTTCTTAGCGCGCTGAGGGGACTGCTGGTGTCGGCTGGCAGGCGCAGTTCGGCATCTGGAATTGGCTCGCCATGCGGGTCATAGGTTGGGTGGCCGAGCGCTGCCGCGATTTTGGCCTCGAATTCCTCGCTGATGACGTGTTCCAGGCGGCAGGCTTCTTCGTGAACGGTATCCCACGAATAACCGAGCATCGTTACCAGGTAGGTTTCCATCAACCGGTGGTGGCGAATCACTTCCAGGGCGGCTTTTTTACCCTGCGGGGTGAGCGTCACGCCCTGGTGCTTGCGATAATCGACCAACGGGGGCGTGGAACCTGCCAGCCGCTGAATCATCCCGGTTACGGAAGCGGGCGCAATGCCCAGCCGCGCCGCCAGGTCATTGGTGGAGGCTGCGCCGCCCTGCTCTGTCAGGGCGTAAATGTGCTTCAGGTAGTCCTGGATGTTTTGGGTAAGAAGTTCTTTCATGGCTAAAATATAATTTAGGTTATCCTAAATTATGATAACAAAAAAAGGGAGCCGAGTCAAGGGGCAGCCCGGCTCGAACCTGGAGTCCAAAATCTCCCGATTTTGGACTCCAGATTACCTTGTGGGCGATTATTCATACCTGCACCAACCATTATTATCACAGACTGGTTCGGGCAGCGGGCAGCGGGGCGGTGTTTCGGGCTGGCGGATGTAAATTGCGTCAAGTTCCGGCAGGATGACCGCCCAGGCATCTACGAATGCTTCGTTTAGGCATCCAATCACCAGCACATCGGTCGCGTGCGGAAAGTCGAACCACTCATCGCCCGTCACCAGTACCACCGCCGCATGCCCGTGCCTTCCGATGACAGTGAACGCCATCCGCGAATAAGGTTTGTGGCTGAGCAGGTGGCCGGGAATGACCGGGTTGATCCCGCGCCAGATGTAGCGCGGGTAGAGCACGCGCCCCTCCAGCAGGATTGCCTGCCCTTGTTCCAGGAAGGATTGTCTTTCTACTGCGCCCATTCCGAACTGGAGGAGAGGCTGGTTGTCGAGTTTTGCCGCAATTTGGGATGTATCTAATCGCTCGTAGCGCGGCGGATAGAACAGGTTCGCCAGTGGGATGAGCCCCCCAAGCGCGGCCGCCATTGTCAGCACGGCCAGCCCATGCCAGGCTGGTTTGGCGCCATCGGCTTGCAAATTGGCTGGGGGCGGCGACACCCGGTTCCCAAGCCAGGCACTTGCAACCTCGAACAGGGCAGCCAGCCCAAGCACATAATACAGAATCACAACCCAGTCAGCAGGCGCCAGGTAGCGCCCGCCTGAAGTCCGCACCAGGCTGTTGATGCCGAAGTAGATGAACATTCCCGCGAGCGGGAACAGCCCGATAAGGCGGGTGCGCCGCCAGGCCAGGCCAACCCCCAGGGCAACCAAAATCAGGTTGATGGGTAGGAGAATGTGAGCCGAGGAACTGAGCGCGCCATCCCAATAGGGACTCCAGAACGTTTCCGATTGTTTGATGGTTGTTACCAGATCGAGATTTTCCAGGGTGGCGGGCAGGGATAGCGTGGAAAGGGCCAGGTTGTTCAGGAGATGGTCGAGCGCAAATTCGGACAATGGCTTCGAGCGCATTTCCACGAAATCTCCAGGCAGCCCAACGCTGGCAACCTGCCGGGGCGCGAGCGAGCCGCCTGGCTGGGGCTGCGGCCAGTGAAAGCGTTCCTGGATGATGGCCTGCGCCCTCCACAAGTACATGCTGACCAGCGACATGCCGCTGCCATTGAACTGAATCCAGGGCATGGTGGCGGCCAGGTAGGCCAGGAGAACAAACCCTGCAAGCGCCGCGGCGATTCGCTTCCGGCGAAAGTACAACCCAACCGCCAGGAAAATGGCAACCGGCAGCAGGAAGGCGATATGCGGGCGCACGAATCCCCACAGCCCAATACAGCCGCCAATCCAACCGGCCAGTTGCCAGCGGCCTTGCGGCTGCTGCGCCCAGCGAATCGTCAGCAGCAGGATGAGCGCCAGGCCAATCGCAGTGGGGAACTCCGTCAGGAACATCTTCTGGGTGGCATTATCGAGAATACCGCCCGTTTCCAATCCGTTGAGGCCGCGCAGGGTCAGCACAACTGCCAGCGCCATACCCGCGCCCCGGTTGTGCAGGTTCTTTCCAATCAGGTACGCCAGGGCCGGGAAGACGCCATACAGGAACGCTTGCAGGTTGAGCAGGCGCGTAAAATCCTGTCCGGCCAGCAGGTGCAGGTAGAACAGGAAGGCCGAATACAACGGGCGTTCGAAATAGACCCGCATTTGCCCGCCGTTGAACAAGCCCTGCCCAATCAGCGCGTACTGGCTGGCCAGGTCGTAATTCTCCCCATCGGCGGCAGGGTAATATTCAAAATTGGGTGGGTAGGGCTGTGAAATCATGAAATTGGATGCGATGGGAGCCTGCGCCCACAGGAATCCGGCCACTGCCCAAAAGACAATGAAAACGAGGACATCGACCGGGACGCCCCCCACTGTCTCCTTTGCTCCGTTATGCAGGAACTTTTTCTCGCCCCAGGCGGCCCCCAACCCGAGCAGAATGGCCGTTAAAACCTGCCAGGCCAGCACCGGAACGCCCGCCCCGTACCAGAAATCTTCCTCCTCCGGGTTCATTCCCACAATCCGCTGGGAGGCCAGCCAGGCGATGAGCGCGAAAGCCAGGAGCGCGGTCACGCTTACAAGGAAGATTGCGCGATTTTGGCGGAGCGTATCCCACCCGTTCGCCACGTCGATTCCGCGCCGCGCGGCAAACAGGAACAGCGCGAAGGTACCGCAGGCAAACGACAGCCAGCCTGCCAGCGGAATCAGCCGCAGGGCGTAGTAGTAATTGCCGCCGAATCGCTCCGCGGGCGTCCAGGCCAGCAGCCAGCCGGCCAGCGCGATAATTGCCAGCAGGCCGATGCTCCAGGCCCGGTATTGGAGCAGGGCGCGAATCAATCGTTTGGCATGGAATTTCCCGCGCAGCGTGAGCAGGCCGATAGTCAGAAACCCAAATGCGGCCAGCAGGGTCAGCCCAATCAGCAGCAGGCTTTGCGCCGAGAGACCAAAGAGCAGGGCGCGCTCGCTGCCGCCCGAGACTCGGAAGAGAACCAGGGCGGCCCAGCCCAACCCGGCAGCGTCGAGAAGCAGGATGATTCCCAGCCAGGAGCGTGAAGGAGAGATATTCATCGTTTATCAGCGGTCGAAGCGCGTTTCGGGGTAGTCTGGCGAAGGCCCATCCAGCAACGAAGTGGGTTTTCCTTTCAGGGCCAGGTCGAAGAAGGCCAGGGTGTAATCCATCAGGATTTTTTGCACCTGCGCGCCGGGGATGGGGCCTTTCAGGCCGAGTTGGGGCGCGAGCGGGGAGAGGGCGGGCAGGTCGGTGAAGTCGTAGTGGTCGGCGCCCAGGATGGTGATGACGCGGTTGGAGGCAGGAACGCGGCGATAGTAATCCTCGAACAGTTCGGTATTGCGTTCGGAAGGCCAAAACTCGCTGAACAGGTACAGGAATGGCTGGGGCGCGCCGTTTTCCAGCACGTCCAGGCGGACCGGGCGCATGAAAGCGTCGTAGGTCAGGCCGGCCTTGCAGCGCGCGTCTGTGCCGCAGAACTGGATGGCCGCCCCGCCGCCGGTGGAATGACCAAAAATGCCAACTTTGTCCATGTCGAGCAGGCTGTTCAGCGGCTCGGCAGGGTCGGTGTTCATTGTTTCGAGTATATCTAGCGTGTAGCCAATATCTGCTGACCACTGGCCGACCAGGATGCGGATGATGGCTTCGTATTCGTCCTGGGGCAGGCTGCGCGAGGGCGGCAGGGCGGCGGGGTTGTTGGGGGCAACGCTTCCACCTGCCCCGCGTTTCCCAGCGGGGTCGGGGAAGACGACCATCCGCGCGCCGTAGGGCAGGTCGAGCGAGGCGACGACGTAGCCTTGCGAAGCCAGTTCTTGCATGATGAAAGTGCCCTGTTGGCGGAATCCATTCCAGCCGTGAACGAAGACCAGCAGCGGGTAGGGGCTGCCCTCGCGCGCCGGCGGCAGGTTTTCGTAAGAAGATGTTTTTGCCAGGGCCAGGTGGTCGAGGAAAAAGCGCGGCAGGCCGATGTATTCGGCGATTTCGGGGGCGACAACTTTCGCGTCGGGCATCCAGGCGGCGGGTTGGGCTTCGAGCGGCGGCAACTGGGCCGGGTACCAGACTTGCACCATCAGTTTGCGGGGTTCATCCCTGCCAGAGTAGATTTCGGGACGGGCCTGGTCTACCAGCAGACGGGTGAACGTGCCGACGGCGTAAGGGCCGCGCGGGGCGGGGACGGAGGGAACAGGCAGGAGCGCGGGCAGCGCCGTCGAAACGGCCAGCAAGCCGAGTGCCGCGATGAGTCCCAACAGCCTGTATCCTGTTGGGCGGACGAGAGTCTCTCCCTCGCCGCGCGCCCGCAAAAAAGCGGGGAGACTCATGAAAAACACCAGCACGGTAAAGGCGTAGAGCGGGAACATCTGCCAGCGCATACCTTCGACGCGGTTGTGGGTAATCATGACAATCAGCGTGAAGGTCGGCAGGATGCCGAGCGCGGGCGGGCGGCGGCGGTGGAGCAGCGGCCAGCACAGGTAGAGCGCGAGCAGGAGCGGGAGAGCGATTTCGAGCGGGCGCATTATTCTCCCCGAATTTGGGCCAGCATGGCTTTGCCGCCAAGAAACAGGCCGAGCAGGATTTCGAAGCCGCCCACGATTCCAAAGATTATCATGAGCAGGCTGCCTTCGCCTTTGACTTTGGCATCGCCGGGCCGGTCGATGGGGTAGAGGACGGTCACTTTCTGACCAGTTTGGTAGGCGGGCGGGCTGGAGTAGACCGTTCCGGTGAAGGTAAATTCGCGCCCGCCCTGGGAGGTGAAGCGCACGACCGGCGCGTAGGAGGTGGAGCCGTCGTCGTCCTGGCTCATCAACAGGCTGATGACCGTGCCTTCGACCTGGACTCCGTTCGTTTCGAGCGCGTAGTCCTGGTAGAAGAGGATGCCCGCTACTCCGGCGAAGAGAACGCCTATGACGAGCATGATTCCGGCGGCGATAAAAAAACCGTTTCTGTCCATGGTATTTGCTCCCGTTCTTGCGCGATGTACCTGTAAGGGTAGATGCCTGCGTTGGTTTCGCTTTTTAGCCGTTCGAGCGCGAGGCGGTGGTCAGTCTCTCCCGTCCCTCGCGGTAGGCCTGGGCAAACAGGGTGTGCTGCACCAGGAGCAGGTAAAACGAGAAGGCGGGCAGGATGAAGGGCATCAGGCAGGTCAGGATGACGGTCATGAACATAATTTGGAAGGCAATCGAAACCACCATGCTGACCCCGTAAATGACCAGGAAGGCGACCAGGAACCCGGCGATGTTCTTGCGGAAGATGGGCCACCATTCCCCGAGGCGGAAGCCTGCGCTGAACTCCCGCGTGGCGGCCACGTGCGCTTCGGGGGCCGGGATGATGAGCGCAAATGCCAGGCTGAAGGGTACCAGGCAGACCATGAAAACCGGAAAGACGATGAACGTAAGGAAAAAGATGTTCTCGTTTTCCAGGACGGCGGCCAGGAAGGGCGTGATGAAAAACAAAAGCATGAACGGCAGGAAGACCAACAGCAGCGGCAGGCTGTACACGAACCGCACGCCGAACAGTTTCAGTCCGTCTTTGAGCATTCCTTCCCAGTCATCCCAGGCAATCATGCGCGGTGTTTCGCCCTCGATGACCTGGCGCATGATGCGCATGACGTAGCCGATGGCGAGCAGGTAGGGGATGATGGGGATGATGAAACTGGCGAATATCACCAGACTGCCAACCAGGAAGTTCTTGCGGGCTTCGCTGTTTTCGACGGGAGAGTAGAGCAGGCGTCCGAGGTCAAATCCGAATAGCATGATGTTCTCCTAGTCATATATGCAGGGCGCGGCTGAGAAATGAACTTCGCGTACCAAGTTTAAAGTCAAACGCGGATGCCTTATTGTATCCGCGTTTTGTGCGACTTGGAGGTCGAGCAGCGTACTATTGGTTATTTCGTAAACTTATCGCTGGCCTCGTCCAGCGCCTTGACCTGTTCTGTTGTCAGGCGCCAGCCGGCAGCCCCGGCATTCATCTCGGCCTGGCGAACGTTTTTTGCGCCGGGGATGGGCAGTGCGCCTTTGCAGATGACCCAGTTGAGGGCGATTTGGGCCGGCGATTTGCCGCCGTAATCCTGCCCGATTTCAGTCATCAGGTGGATGAGCGGCTGGATGTCTTTCAGTATCCCGCCGTACTTACCGCCGCGCATGCCGGGCGGGGGATTTTTTGGGGAGTATTTGCCTGTCAGCAGGCCCATTGCCAGTGGGGAGTAGGCAATCAGGCGCACGCCGAGTTCCTGGCAGCGGGCCAGCAGCCCGTTTTTCTCTACCCGGCGGTTGAGCAGGTGAAATTCCACCTGGTTCGAGGCGAGCGGGATGTCATGCCGGGCCAGGGTGGTGACGGCGCGCTGCATCTGGTTTTTGTCATAGTTGGAGACGCCCACTGCGCGGGTCAGTCCCAGGCGGCGCGCCGCGACCAAGCCTTCCACATACTGCTCGATGGGAACGATGGGGCTGGGCCAGTGAATCTGGTACAGGTCGACCCGTTCCAGGTCGAGCCGTTCCAGGCTGTGGCGCAGGGCGCGCGTGACCGAAGCGCGCCGGATGCGCCAGGGCATGGGGAAAAACTTGGTCGCCACGATAACCGGCTGGTCGGTTTTCTTGAGGAATTGTCCGAGCAGCCGCTCCGAGCGTCCATTGCCATAGACCTCGGCGGTATCGACCAGGGTCACGCCGTTTTCAAGCGATACGCGGAAGCCTTCTTCCACCTCGGTGTCGGTATAGCCTTTGCCATAGCCCCATACCAGTCTGTCCCCCCAGGCCCAGGCTCCCAGGCCGATTTCGACTTCGTGCAAAAAACGGACTGATTCGGGGATATCTGTCATTGATATACTCCTTGAATGTTTCCGGCGAATTGTATCACCGATAGGACTTTCGGGGGATAATGAACGGCGCGCAGTGCCTTGAATATTGGGTTGCCCTGGCAGGGAGTGAAAATTGTTCGAGAATGAGTGACTAATGTAACTTTTGTTAAGTTTTAAGCCGTTGTATAACTAGAATATCATTTCATTGGAGCGAGGTTGGTTATGCCTGAAAATATGCGCATGTATGTCGAAATCGGGTTCAATGTGGTTTATTTGGTTGTAATTTGGATATTGGTCTCAATCATGTCCGGGCGCATGGGGGAAGTCAAGGCAATTAACCTGCCGGTTGCAAACCGCTTCCGTTGGGCCTTCTTCCTGCTTGCGCTGGGCGATACAGGCCACGTTGGGTTTCGGGTGATAGCCTATTGGCTGGGCGGCCTCGAAAAAAATTATGGGTTGGTCAGCATTGGAACACTGTTTACTGCAATTACGGTCACATTGTTTTATGTGATTATGCTCGACACCTGGCGTATTCGATACAGCCGAACGTATGGTTGGTTCGAGTATTTCTTGCTGGCAACCGTCCCAATGCGGTTTATTGTGATGTTGTTCCCTCAAAACGATTGGGGGAATCCGCTTTCGCCCGCTTTCTGGGGGCCTTTCCGTAATTCCTTTTTGATTGTGCTTGGGCTTGGGGTAGTTTATCTCTACCTTCGAGAGGCCATCTCGGCCAAGGACCGTCTTTTTCGCTGGATAGCATATTGTGTCTTATTTTCGTACCTGTTCTTTATCCCGGTCATCCTGTTCTCGCGGGAGGTTCCCGTTGTGGGGATGTTGATGATACCGAAAACAGTGATGTATGTGGCGATTGCTTTCCTTGCGTATTACGGTTTGTGGCCGCAGGCAAAATCGTCGCAAGTTACCCCGGCGGTATAATCAATTGGTCTTGCCAGATGCCCTGCGACGTCCTGCCGCAGGGCGTTTTTGTTTTTGTAATGAGACTGTCGCATCCTGGCAACGCGAAACCTGTATCCTGGTCTTGCTTGCTGACCGGCGCGTTTTTTAAGCCCCTGAATCTTGAAACCCGTGTAAAATCAGCCGCACATCTTGAATATCGGAACTGAGTGGCCGCGAACCCCAGCCCCCACCCGCCCCTGCCCTGCGGGCGG
>DAOUAZ010000392.1:0-2635 GCA_034432975.1 Anaerolineales bacterium | reverse complement strand
TGCCAATGTGCGGACGATTTCTTCGGTTACAAATTCCAGGCTGATAAAGTAGCCATAATTCCCGCTCCCCAGGGTAAATAATAGCAGCAATGGCAGTGATGTCCCAACATAGGCCAGTACCAGGGTGTTGACTGTGGCGGCGACATGGTCTTGGCCGATTCGCATTGCTTTTTGGAACAGGGCTTTGAATTTAAGGCGAGGGTCGGTGTGGTGCAGTTCGAACACTGCCGATGATTGCGTTGTTACGAGGTCATCTAATACGCCTAGCGAGCCGATAATGATTCCGCCCAGCAGCAGGCCGCGCAGGTTGATTTGCGCATCGGATGCAAGGAGCAGCGAGAGAGATTCGTGGCTTCCCATTCCGGTCAGGCGTGAAATTTGCATAAAGAGGACGGCCAGCGTGCCGGTAATGGTTAGTACCAGCATCATGCTGATGACTGAAGCGTGGGTTTTCCATGTCCAGCCGTAGGTGATGTAGAGCGAGACGCCGAGCAAGATACCTGAGCCAATCAGGCTGATGCGCACAGGTTCTTCGCCCGATAGGATGTGTGGAATGATATAGCCTATGATGACGAGCAGGCTAAAGGCCAATGCGAAGAGGCTGCGAATGCCTTTGCCGCGGCTCATCAAGATAACGGCGGCAATGAATACGAGCAGCAGGCCGAACAGGTATTTTTCTCGCGCGAAATCTACGAAGAAAGCCTGAGTCATTCCGTTGGGGTTGATTCCTACTTTGATGAATATTTCATCGCCTGGGTAAAGGATTTGTTCGTCGTTGTGGATGCGGAACCTTCCATATTCAATTTCCATGAGGGCATTGGCATATTCCCCATCCAAAACCTTTATGTTTGCGCGTTGGTAGGTTTGCGTTTTGCTGCCCATGTTGATGGGCCTGGATTCGATAATTTCTACGACTTTGGCCCGGTAAGTTTGCGCTGCGAGCCGGGAATTGATGCCGGTCACATTTGGGTTTTTGAAAAAGTAAGGGATGCCCCAAACCAGGAATGCCCCAAAGGCCAGAGTGACCACGATTCCGGCAAACAGGAGGGGCGTTGTTATTGTTTTTTTGGCTGCTTTTTGTTTTTGTTTGTGTTTCATGGTTTATGGAGGAAGTTATGTCGTTTCTATTTTTGATGGATGGCCGGGGCGACCTGCCTTGCGCGAAAAACGATTATTTTTCGCCAGAATTGTTTGAAAAATCGCATCTGGTTATGCCCAGAAGGCTGGCCCTGCGGGTTTTCCCGTTGAAAATGGTAGAACTGATATTTTATAACAAAACATGCTGCGACGATACGTCGCAGCATGTTTTGTTTATTGGTGTTTATGGCTTGCAAACGTTGGGCAGCCAGTAACCTTTGCTGGCATAAGCCGGCAGGGTTTCTTGAACTACGCAACTGGCCACGCCAGCAGCATCGTTAAAGGTGATGACGACATTGGCAGGAGTGCCAGATACATTCTGTACATACATGGCCGACTGATAGTTACCGAAGGCGGTCTTGAACAACATGGGCAGGTATGCCTGGTTGAAAGCCTGGTTGCTGCCCGGGTAGGCGGCCACTTCACCTGTGTTGAGCAGGTGCGAACGCCCAACGACTACCACGTTTTGGGTGGAGGTAATCAGCGCGCCGCCCGCCCAGCCATCGGGGATGCAGGCTTGCGTGGGTGTCCACAGGCGTCCAGCCGCGCGCGCCGCCAGGTTGATGACTTCGGAGCAAGTTTCGGTGCCGTCGTTCTTGCGGTAACTGATGGTCACGGTGGCAGGGTTACCGGAGACGTTCTGGATATAGAGGGCCGAAGCATATCTTTCGGCGAAGGCGCGCCGGAAGACCATCGGTACATAAGCCTGGTTGTCAGTAGCGTTGAAACCGGAGTATGTTGTAACTTGCGCGCCGACATGGATGCGGGCCAGCGCAACCAGGTCTTGGTCAGATGTGATGGTGACGCCGCCTGACCAGCCAGCTGGGACGCAGGTTTGGGTGGGCAGCCAGTAGTTCTTGATGCCGTGCGCCGCGATAGTTTGGCCGGTCATTGCGCAAGTGAGCGCGCCCGATTCACCATAGAAGGACATGCTGAAGGTTGTGGCGACATTGCTTGTGTTCTGGATGTAGATGGCCGCATTGTACGAGCCGCCGAATGCCGCCCGGAACAACATGGGCAGGTGGGCTGTGATGCCGCTGCTTTGCAGGCCGTTGTAAGACATCACTTCACTGCCGACGTGGGGGCGACCAACCACTGCGATGGGGTTATTGGATGCGATGACCGCGCCGCCGACCCAGCCATCTGTCAGGCAGGTTTCAGACGGAACCCAGTAACCTTTGGATGAGCCTTTGACCAGGCTGTCGTTGACGGTACAGGCCACAGTTCCATCCAGGTTATAGTATGTGATGGCGTAGGCTGCTGTCGCGCTTCCGCTGGTGTTTTGGACATAGAAAGCGCTGCTATAGGAACCGCCGAAAGCCTTTTTGAAGAGCATGGGCAGGTAGGCTGTGCTCGAGCCTGTTCCAAAACCTGCATAGGCGCTGACTTGCGCCGGGCTGCCAATGTGTGGCCGCCCAATGGTGACGATGGGTTGATTAGAAGTCACAACGCCAGTACCAATCCAGTTGTCGGGCAGGGGGGCGATGTAGGTAAACCC
>DAOUAZ010000391.1:0-13834 GCA_034432975.1 Anaerolineales bacterium | reverse complement strand
GTGAACTGTTCGGCGGCGATACGGGCTTCATTGACAGTGGCGCTGAGGGTTTCGGAAATGTGAATCGACAGGATGGCCTTGACTCCCTCGTCAGCCAGACGGTGATAGAGTTTCTCGAACCCTGCCGGACTGGGCGAGGCGGTTTTTGGGAACGGGTCCAGCACGGGCAGCCTTCGGTAAAACTCCTCGCGGCTGATATCGACTCCATCCTTGTAGGCAGTTTCGCCGATGTGGATGTTGAGCGGCAGGACGGTGACGCCGAGTTTGTGGACGCTATCCTCGGACAGGTCGCAGGTGCTGTCAGTGACAATATGAATGGTCATAGCTTGTCCTTTCTTGTCCCGAGCTACGATTGATTTGATTCAATCGAATGCACAACGAGGTCGCCCTGTTCGCCAAGGTGCTTGCGCAACGCATTGGAGTAATGTGAAAGGTAAACCCGCACCGAATCAACCGGCTGATTGTGACTCTTGAGCATGTGAACCAGCCATTCGATTTCGCTGTTGAGGTATTCGATGTTGCCCAGTTGGAGCGCAGCCACAATGTTATTGCCCAAGTAGCGATTGGCCGTCTCCAGGTATTCGGGCGGCATTTCACCGACCTGGAAATGCTGATTGATGGCCGCTTCGACCAGGGGACGCTTCAGGATGAAGGCCCGCAAGGTTTCGGCGTATCCCTGCGAAACGACATCGGTTGGCGCGGGAGCAGGGAAATCCACCAGCAGCCGTTCGATGGTTTCGATGGCAGCATCCAGCCGCTCGCCCAGGAAATGGCCGGGAATGCCCCCCTGCAAACCGGCGTGGATGTTGAAAATGCGGCCTCCATACGCTATCCGCGCGCCGCGCGCCGAGAGTTGCAGCGCGGTCTGCCGCAGGGTGGCGGCGCTGACGAGGTGATGGGCAGCCAGCAAGACCAGGTCGGCGTTGACCGCTGAAACTGTCTCCTCGAAACGGGAGGTGGGAACGTTGGCGCCCAGGTAAATGACATTGAAACCGCGCCTCCGCAGGAACAGGGTCAGCATCAGGGCTGACAAATTGTGCCACTCCTCAGGCGGACAGCCAACCAGGATGGTCTTGTTGCGCGTGGGAGCAGGCGCCGCCGACAGGAGCGCATCGAGTCGCCGCATGGCCAGACCCGAAGCAAAATGCTCTTGCTGGACACTGGCTTTTCCTTCGTACCAAAGCATTCCCAGTTCAGCCATGCCGCGCTGTAAGACATCGACGCAGACCGTTTCGACAGGGTACATGCTGAAGGCCTGGTTGAGAGCCTGTTCGGCTGCGGCTTCGTTGAAGTTGAGACAAGCCGCCAGCCAGTGGGCGCGAATCGCGTCGATGTTGGTTTCCGGCGGCAGGAAGATGGGCTGCGGCAAAGAGGGCAGGCTGACTGCCGGTCGAGACTTAACGTCGGTTAAAGGGTCGCGGCCTTTGGCAAGTTCATCTTTCCAGAGTTCCACCGCGCGCGAGATGCTCAAGCCTTCATTCTGACGCGCCACCAGCCATTTGATGGTTTCGATGTCGTGTTGCGAATACAGACGATGACCGCCGGGGGAACGGTCGGGAACCGGCAGGCCGTAACGCCGCTCCCAGGCGCGCAGGGTATCCGCTGCCAGGCCGGTTTCGCGCAAGACGACTTTCAAATTGAAGGCAGGCGATTTGCTGATGGGCATCGATTTTCTCCGGGGATTAATCTGTGGCTGCCACAGGCGCGCTGGACAACTTTTGCACAGATATTGTACCCTTTTCTTTCAAAATCCGCTCTGTAGTCAGGCGCGCCGAAAGCAGGACAATCGGCAGGCCGGTGCCGGGATGGGTGGACGCGCCTGCAAAATACAGGTTCTTGTATTTGGCATGACGGTTGTGCGGACGCAGGTAGCCGACCTGCCAGAAGTTGTGGCTCAGGCCAAAAGCCGCGCCCTTTGCCAGGTTGAATTGCTGTTTCCACTCTTTGGGGGTGTAGGCAATCTCGAATTTGATATGTTCGCGCAGGTCGCTGATGCCCATCTCTTTTTCGAGCCGGGCAAAGACCGTTTCGCGGGCGCGGTTGACCATCGCGTCCCAATCCTGCTGCGAGCGCGCATCGAGGTGCCCGACCGGGACCAACACATAGAGCGTTTCCTGCCCTTCGGGCGCGGCAGCCGGGTCAGTGCGGGCCGGGGCATGGATGTAGAAGCTGGGCGCTTCGGGCAGGCTGTGGTCGTTGAAAATCTGGTCGAAGGAAGCCTTGTAATCACCGGCCAGGAAGACGTTGTGGTGGGCAATCTGTTCGTATTGCTTGTCCACGCCCCAGTAGAACATGATGGTCGAGCAGGTATAGAGTTTCTCGTCCAGTTTTTGGGCCTCGGCGCGGTCGGGCAGGAGTTGGTCGTAGATGTAGGGCAAGTCGGCATTACCGACGAATATATCGGCCTGGTAGTGTTTACCGTCCTCGGTCTCCACGCTTTCCACTTTCGATTTGCCCACATTGATTTTCGCCACCGGCGCATTGTAGACAAATTTGACGCCCAACTTTTCAGCGACTTTGGTCAGGGCTTCGATGGCCGCGTACATGCCGCCTATCGGATACCAGACGCCCTCGGCCAGTTCGGTGTACTGAAGCAAGGAATAGGTCGCCGGGGCATCGTAGGGGCTGAGGCCCAGGTACATATTTTGGAAAGTGAACGCCGCCTTGAGCCGCTCGTTTTTGAAGAATCGCCCGGTGTTGCGATAGTGCTTGTCGAGCGCCTTGAGTTGGAAAATCAGCGGCAGGTTGGTCAGGCTGAAGTACTCAAAGATATTGAAGAAGTTGCGTCCCACGAACTTCTCCAGCGAAATCTTGTAATGCTTCGCGCCTTCGGCAATGTAGCCCAGGAATCCGGTAAAGGCGGTTTTATCGACCGATTCCAGCTGGGTTTGCATTTTCCCAATGTCGGAAGTCAGTTCCAGTTGCAGGCCATCGTCGAAGTGAACCTTGTAGGTCGGGTCGATTCGGCGCAGGTCGAGGTGGTCGCTCATCCGCTCGCCCAGCGCGGCGAAGGTCTCTTCCCACACTTCGGGCATCAGGAACAGGGTCGGGCCAATGTCGAAGCGATGACCGTCTTTCAGGATTTGGTTACAGCGTCCGCCGGGTTTGTCGTTCTTTTCCAGCACGGTCACGTTGTAGCCGTTTTTCGCCAGGCGGGCGGCAGTGGCAATCCCGCCAATCCCAGCGCCAATCACAATTGCAGTCGGTTTGGAAGCCATAAAACATTCTCCGTAGGCAAACAAGGGTATTCGATGTTCGAGTATCAAGCATCGAGTATCCAAATTATAGCCGATGCAGAATTTTTGTCAATATATTTTCATGTTTTTCGTTGCAAAACATTGACAAATATCAGAAAATTCGTACAATAAAGGTCAGATAATTCAACGTTCGAGCGACTTTCACGGAGGAACTCATGCAGGCACACTGGGAACGCAACCTGATTAACCTGGCCGGGAACATCCCGCATCCATCCAGCCGCCCCGTCTTTTCCTATTGGGCCGGGGACGCCTCGCTCGAAAGGGCGTATGCCCTGTGCGGCGAGGTCGCCGCCCATCACAGTAAGTCCTTCTACCTGGCAAGCAGCCTGCTGCCCGAAGAAAAACGTTCCGCGACGCGCGCGCTGTACGCATTCTGCCGCACCGTCGATGATATTGTGGATGAAGGTTCGATCGTGGGCCGGGAAGCGGAACTGGATTACTGGCGCGGCGTGGTACAGGGACTGCTCCACCCCCGCGCTAATGACCTGGTCGCTCAGGCCTGGGCCGATACCCGCAGCCGCTATCATATCCCCGCCCGGTACGCCCTCCAGTTAATCGACGGCGTCGCCCGCGATGTCAATCAGACTCGCTACAAGAACTTCGACGACCTCGCCACCTACTGCTATGGCGTGGCATCCACCGTCGGGCTGATGAGCATGTACATTGTCGGGTTCAAATCGAACGAAGCCCTGCCCTACGCTATCAAACTGGGCGTGGCCCTGCAACTGACCAACATCCTGCGCGACGTGGGCGAGGACTATCGCAACGGACGCATTTATCTCCCCAAGGACGAACTCAAACTCTTTGGAATCAGCGAAGCCGACCTGGCGCGCGGCGTCATCGACGATAAATGGCGCGCCTTCATGAAATTCCAAATCCAGCGCACCCGCGAACTGTACGCCGAATCTGAAAAAGGCATCCAATTCCTCGAACGTGACGGGCAGCTCGCCATCGGCGCCGCCTCGACTTTCTATCAAGGCATTCTCGACGCCATCGAAGCCAACGATTACGACGTTTTCTCCAAACGAGCCAATCTCTCCTCCTGGGGCAAGGTCAGCCGCATTCCGGGCTTGTGGCTGAAACTGGCAAACCTTTAGGACGCACGGTACATCTCCTCCGCAAGCGGGACGGTCTGCCGAGCAGCAGACCGTCTCGCTTTCAGGCTGGGTTGTTATTCTTTTGGAACTTTTGGTTTGCCGGATTCGTCTTCTCATGGTATACCAACCCACCTGGAGGTACGAATGAAACCCAAATCAATATGGAAACTATTTTCACTCTTGACGATTGGCGCGCTGGCGCTTTCTGCCTGCAACATGGCAAGCGGCGAACCCACTCCTACCGAAGTCAGCCTGGAGGCCGTTTATACTTCGGCAGCCCAAACGGTGGAAGCCCAATTATCCGGTACGGCAGCAGCCCAGCCCAGCCCCACCCTGACCCCCTCGCCTACCGAGACTGTGACCGTTACGCCAACCCTCGATGCCACCAACACGCCCGCGCCCACGCTCCCGCCTTCGGGCGGCGGGGGAGGCTCGGGCGCAGTCGGCTGCAACAACTCAGCTTTCGTTTCCGATGTCACCATCCCCGATAACCAGCAAATTGCGCCGGGAACGGCCTTCACCAAAACCTGGCGCGTGCAAAACACCGGCTCCTGCGCCTGGAACGCCAACTACAAACTGACCTTCATCAACGGCGACGCGATGGGCGGCGTGACAACCCCCATCAACCAGACCGTCAACCCCGGCTCTTCGGCGGATGTCTCGGTGACGCTGACCGCGCCCTCCACACCCAAAACCTACATCGGCTACTGGAAATTAGCCACCGATACCAACCAGGTATTTGGCGCCTCGATTTATGTGCAAATCGTGGTGACAGGCACCCCGGTCACGCCCGGCACCGGCACGGTTTTGCCCTCGCCGACGGCCACCTTTGGGCCGGTGGGCTGCTATAACTCCGCTCTGGTCAGCGCGAACCCGCAGGACGGAGTCACCATCCAACGGGGCGAGACCTTCCGCAAAACCTGGGTCATCAGGAACACCGGCACCTGCGAATGGAACAGTGATTTCCGGTTCGCGTTCATCAGCGGCGACATCTTGCGCGATAACACCACCAACCGGCTGCGGCGCGGCACCATCAAAACGAACGGCACGGTCGAGTATTTCCTGGAGTTCACCGCCCCTGCCGCGCCCGGCACATACACAAGCGTCTGGCGGCTGATGACCGATGGCGGCACGCTGTTCGGGCCGAGTTTCACCTCGCGCATCGTGGTTCCGGGCGCGACCCACACCCCTACCGTCCAGCCATCTGCTACGCCCACGCCAACCGTAACGCTTACGCCACCGCCAACCGCAACGCTTACGCCACCTGCTTACCCGTAAACGAAAAACGTCCCGAAGGATTTGAACCCTTCGGGACGTTTTTTATTTCGAGCGCGAAAAAGCCCAGGCCAGGCCTGCCAGCAGCGGCAGGAACAGGGCCGCGCCGCCGCAGAACGGCGCGCCCGGCGCAGAATCTGGCTGGGGCGCTGGCAGAGGTTCCGTTCCCTCCACAAAAACGGTGGGAGGCAGGGTCCAGGTCGGCGAGGGCTGCGGGGAAGGCGTAAAGGTGGACTCCGCCGGAAGCGGGGCGGCAGTCGGGGTGGGTGGAGCAGCGGTCGGGGTGGCGGTCAGGGCAAGGAATGTATATCCGCTGCCGGACTGCTCGATGAGACCCGGAATGGTGTATGAAATAGTATCTGCCAGGTCGCGGGCATCCTGGTTTTTGGGGTCAAGAATCAGCGAAGTATTGAGTTCCTGGCACAGGCGCGCCAATTCAGCCACATCCTGCCCGCCCGACCAATGAACATCGAAGACATAATGGCTCCACAGCAGGTCGGCAAACCCGTAATGCCAGAGCGCATCTTTTGGGAGCAGGGTCACAGACTTTTCATAAGCGGCCGCTGCTTCGAGATACATCCGCCGGCCGGCGTCATCGGCGCGCAGGTAGCCCTTGGGATAGCGAATGACCGCTTTGATGGCCTTGCCCAACCGCCCCCAGGCTTCGCCATCCTTGGGATTTTTAGCGGCGGCCTCGCGCTCGCGCAGGACTTTTTGCCAGGCCGAGGGCTGAATGACCATCACCGTAAAATTATCTTCCCAGGTTGGCTCCAGGTTCTCGAACCGCCAGCGAATTTCGTTGCCAGAGAATTGCGGGTTGAGGGTCGTCTGTCCGTAGCCGCTGTATTCATCGAATACGACATTCTCCAGGCTGGCTGCGTAAGGCAGGACAACCACAATCTCCGCGCTGCCGATGGTATCCTTCCAGCCTGCGCCGGTTTCAAGGATGTAGCGAAAAACGATATGCGGTTCGTAGCCAAAGCCAAGCGTGGTATAGGTGACGGAAATATGGACATCCTGCCCCGGCGGGAACGCCACCGGGAAGACTGCCCAGGGAATTTTTGTCTCGCTATCCAGGTAGCCGCCTATCTCACGCCGGGTAGCGACGACTTTTCCATCCACCTTGACCTGGATATCTGAAATTTCGGGGAACATATCTGAATAATAAATAGACTCGCCAAAGACAAGCGGGAAACGCGCGTCCATTTTCTCTTCCACTGCTCCCAGGTTGCGCATCTGGAAGACCGCTTCGGTACGGGCTCTTGGCATTTCGCCTTCACGGTTGGGGAGGATGGTGAGCGTGACCCGCTCCGACACCATCCGAACCTGGGTCAATTCTTGTCCCGGCGCAATGCCCGCGCCGGGCGGCGCTTCGGGCGGGGCGACATCGGCCCGGGCCGGGAGCGGAACGAGCAGGGAAAACGCAAGGGCGAGGAGCAAGGCCCTCGCCCAAAAATCAGCCAAAAAAACCGGCCTTTTCATAAAGGCATTCCTCCTGTAAATAGGACATATACCTTTATACGGATTGCCACGCCGGATGTCAACCAGGCGTTTGGGGGATATGCCGGTCGAGCCAGGCCAGACCCAGCCCGACCGTCGCCGTCCATGAAAGCATTTTGAACTCGCCCTCCAGCATGGCCTGGCGGACTTCCTGGCGGCTGAGCGGGATAATTTCCTGCTCCTCCAGGTCGCCAGAGTCCGGCCCAGTCACCTGGCGGGCATCCAAAGCCAGGAACAGGCAGGCTGTGCCGCAGCCCCGGTTGGCATCGACTGCATATTTCCCCAGGAAAACCATCTCGCGCGCCTCGCAGCCCATCTCCTCGTGCATTTCGCGGCGGGCAGCCTGTTCGGGCGTCTCCCCGGCATCTATCATCCCGCCCATTGTGGAGAGTGAGACTTCACCCACACCGTATTTGAACTGCCGCATGACCAGCAGGCGGCCATCTTCCAGCACCGGCAATACGTCGACAAATTCGGGAATTACCACCCAGGGCCAGTGTTCGATAACGCGACCATCGGGCAGTTCGACGGTGTGACTTTCGACCGCCAGGAAACGGCTAAAGTTCAACACCAGTTCACGGGAGAGGGTTTTCCAGGGTTTCATGTTTTACCAGGATTTCAAAATTCATCCAGCCATTGAACGGCTGGATAAACCGAGTATTTAACCGCCCTGCCGCAGCCAGGCTTCCATGAAACCGTCCAGCGCGCCATCCAGCACGGCCTGGGCGTTGCCCATTTCGTGCTCAGTGCGGTGGTCTTTGACCAGTTGGTAGGGGTGCAGCACATACGAGCGAATCTGGCTGCCCCACTCGGCCTTGGTGTAATCGCCGCGCAGGATGGCGGCTTCGGCATCTTGTTTGGCCTGTTGCAGTTCGAGCAGACGCGCCCGCAGCACGCTCATGGCCGATTCGCGGTTCTGGGTCTGCGAACGTTCATTTTGGCAGGTGACGATAATGCCGGACGGGAGGTGGCGAATGCGCACGGCGGTGGAGTTCTTCTGGACATTCTGACCGCCCGCGCTCGAGGAGCGGTAAACTTCGATTTCGATATCTGCCGGGTTGATTTGCGCATCAGAATCATCCATTGCCACCTGTGGCAACACTTCTACCAACGCAAACGAGGTGTGGCGGCGATGGGCAGCATCGAAAGGTGAGAGCCGCACCAGGCGGTGAACACCCTTTTCAGAGCGCAAATAGCCGTAAGCATAACGCCCGCTGACGGCAATCGTCACCGATTTGATACCGGCTTCTTCGCCCTCGGTCATGTCGAGAATTTCAGTCTCGAATCCCCGCTCCTCGGCCCAGCGCAGGTACATGCGCTGGAGCATTTCGGCCCAATCCTGGCTGTCGGTGCCGCCCGCCCCAGCGTGAATGGCGAGAATGGCGTCGCCTTCATCGTGCTTGCCGGAAAGCATCGTCTGGAACGAACGCTTCTCCAGTTCCCGCTCGATGGTCTCCACTTCGGCTTCCAGTTCGGGGCGCAGCGATTCGTCGTCCATCCCGGCCAGTTCGAGGGAATCGCGAATGCGCCGCTCGAAGCCGCGCCAATCGTCGATTTGGCTGCGCAGCGCGGCGGCGGTCTTGCTCACTTTTTGCGCCGTTTGGGGGTCATTCCAAAAGTCCGGCGCGCCGATTTGTCGTTCCAGTTGGTCGAGTTGGGATTCCTTCGACGCGAGGTCAAAGACGCTCCAATAACTGGTGAGTCAATTCCCCGGCTTGCTGTAAACGGTCGATAAGGTCTTGCATGATGCCTCCATTGTCAATGTCATTGCGAGGAGCCGCAACGCGGCGACGTGGCAATCTCCTATTCGACTGGAGACCGCCACGCGCCAAAAGACGGCGCTCGCGGTGACACGCCTATCCTAAAATTCCACTCACGAACGCATCCGGGTCGAAGGGCGTCAGGTCTTCTGGTTTTTCGCCCAGCCCGGCAAATAAAATCGGCAGCCCCAGTTCGCGCTGGATGGCAAAGGCCATGCCGCCGCGCGCGGAGGAATCGAGTTTCGAGAGAATGACGCCGGTTACTTTGACGGCATCCTTGAAGGCCCGCGCCTGTTGCAGCGCGTTCTGCCCGGTGGTCGCATCCAGCACCAGCCAGACAGCGTGCGGCGCGCCGGGCATGGCCTTATCGACGACGCGATAGACCTTTTTCAACTCTTCCATGAGATTGAAACGGGTGTGCAGGCGACCGGCGGTATCGACCAGGATGATGTCCACGCCGCGCGCGATTCCCGCCTGGACGGCGCTGTACGCCACTGCGCCGGGGTCCGACTCGGGAGCACCGGAGACCACCTCGGCCTTGAGCCGGTCTCCCCAGACCTGGAGTTGGTCGACCGCTGCGGCGCGGAAGGTGTCGGCCGCGCCAAACAGGATTTTTTTTCCATCCTTCATGAAGCGCTGCCCCAGTTTGGCGGCGGTGGTGGTCTTGCCGGAGCCGTTGACGCCTACCAGCAGGATGACCGCCGGTTTCGCGGGGAGTGCCATCGGCGGCGGGGTGGTTAAACGGGAGCGCAATTCAGCCTTGAGAACAGCCTGTAAATCGGAAGCCTTTGTCAGCCCGTCGCGTCTCACCGCGTCCTTGAGCGATTTCAGCACCGACTGGGTCGTCTCGATCCCCAAATCGGCCTGAATCAACAATGCTTCCAGGTCATCCCAGGTATCGGCGTCGATTTCGGTCGCGCCCAACATCCCCGCCAGGCGGCCAAAGGTGGCTTTGCTGGTGCGCGCGAGTCCTTCGCGC
The DNA here is from genome assembly GCA_034432975.1 of Anaerolineales bacterium. GTDB lineage: Bacteria > Chloroflexota > Anaerolineae > Anaerolineales > Villigracilaceae > UBA5195. The sequence goes on along the minus strand of DAOUAZ010000391.1, from coordinate 3,966 downwards.
CATTGGTTGAAAAAGTCTGCCATAGCGCGGCGATTATATCAGAAATCATGTTATACTCCCGCCGCGAAGGAGAGAAAGATGAGCGAGGACAAACCCCAGAACCAGTGGAAAGAAATCGAAGCAGCCTGGGACGGCGAAGCCGGTTACATCGCGCGCAATCAAGCCGGGGCAGCCGTGCTGATGGGCAAGGACAAGGACGGCAATCCCGGTATTGGCCCGATGGAAATGCTGCTGTGCGGGCTGGCGGGCTGCACGATGATGGATATCATCGATATTATGCGCAAGAAACGCCAGGTTCCGGTCGATTTCAAGGTTATCGCGCGCGGCAACCGGCGCTTGACCGAGTACCCCTATCATTTCACCGAGTACCAGGTGGAGTACCTGCTGTGGGGCGAAAACCTGGTCGAAAAAGACGTTGCCCAGGCTGTGCAGCTCTCGGAGGAGAAATATTGCTCGGTCGGCGGCACGCTGCTCAAGTCCGGCCCCATCCACTCTACGTTTCGGATTTTGAAACCCGGCGAGGCCGCGTAACGCAAAATTCATTTCACGCCCGGCGCAACTTTCGTATCCATTTATCATCTAAAAAATGGTAAATATTTCGAGAAAGGATAACTTGAGATGATTGACACCCCCCTCCATGTCACCGACGCGGCCTTCGAAAAGACCGTACTGCAATCTCCCACCCCCGTCATTGTGGATTTTTGGGCACCCTGGTGCGGCCCCTGTAAAATGGTAGCGCCCATCCTCGATAAACTGGCCAAGGAATACGCCGGCAAAGTGGTCGTTGCCAAAGTCAACACCGATGACAACCCGGATTGGGCCATGAAATACGGCGTGCAGGGCATCCCGACCATGCTGTTCATCGCCGGTGGAAAGGTCGTCCACCGCCAGGTGGGCGCGCTTCCGGAACGGATGCTGCGCGAGACGCTGACCCAATTCATCGAAGTCGCTGGCAACAATTAAAGACGTCTTTTTTTCGGGTATACTTTCTTTCCTCGCGCTTCCTCGCTTCGGCAGGGGGCAAGAGGAAAGATTTTTTTTACCCGACAAAGGAAACTTCCAAATGAAACGATTTTTCTTGACACTCACCCTGCTTACCATGCTGACCGCCTGCGGCGGCCAGGCGCAGACTCCCGCTCCCACTGTGGATGTCAACGCCACCATCGCCGCCCTCTCCGGCACGATGATGGCCGGCACCCTGACCGCGCAGCCCACCGAAACGCCCCTGCCCACTTCGACCTTCACCCCGGAGCCAACCGCCACGTTCACGATCACCCCGGAACCGACGGCCACCTTTACCCCCGAACCAACCGCCACCCTGCCCCCATTCTATGGCGAGTTCACGCCTGCCGGGCTGCCCGCTGGCGTCATCAAGGGCTACGTCTTGTTCGAGAACGAGACCAAAATCAGGCCGGTTCACCTGAACATTCATGGCACAACCGCCCAGGGCGAAAGACCCTATTACTACAAATGGACGTTCGAAACCCGCCAGCACAGGCTCGACATTCCATTCGGCACCTATGATTATGTCATCTTCCTGGCAGATAAAAAAATATTTTCAGGCTCCGTCCGCATTAACAATACCGACAAGACGACCTTCTTCATCCGGGATACCAAGGTCGTCATTGCCGGGCCGTAGGACAAATCCCCGATTTTCCCCAGGGGGCCTGCCAAGGACAGGTTAGAGACCTGTCCTACAGCCAAACCACGCGGTCCTCGAAAGAGGGCCGCTCCGGTTTAACCGGCGGGTTTTCGGGGTAGCCAACGTAAAGGAAACCAATCAGGTGCTGGTCGGGCGCAAACCCCAGGAATTGTTTGATGCTCGGGTCGCGCGCGCTATCACCGGTGCGCCAGATAGAACCCAACCCTTCGGCCTGGGCCGCCAGCAAGATGTTTTGGCAGGCTGCCGCGCCGGCGCAGATATTTTCGACTTCATCCACTTTCGGCTCGGCGGGCTTATCCACGCCAACGGCAATCACAACCGGCGCGCGCAACGGCTTGGCGCGTTCTTTTGCAAGGGCATCATCACCCAGGCTGGGAAACTTTGCCCTGAACGATTCAGCCATTGTCTCGCCCAGGCGTTCGCGCGCCGCGCCGGTCAACACCACGAACCGCCAGGGGCGCACCTTATAATGATTGGGCGCTTGCGCAGCTGCCAGGAGCAACTTCTCGATGAGCGGGCGCGGCAATGGGTCAGGACGCACCTTGCCCACCGATTGACGGGTAAAAATCGCTTCATACAGTTCCATCACTGCCTCCATAAGAATTACGACTTGCGCAGATTATAATTCCCCTATGCGTCAAAACCACAAAAACCTGCTGCCCTGGCTGGCCATCCTCGTTCCAGTCACCGTCGTCCTTGCCTTTCATGCCTATTTGGGCAGCTATACTCGTTTTATTGCCGATGATTATTGCTCGGCATACCTGGGACAGCGATTTGGCCTTCTTCGCTACATCTGGTTCTGGTATCTCAATTGGGGCGGACGTTTTTCGGCAATCGCAGCAGATATGCTTCTGGCATGGTCGCAACCTCAAGGGGTAGGATTCGTCACCGCAACTGCCTTCATCGTTTGGAGCGCCGGATTAACCATAACGATTTTTCACCTCATTTTTCATCGCCAACATACACTCCTGCGCTGGTTCATTTCGCTTACTTTGGGACAGATAGTTATTTTCGTCATCATCCTTCTCACGCCAAACCCGCCTCAGTCATTCTACTGGTACAGCGCCTTTCGCACCCACACCCTCCCCGTTATCGTTTTTACCCTATATACAGCGGCTTACATTTGCTTCAGGTCATACGAGGTTCGCAAATCAACCAGGCTGGCATGGTTCATCAGCAGCTTCGCGCTCGCATTCTTCAACGCCGGATTCAGCGAAGCCTTCACCGCCATGCAAATCATCATCCTGACCGTTTTTGCAGGCCTGGAGAAAACGACGAAAACCGATGCCCATCAGGCCAACATCAAATTTCTACTCGCCGGACTGGCAGGCGCCCTGCTGGCCCTGCTTATCATGCTCGCTGCTCCAGGGAACGCCAACCGCCAGGAAGCCTTCCACCAGCCCTCCGGTCTGCCAGAGATTATCAGCATTTCCATCGACGGATATTTATCCCTGTGGAATACTTTTTTTACCTCGCCCGAAAAAATAATTGCATTGCTTGGAGCAGCCCTGGGATTTTTTACAGCCGGGACGCAATTCGAGACACCAAACAAACCATCCATTGCGCAAATGATGGGGATTATTCTGCTGGGCTGGCTCTTACCATTGGCAAGTTTCCTGCCGGCGGCGTACGGCATTGGGGATGCCTTGCCTGAACGCGCGCACCCCATCCCGATTTTCTTCATCACAGCCGCCTTGTCAACCGCTGCCTTCCAGTTTGGAACCCGCTGCGCCGGTCGCAACAGAAGCGAATGGACCGCAATGCTCAGCGCAATTATGCTCCTCATTTCGGCAGTCATGACACTTCAACAGATGAGTCCATCCCGCCATATTTTCATCGAATACGCGGAACGCATGGACAGAGTCGAGCAAGACATCCTCACTGCGCGTCAAAACGGCAGGCAAGTCATTCACATCCCCCAACTGGACAATTGGGCAGGCACATTCGACCCCACCGACAACCCCAAGTTCTTCTCCACAGCCTGTATGAGCCTGTACTACGATATCCAGGTCGTCGGCCCGAATCCTTTCGAACCATAACTGAACAGATGGGGGATGCAAAACCAGGCAGGAACTCGTACAATGGGGATATGAACAGGCGGCCACTTTATCTCTTCCTGCTGCTCACTTTCCTCATCACAGCCTGCAACCTGCCTTCCGCTGCCCAGGCAACGCCCACGCTGATTCCGCCCACCTCCGCTGAAACCGTCTCCCCACCCTCGGCAACTCCCGCGCCTGACACATCCACCCCCACCCCAACAGAGACATCAACTCCCGCGTCTACCGCCACCGAAACGGCCTCCC
>DAOUAZ010000390.1:0-13051 GCA_034432975.1 Anaerolineales bacterium | reverse complement strand
AGCCGCCGCAACTTCTTCAAAAAGATACACCCATTTCTTTGCCATTGATGGCCTCCTAAAATAGAAAGTATGATAGCATGATTACCGTTCCCAGCATAACAAGTGAAGTTTACCACAAATGATTTTGCCCGCGCGCGGCAGTCCAGTCAACGGGTGGTAAGGCCGGCAGGTGACGGAATTTCTCTCTCACTTTAGGCCAAATTCCGAGCCATTTTTGGAATAGAGCCGTGACAATTCATTGAAACCGGAAACTGTTCTCCCGTTTTGGCGAAATGCGAGAACAGGTTATTATATTGGGACAGTCGCCGCGCCCAAACTGCATGATAAACTACAGGGAGAAATTTCTCAAAGGAGTTGTTCCATGCCCCATTTCCTTTATCAGACCGATGCGTACTTGAAGGAATTTCGCGCATCCATCACCGCAATCGACGAATCGACGCGGGCGGTCGCCCTCGACCAATCGGCATTTTATCCCGGCGGGGGCGGACAGCCCTGCGATTTTGGGATGCTGTCCATCAGCGGCGTGACGTATCCCGTGACGCAAGTCAAGAAACAGGGCGTGGATGTGCTGCACTTCCTGGACGGGGAGGCCCCGCTCCCGGCGGTTGGCGCGGCTGTGGCGGGCGTCATCGACTGGGAACGCCGCTATAACCTGATGCGCACCCACACTGCCCTGCATATCCTGTGCGGGTGCGTGTTCCGCGACTATGGCGCGCTGGTGACGGGCGGGAACATGGACCCGCTCGAAGGACGGATGGATTTCGAGTTCGAGACCCTGCGCGGGGAACTGGTAGGCGAAATCGAAGCCGCCGTCAACCGCGAGGTGGCCGCCGCGCGCGAGGTGCGCGTCAACATCCTGCCGCGCGAGCAAGCCTTCCAGATACCCGACCTGATTCGCACCAAAATCAACCTGCTGCCCGAAGGCATAACCGAAGTGCGCACCGTCGAAATCGTCGGGCTGGATTTGCAGGCCGATGGCGGGACGCACGTTCGGAATACATCGGAGGTGAGCAGCATTAAGGTGGTCGATTACAAGTCGAAAGGCGCTATCAACAAGCGCATCTACATCAAAATCTCGTAATGCGGATTTTATTCCGTGCTTTTGCCAGGCGGCATTTTCAGGAAACCATGAAACGAATTTTTGTATTCCCGCTCATTTTATTGGCATTCACCGCCTCTTGCGCCCAGCCTGCCCCCAATCCGCAAGCCCAAATCCAGGCGGCGGTGGCGGCCACGCTGGCCGCCATTCCAACCAACACGCCCGTTCCCATCCCCACGCCTTACCCAACCCAGACGCCGGTTTCGCTGGTCAACCTGTTTTGTTCGTACCGCTTCTGCATCGGCCACCCACAGGATGTCTACCTGATTGACCAGGGCGCGCGGCGTAATCCGCCCATCCCCAGCACATACGATTATGGCGTTCTGTTCAGTTACAGCACCAGCCTGTTCCTGCAAATGGCCTGGACGTTGAGCGGGCCGTCCTTCGACCCGCAGGGCGCGATGCGGCTGATTATGGACGAGTCCGAACAGTTCCAGGGCGGGATGGAAACCATCCTGACGCCCACCCTGAACATTTTTTATAACCCTATCGCCGTTTCCAGCCAGTCGATGCTGCCCTTTGGCGGGATGGCCTCCTGGCAGTGCGGCGGGCGCGATTTCGTCTGGAAGGTGTACACGCCGCAGGATGGCATGGGGCCGGGGCTGCTCAAGCAGGCGGTCGAGAAGTTCCGGTGTGAGTAAAAGCGCAACGTCCTGAAGGTTGAGAACCGCTCGGCTGAGCGCTCGCGGCGAAGCCTTCGGGACGTTTTTTCAGGCTGAAACCGCTTCCCTGGCCTGTTTGAAGTGCGCGCGGTCGTGTTCGACCATGAACCCGGCCAGTTCGCGCAGGTGGGTGGGGCCAAAAATGGTGTGCCGCGCCGGGCGTTCCCAGTCTTGTGGCGAAAGCGCCTTGAGTTTCTCGACCAGCCGGGCGCGGGCGGCGACAAATTCCCGGAAGGCCTGCCCGCCGTCTTGGGCGATGTAGCGGCGTTCCTCGGCCCAGGGGTCGGTGTTTTGTCCAGCAATGACCGGGTTCTCCCCGCCCAGCACCGCCTCGACGCGCGGCAGGTTGACTTCGGCCTCGACATCGCGCAGGTGACAGAGAATCTCGTTGAAGGCCCATTCGCCCGGCGCGGGGCGCAGAGTCCGCTTTTCGGGTGGGGTGATGCGGGTGAGATGGTGCATTAGCGCGGGAGCGGCATGGAGCGCGGCGGTCAGGGCGGCAGGGGAGGAGAAATCTGCTTTGAGGGCCGAAATATCCGTTGTTTCGAGGAATGTCCTTAAGTCTGACAATGTCCCCTGCGGGATTCCCTCCGCATCCGGCGAAACCTGTCCATCGGATTTAAGCCAGAAGACGGGGATACCGGCCTGCCGGGCGGGGATGACATCGCGCTCGATGCTGTCGCCGACCATCAGCAGGGGACTCTCCCCATCCCAACCCAGGTGGCCGAGGAATTCTTCAAAGTACGAAACCGAGGCCTTGGCGAAGTGGAAGGTTTGGAAGTCGGAAATCAGGCGGTAGGGATAAGTTTCGGGGGCCAGTTCGGCCCAGCGCAGGCGGTGCAGGATGGCCTTGCGCGGGAAGAGCGGGTCGGTGGCGACGGACACATCCCAGCCGCGCGAGAGCGCCCACTCGACCAGCGAGATGGCCTCGGGGCGGGGGCGGGTGAGCGGCTGGAGGCTGGGGAAAATCTCATCGTAGAACTGTTCGATTTGGTCGGCCACTGTCTCGCGGGTGGTTCCCAGCGGCGGGTAGAATTCCGCGCTGAAGACTTCTTCGAGGGTCTGGTCGACGCGGGTGTTGCGGTACATCGCCATGGTGGAGCGCATCAGTTCCGGGAGCATTTGCCCGGGCGGCACGACATCGGCCAGGTGCGCGGCTAATTTTTGGAAGTAAACCGGCACGAGGGATTCGATGTTTGAATCGAGCAGGGTATCGTCGAGGTCGAAGAGCAGGTGAAAGGTCATGTTTTCACGTCGAAGATGGGTGGGATGGGGTGGCATTCGCCGCAGCCAACGTGCGGCTCTTTGACATTGCGCCTGGTTTTGCTGCAATAGGCCGCGACCTGTACCCGGCGCATGAACATGGCGCTGAACGGACGGGCGACGGTCGATTTCAGTTGCAGGTGTTCGCAAGCGTTGGCGCGGATGATGCCCGGCACAGGGCAGGTTTTACACAGGTCGGGCGACCAGTCTTGCCCGGCGGCTTTGAGCAGGCGGCATTCTTCCACCGAACGTCCACGGAAGTAGTCACCGTAAAAATAGTTGCAGTCAATACCAGAGGGAGTACGCATGGAGATGTACGATTTTCGATTTCAGACTTTGGATTGCAGGTTTAGGGTGCGCGATTTCAGGTGAAGCGCCAGTTTGGTTTTTTCGCCGTTGCTTTTTTCTGAAGAACCAAGCGTTTTTGTTTCCTTGCCTTTTTGCTTCCTTGCTTGCTCTCTTGCTGTTTTGAAATTGTAACATCAAAGCGAAAGCCCCGGGAGCGAATCCCAGGGCCTGTTATGCAAACATTAATCTTGTCCTTACCGTCCCGAAGGCTTCGCCGCAAGCGCTCAGCCGAGTGGTTTGTCCGGCGATTGCATAAGCCGCAACGATACCTTCGGGACGTTTTATTAGACGCGGGTGATGTATTCGCCGGTGCGGGTATCGACCCGGATGACATCGCCGGTTTTGACGAAGTTGGGACATTGCACTTCGACGCCGGTCTCAGTGCGGACTTTTTTGGTGACGCCGGTGGCGGTATCGCCGCGCACAGCCACTTCGGCGTACTCAACCAGCAGGTCTACCGTGATGGGCATTTCGACATCGAGCGGCTCGCCCTTGTAGAAGGTAAGTTTACACTCCATGCCTTCTTTCAGGAATTTGGCGCTATCGCCCAGCACATCGCCTTTGATGGCGGGCTGGTCGAAGGTGTCGTTATCCATGAAGTAGTACAAATCGCCATCGCTATAAAGATATTGCGAGTTGTGAAAATCCAGGTTGGCTTCTGGCACGCGGTCGCCAGACTGGAAGGTTTTTTCGATGTTGGAGCCGGTGCGCAGGTTACGGGCTTTGATGCGAATGCTGGCGTTGCCGCGTCCCGATTTGTTGTGGCTGTAATCCAGCACCTTGAAAAGTTGGCCGTCCAGTTCGAACGTGACGCCCTTGCGTAAATCGTTTACATCAATCATGCTTTCCTCTTTCTCACCTTGCTTTTTTGATTCCCTGCTCTCTTGCTTCGAGCGGCGGGATTATAGCATTGGAGGGGCAGACCTGGCAAGGAGGCGGAATGTGGAGTCAAAATCTCCCGGCTTCGGGCAAAATCGGGAGGTTTTGGACTTCGCGCCGCGCTACAGTTGTTCGTAGCGTTCGATTTTCTTTTCGACAACTTTCAGGCTGCCCTCCCAGAATTCCCGCGAGCGGATGTCGATGCCGAAACGGGCGGCCAGGTCGGCGGCGCTCGCTTCGCCGGTCGAGGCCAGCAGATGTTTGTAATCGGCGACGAAGGCTTCGCCGCGCTGCTGGTAGATGGCGTACAGCCCGGTACCGAAGATCAGGCCAAAGGCGTAGGGGAAGTTATAGAAGGATAACCCGGCGTAATAGTAATGCGGTTTCCAGGTCCACATGTAGGGTTGGTAGGCGGCCAGTTCCCCGTAGGTTTCTTTCTGGGCGCGCTCCATAATTTCGCTCAGGTCGTCGGGACTGAGCTCGCTCTTTTCGCGCCGCTCGAAGACTTCTTTCTCGAACAGGTAGCGCGAGTAAATATCGACAATTACCTGCGAATCGCCGTTGAGCATGGTCTCCAGGATGGCGAGTTCTTCTTGCGGGTCGCTGACCTGCTGGAGGACGGCCTGCATGACAATCGTCTCGCACATGATGGATGCGGTTTCGGCCAGGGTCATGGGGGTATCCTGCTGCATCATGGTTTTTCCGGCCTGGAAGGCGCAGTAATTGTGGAAGCCGTGACCAAGTTCGTGCGCCAGGGTGCTGACCTGGTCGAGCGAGCCGTCGAAGTTGGAGAGAATGCGGCTTTCTTTCACCGCCGGGACCCCTATGCAGAATGCGCCGCCGCGCTTGCCTTCGCGCTGTTCGGCGTCAATCCAGCGATTGTCGAAGGCTTGCCGGGCGAAATCGGCCAATTCGGGCGAGAACTTGCCGAAGTTTTCGAGGATGAAAGCGCGCGCCTGGTGCCAGGAGTATTTGGTATCGGTTTTGCCGAGCGGGGCGAACAAATCCCACCAGGCCAGTTTCTCCTGCCCCAGGTGTTTGGCTTTGGCTTTGAAATAGCGCTGGAACACCGGAAAGGAGTCCTTCATCGCGCCGAGCATGGCCTCCAGCGTGGGGCGGTCGATGCGGGCTGCATCGATGGCGCTATGCAGGGCATCTTCGCGGCCGCGCCGTTTGTTGAGGGTGTTGACCTCGCCTTTGACGCCGTTCATGCAGGCGGCCAGGGACTCGCGGACCGAATCCCAGGCTTTGTTTTCGGCTTCATACGCGCGGCGGCGCGCATCCGCATCAGGATGCGAACGCAGGTTGATGAGCGCGGGCATTGGCAGTTTTTGGGTTTTACCGTCGAGTTCGAACTCTACCGTCAATTGGGAGGTGACCGTGCCTTGCAATTTGCTCCAGGCGCTGGAACCGCTGAGGCTCAGTTCGGCGGCCAGGCCCTCCTCGGCTTCGCTCATCAGGTATTTTGCCTGTTCGGCGATTTCTTTCAGATTGAAGGCGTGCGCCTGGGCGGTTGGGTTGCTTTCGATGGCGGAATCCAGAGCCGGGGGCAGTTTGCCTACCCAGGCCTGGAACTGCGTCCCCAGCATCTGTACCCGCACCATCATCCGTTGGAATTCGGACATTTTCTTCATTGCCAGCGTGTCGCGCGAATCGGTGGTAACAAAGGATTGGATGTACGAGTAAATGGTATAGCCCAACTCCTGGAGCGCGTTGAACTGGTCGATGCTCTGACCCAGCAGCCCGCCAAGTTCGGCGGGCGAGGTTGCGCCATCGGCTTTCTTCAGATTCTCAGCAAAGAATTGCTCCAGTTCTTCGATTTGGCGGGTGACGCTGGCGACGGCAGCCTGGAATTCCGCCGATTCGAGCGAGGGATAAACGTTGGAAAGATCCCAACGGGGAATGTCGGTCATGGAATCTCCTTGTGGATGATAAGAACCGTCCCGAAGGCTTTTTGCAGGCGATGCGCAGCATAACCAACAGCCTTGGGGACGGTTTATTAAAGCGCCTTGGCCAACAGGATGCCGAGCAGGGCCGTAACCAGGCCCAGGTGCATCACCAGGTTGGTGCGGACGATGTACCATTCGGCGGGCAGCAGGCTGACGAGCAGGAAGTTGATGAATATCATCAGGATACCGAGCAGGGGCAGCAGCCCTTTGCGATGCGCAAAGTATTCTGAGGACTGGTCGACCCGTTTCGAGAGTTGTTGGGCCAAGGTCAAAGATTCTTTCTTCTTTTCTTGCTTCGTTTCGGTGTTCATTCGTCCTCCTGTTCCCTGGGCGCTTCTTTGGGAGCGCGGCTGGCCTGGTATTCCTTGAACTGCGCCACCAGGCGTCCGGGGATGCGCCCTGCAATCAGGACGCCGCCGCGTCCGTGTTCAATTTTCTCCACCTGTCCGGCTTCGTGAAAAAGCGAGAGCAGCTGTCCCTGCTGGTAGGGCAGCCAGAGCTGGATGGGCGTGTACGTTTCATAGAGTTCCTCCGCCACTTTCGACATCAATTCGGCGACGCCGATGCCTTTCGTAGCAGAAATGGCGACCGCTTGCGGATAATTTTGCAGCACGGCCCGCGCCGCCTGCGGGTCTTTGAGCCGGTCCACTTTGTTGAGGGCGGTCAGAACGGGGATGTGGCCCGCGCCGATTTCTGCCAACGTTTGTTGGACCGCCTCGAACTGCGCCATGGCGTTGGGGTGCGAAATATCGACCACGTGCAGGAGCAAGTCGGCCTCGGCAATCTCCTCCAGCGTAGCGCGAAAGGCTGCCACCAGTGTCGTAGGCAGTTTCTGGATGAAGCCGACCGTGTCGGTGAACAGCGCGGCGTGGCCGCCGCTCATCTCTACCCGGCGCGTGGTTGGGTCGAGCGTGGCGAATAACTGGTCCGCGGCGTATATCTCTGCCCGGGCGATGCGGTTGAGCAGGGTCGATTTCCCGGCATTGGTGTAGCCGACCAGCGCCACCGTAGGGATGCGGTTACGTTTGCGCTGGGCGCGGTATCGTTCGCGGTGGGCGCGCACTTTTTCGAGTTCGCCCTTGAGATGGGAGATTTTTCGCCGGATTTCACGGCGGTCTACTTCCAGTTGGGTTTCGCCGGGGCCGCGCAGGCCCACGCCGCCGACCGAGCCGGAGCGCCCGCCGCCGCCGCCTGCCTGCCTTGCCAGATGCGTCCATTGGCGGGTCAGGCGCGGCAGGTAGTACTCATATTGCGCCAGTTCCACCTGTAACATGCCTTCGCTGGTGTTGGCGTGCTGGGCAAAGATGTCGAGAATCAGCGCCGTGCGGTCGAGGATGCGCACTTTTTCGCCGAAAAGCGTTTCCAGTTCGCGCTGGTGACGGGGGTTGAGTTCGTTGTCGAACACGACGACCTGCGCCAGGGTTTCCTCGGCCAGGACCTTCAGTTCTTCCACTTTGCCGGAGCCGATGTAAGTCTCCGGGTTGGGGCGGTCGAGTTTCTGGGTCATCTCGCCTACGACCTCCAGCCCGGCGGTATTGGCAAGCAAGGCCAACTCGGCCAGGGAGTCCTCCAGTGACAGGAGGTTTTTTTCTTGATAAATTTCCACGCCGACGAGGAATGCGCGTTCGCGGGGTGGGGTAGTGGGTTCGGGGATTCTTTTTGCCATAGGTGATTTGCAGATTGCTCAAAATGATTCGGCGGGAACTCACCACCAAGAATTGCAAGCAATTACACTGCTGGAACAACCAGGGTGAGTGAGGCGCGCTTTCGGTTCAAGAAAGCGACGGGGACGTGCATCTTGTCAAAGCCTACCGAATCATGTGTGCTGGCTCCCTGCAATCGAAAAAAAGACCGGTGGAGTTTCATCCACCGGTTCAATCATACCACATACGCGATAAGTTCCCGCATTACGAATGAGGGGAATCGGGGCGCGCTGCCACATGGCCGAATAATTTCGCCAGGCCGGGGTCTTCGGGTTGGGTGCGCAGCGGCAGCAGGATGTGGAAGGTGGAACCTGGGCAGGTCTTCTCATCATAGCCCGGCGATTCGACCCAGATGCCGCCGCCGTGCGCTTCGATGATGCCCTTGGCAATCGGCAGTCCCATTCCGGCCCCGCCGCCCTTGAACTTGGTCTTGCCGCTCGAGTGCAGCGACACATCGCCCAGTTGCCCGAACTTCTCGAACACTGCATCCTGGTTTTCGAGCGCAATCCCGATGCCGGTATCGCTGATGGTGACTTCTACAAATCCGGGCAGCAGCCGGCCGTCGATGGTAATCCTGCCGCCGTCGGGCGTGAATTTGATGCCGTTATTGATGAGATTTTTCAGGGCCTGGTACAACCGTCCCGGGTCGGCAAAGAGCAGTTCTTCGACCCCTGCGAAGTGTCTGATTTCCAATTCCTGGCGGCGCTGCTGTAAAATAGGCAACAGTTCGGCCTTGAGCAGTTTGAACATACGGTTTAGCCAGACCGGCTGCATATTGAGCGGCAGCATGTTGTTATCAATCATCGACACATCCAGCATGTCGTTGACCAGGTCGCGCAGGCGGTGCAATCCGTTATGGACGCCGTACAGCAGGGATTGGATTTGTTCCATCTCTGGCGGCAGCAATTCGCCAATCATGGCCGCGTAGCCCTCGATGAGCGTGAGCGGGGTCTTGAACTCGTGCGCGGCAACCGCCACGAAGTTCGATTTGCTTTTATCCAGCCGCACAACGACGCGGTTCATTTTTGCCAGTTCGTTGGACATGTATGCGATGCGGCCTTCACTTTCGTAGGTCGTCACGCGTTCGATGCAGCGAAGGTAAATGGGCAGCAACGCCGAAAACAGTTCCAGGGCCTGCGACTCGTCCAGGTTGTCGCGCGCTGTATCCTGCGTCAGCAGCACAATCTGGCTCAACAGCGCCGTAACATTGCGCTCGCCCTCCTCCAGGTCGGTCTCGGTGCGGGTGCGGGTCCAATCTTGCAGCAGCGGGTCCAGCCAGGCGGCATCGCCCGATTCGAGCGACTGTTCGAGCAGGTCGAAAAAGCGATTCAACTGGTCCTGGAAGTTTTCGCGCACGCCTGCGCCGCGCGCCAGGGCCGACGAGGCGCGTTTTTGCAGGATAGGCCGAATGCGGGAGAGATTGTCCTGGATGCTCATGCTCATAGTTTAGCGCATAGGCAAGGCTTCGACAATTTACTCTGCATTGCAGTTTGATTGTGCTATGCACGGCCCGTATTCCGACAGCCAGGCCAGCAGGGTCTTGCCGACCACTTCCAGGCTGTCTGCCGAGACCTTATCGGGCGTATCGGCGATGGTGTGCCAGTAGGGGTAATCCAGGTCGATGATATCGACCGCTTTCAGGCCTTTGGCGAGAAACGGGATATGGTCATCCAACACCCGGTACTTGTATTCCGGGATAAAGAATTGTTCGTAGCCCAGGCGTCCGGCCACGCTCCAAATCTGGCGGGTCAGTTCCGGGTCCGAGTTGTGCTCCATGTAGATGTTCAGGTCGGCATCCCCAATCATATCGACAATCACCACGGCCTGGGGCCGGTACTGCATGGAAGCGGCGTATGCGCTGGAGCCGAGAATCCAGTCCCAGCCCGCGATGCGCCCGTTGTCCTCGGCGTCGAAAAAGACCAGCTCGACCGGCACGGAATCGGCTGGCAGCGCGCGGGCAAGTTCGAGCAGCACCGCCACTCCCGAAGCGCCATCGTTGGCGCCCGGCACGGGTTGGGAGTGATTTTCAGGGTTGGGGTCGTCGTCAGCGTAGATGCGCGTGTCGTAATGCGCTCCCAGCAGGATGACCGGCTCGGCCTCGGCGCGCCAGGCGCGGATATTCTTGACGGCTTGCCCCTTGAATTCATCCGCCACGACTTCGCTCTGCCATCCGGCAGCCTTTAACTCGGCCTGAATGTAGACGATGATTCGCGCATGGCCCTCCGTCCCCGGAATGCGCGGCCCGAACCCGACCTGCCTGATGACATCCTGGTAGGCGCGCTGCCCGTCGAATTCCGTGTTTTCCGCTTTGGGGCGCGGCCAGGCCGCCCACAGTGCCGCTCCGCCCAGCAGCAAGGCAATGACCAGCAAGGAAACAATCTTTTTTCGCATGGCAGGTATTGTAGCATATCGGGAAGTCATGCCATCATTTCCAGTAATTGTCATTAGGGTATAATCAATTTGTCTGACAACTTTCTCCCCGTTCAAGGAGTTATTTATGAGCACCATCGACCTGACTATCCATCCTGAGCGGCGCAAACGCGCCATCCAGCGCGCCCGCGAACGCAACATTATTATCCCAACTTACGCGCAGATGAAAGACCCTTCCAAAGTCCCGGCCAAAATCAAGCAAGAACTGGCCGGAATCGGGTTATGGGACATCCATCCACGCAACCTGTTCCGCATCACCTGGCACAACGAGCCAAAAGCCAGCGGCGGCGGCTTCGGCGGCGTGAACTGGCTGGAGCTGCCTCCCGCGCTGACGGGCGTCCCAGCCCGCATCATCGCTCTTGTGGGCAAGTGGTTCCCCACCGGCGCGCATAAGGTGGGAGCGGCCTTTTCGTGCCTGGTGCCGCGCCTCGTTACCGGGCAGTTCGACCCGACCACCCAAAAGGCCGTCTGGCCCTCGACCGGGAACTACTGCCGGGGCGGGGCGTATGATTCGGCCCTGCTGGCCTGCGATTCGATTGCCATCCTGCCCGAGGGCATGAGCCGCGAGCGATTCGAGTGGCTGGCGAAGGTGGCCGGGGAAACGATTAAAACCCCGGGGTCCGAATCCAACGTCAAAGAAATTTTCGACAAGTGCTGGGAATTGCGCAAATCGGGCCAGGATTTGATGATTTTCGACCAGTTCCAGGAATTCCCCAATTACTTGTGGCACTACGAAATCACCGGCCGCGCCATGGAAGAAGTCCTCAAGCAGGTCATGCGCCCCGGCGATGAGTATCGCGGCATGACCAGCGCCACTGGTTCCGCCGGGACGATTGCCAGCGGCGATTACCTGAAACAGGTTTTCCCCAACAGTAAAATCGCGGCCAGCGAGGCCCTGCAATGTCCCACCCTGCTCGAAAACGGATTCGGTTCGCACCGCATCGAGGGCATCGGCGACAAACACGTCCCCTGGATTCACAATGCCAAGAACACCGACCTGGTGGTGGCAATCGACGATAACGCGGTAGTAAATCTCGCCCGTTTATTCAACGAGGAGGACGGTCGCGCATATCTTGTTGAAAAAGGCGTCCCCGAATCTCTGGTCTCGAATCTCGATTTGCTAGGCTTTTCCGGCATCTCCAACGTACTGACCGCCATCAAGATGGCGAAATACTACGAGATGGGCGAACAGGACATTGTGATGACCGTGCTGACCGATTCGATGGAACTGTACCACAGCCGCATCCACGAAATGCGCGAGGAGATGGGTGAATATTCCGCGCGCGACGCCGCCGCCGATTACGCCCGCTGGATTTTGGGACAATCGACCGACAACCTGCTCGAACTGCGCTACAACGACCGCCGCCGCGTCCACAACCTGAAATATTACACCTGGGTTGAACAGCAGGGCAAAACCTATGAAGAAATCCAGGCCATGTGGTATGAGCGCGACTACTGGACGGGAATCCAGCAACAGGCGGATGAGATTGACGGGTTAATTGAAGAATTCAATGCGGAAGCAGGGTTGGCGTAAGCGGAAACAGGTGGACAGGGAAACAGGTAGAGGCGACACGCAGTTTGCTCGTTTCCCTGTTTCCATGTTTACATGCAGCGCGCATCACCGCAGCGCATCACAATCGAAGACTGCGCCTGCATATATAGAGCGCAGCAGAGAGTAATTACTCAGGCTATCCTGGCCTAACTCCCAAATCATCACTCCGCCAAAACCCTGCTCGCGCGCGTAACAGGTCTTGCGCTGGACTGTTACCCTGCCATTGAAATACAGGTTGGGCAATTCGTCCGTTTCGGGCAGGGGGAAATACTCTTGAACAATTTCGCTATATGTGTATGCTGTGCGCGGGACGCTGATGGCGCGCCCGTAAAAAGGAATGCCGAGGATAAGTTTGTGGCGGCTCAATCCAGCATCGAGAAAGAATTGCATGTCTGCTGCTGCCTGCTGGTATGTGGCGTGGCGTTCACCCCGGTCGTATGACATCACATGGATGCGGTCGGCTACGCCATACTGCAAGACATCCAAACCGGGAAGCGGATAGAGCGCGACACTAACCAACATGCCATGCGGATGTAAAGCCTGTTTCGTCTCACCAATCAAGGCAATATAGCCATCGGTCTCGTTTTTTGTCCCGGGGAATTCCCAGTCATAATCGACGCCGTTGAATTTGTTTGCAATCACAAAATCGCTCAGATTTTTGATGAATTTAGCCCGCTTCTTGGGGTCAAGCACCATCACGGCAAAGTTTTCGCCGCGTTGATAGCCACCAACGGCAAGGTGCAGGCGTGTTCCATGACGCTGTTTCATCTCCGCCAGCGCTTCGAGCATATCTGGACGGATACGGTTTGTGTCGAGGCCGCCATCGGCGAGCGGCGAGACAGAGAACAGAATCAGGTCTGTCAGGCAGTTGCCCCAACCCGGTTCAAGGCTGCGATACTCTGGCAGGTAGCCGATAACGCGAAAGGACGGGTCGAACCCTCCGCCAGGGCGGCACCAGCCACCTGGAACCGATTCAGGCTCAAGCGCAGGCTCTTTTTCCTGTTCGGCGGTCGGTTCGAGTGTAAGCACACTCTCCGGCGGGGCGCTTGGTTCAGGTAACGGTGTAACGGTTTCAGCGGGGCGTGCCGTGGGGACAATTATCGGCGCTGGTAATGTTGGGATTACGGGAGCGGGCGTGGGCGCGCATCCACCCAAAATTATCACAA
>DAOUAZ010000389.1:0-1617 GCA_034432975.1 Anaerolineales bacterium | reverse complement strand
CCTGCGCGCAGCCACCCGCAAAACGGCGCGTTTCCTGGCAAAAGCCATCGGCCGCGGACGCGACGCCGGGCAGGCCTTGCGGGACAGGCTGGAGAAGTTCATGCCGCGCCTGCTGCCGGCCGAGGAAGACGGGCGCCCGCCTTCGTTCCTGGGCTGTTCGTGGCCGCTTTTCCTGGCCATCCTGCTGCCGACGCTGGCGATTGTGATTGGCGTCAATATCTACACTTACATCGGCATTCCCAGGCAGGTGCAGGGTTTTTACCAAACGGCGGAAGAATTTCGCCAGAAGGCGCGCGCTGTCTCTGACCCCCAACTGCAACGCGAGTATTGGAAAACTGTGGTGGAAATGCTCGATACCGCCGAGAACTATACTCCGCCGACCGGCGCGGTCCGCCAGCTGCGCAACGAAGCCCAGGCCGAGTTGGACGTTTTGAACCGCGTGGCCCGGGTCGATTTCCAACTGGCCTTCAGCACGCCGCTCAGCCGTAATTTGCAAGTTTCGCGCCTGTCTGCTTCGGATACCGATGTTTACCTGCTGGATTTTGCCAGCGGCGTGGCGCGGCGCGGCGTGTTCAACGGCAAAGGGTTCGATTTGGACAGCACCTTCCAGTGTGGGCCGGGAGAATATGACGGTATCCGGGTGAGCGCGCTGCTCGATATCATTGCCTTGCCGCGTACCATTTCATCTGGGGCCACCCTGCTTGGGGTAGACGCTTCGGGCAACCTGCTGTATTGCATTCCCGGCAAAAAGCCGCGCGCCTCGTTCCTGCCAATGCCCGAAACCGGCTGGAAGCGCATTACGGCGGTGGCGTATGACGCCAACAATCTGTATGTGCTGGATGCGCCCGGCAGCGCGGTGTGGGTTTATTTTGGCACGGTCGATGCGCAGTTTCCCAACAAGCCCTATTATTTCTTCGAGAACCAGATTCCACTGGCGATGCAGCAGGCGGCCGGCCTGGCCGTTAATGGCGATGACCTGTACATCCTGTTCCGCGACCCCGAAACGAAGGACGGGTATATGTCGACCTGCACCCTCAGCCGTCTTTCGACCGCGCCCACCCGCTGCAATGACCCAGCCCTGTTCGTGGATACCCGTCCCGGCTACCAGGGCGGCATCCGCCTGGCAGATGGGCTTTTCTCGCAAATTGCCTTCTCCAGCCCGCCCGACCCGTCGGTAATTTTGTTACAGCCATTCACGCAGGAAGTGTTCAAATTCAGCGCGCGCGCCCTGGAATTGCAAAAAATCCTGAGTGACCAGCCCAACAAGCAAACCCCCCTGCCTGAAGGCAGCGTGGTGACGGCCATGGCTTTCAGTCCCAACAAATCGTTGTTCCTGTTCGTGGGCGGGGAGTTATATGTCGCCTACAATGTGCCGTAAATAAACGTCCCGACACTTGCGCCTGCGCTGCAAGTGCAGGTGAGGCTGTCTTTTGTCACAAAAACCGTTCAAGGAAATCTTCGGGAGGTTCGTATGTATCTTCTCAAAAAAATGGTAACTGCCTACCCTGCCATGAGCGAAACAGGCTGGTAGGAAAAGATGTCCCGCAAAGTGGCAAAGATATTTTTGCCTTGTTTTCTACAGGTGGCAATAATCGCTTGCAAACGGGCATAGACTTC
>DAOUAZ010000388.1:0-6544 GCA_034432975.1 Anaerolineales bacterium | reverse complement strand
GTGAGTTCCGATTATGTGTTCTCCAGCCGGGTCAGCGAAGACGGCAGCCTGGTTCTCGATTGGGTGGCGGGCGCATTCGAGAAGATAACCGGCTATTCTCTGGAAGAATATGTCGAGCGGGGCGGATGGCGCCCGGCTTTGCATCCAGATGATATCGGAACCGACCAGCGCGACATGGAAGACATCATGAAAAACCAGCCGGTCGTCAGCGAAGTCCGCACGTTTACCAAACAGGGTGAATTGCGCTGGGTGCGGGTATACGCCCACCCGCGCTGGGATGAGCGTGAAAACTGTTTGCTTGGGGTCTATGGCGCGGTGCAGGATATTACAGAGCGTAAACAAACCGAGGAAGCCTTGCGGGCCAGTGAAAATCGCTTTCGCACCCTGGTAGAACAACTTCCCGCGATTACTTACATGGATAGAGTCGATACATTTGGCAATACCCTGTACGTCAGTCCGCAGATGGAGCAGCTGACGGGCTACAAACCGCTGGAAGGCTTGCAGGGGGAGTATGCTTTCTGGTTCAATCATGTGCATCCTGAAGACCGCGCCCAAATGCGGGAGGACTATCGGCGCTGCTTAGAGAATGGGGAGCCGCTGAAGAGCGAATACCGTTTCTTCGCGCGGGATGGCCGGGTCGTCTGGTTCCAGGACCGCGCTGTTCGCCTGGATGACGCTGCCGGCCAGCCGGAATACATCTTGGGCGTAATCATCGACATTACCGAGCGGAAACAGTTCGAACAGCGATTGAAACAGCAAGCCACCCAACTGGCCGAACTGTACCAGTTGGGACAAAGCATGGCGGCCTCGCGCAGCCTGGAGGAAATATACCGCGCGACACAACAAACGGTCCAGCAGTTAATGCCAACGGACGCTTTCTATATCGCCCTGTTGGATGAAAACAAAAACACCGTTGAATATGATTATCTTATCGACCGGGGAGTGCGTTATCCCAAGGAGAGCATCCCGCTTTCCCAGCGAACCATTACCGCGCATGTCATCACAACCGGGGAGCCGCTCATATTCGCGGATGAAGCCGACTGGCAAGCGCGCCGCATCAACAGAAGAATGTATGGCTCCCAGGAGAATTCTCGTTCTGTGATTGTCGCGCCGATGAAACTGGCCGGCAAGGTGATAGGCGCCATCTCGGCCCAAAGTTACCAGCCCAACACATACACAGGGGAACAAATCCAGGTTTTCATGACCCTGGCAAACCAGGTTGCCACGGCGATTGGAAACTCCCGCCTGGTGCAGTCGCTGCGCTTGCAGGCCGCCGCGCTCGATGCCGCCGCCAATGCGATTGTCATCAGCGATGCGGATGGGATGATCCAGTGGGTCAATCCTGCTTTTACAGCCATGACCGGCTACAGCAGCCACGAAGCCATCGGGCAGAAAACCAGCCTGCTGCGTTCCGGGTTGCAGGAACAGGCATTTTACGAGGAGTTGTGGAATACCCTCTCGGAGGGCCGGGTCTGGCAGGGCGAACTGGTCAACCGGCGCAAAGACGGCAGTTTCTATGCGGAAGAACAAGTCATTACCCCGGTGCGCGACGAACAGGGCAAAGTGTTTCGTTATATCTCGATTAAACAGGACATTACCAGCCGCAAACAGTCAGAAGAACGTGAAATTCGCCGCCGCGCGATGATGGAAACCGTGATTGACCTGGGGAAAGCCGTTACCAAAATTACAGACTTACGCCAATGCCTGCATGAGATTCATCGAAGCGTGCAAGTGGGGCTTGGATTTGACCGGGTTGGCCTGTTTGATTATGACCCTGTTCAAAGGCAGGTGCGCGGCTTGATTGGAACCAGCGCGGCGGGCGAGCTCGAAGATACGAGTTGGTTTTCTGAACCGGTCGAGGCGTATGAAGGCTGGGTCAAGGCAGTCAGCGAAACCAGGGGCCTGCACCTGGTTGAAAATTATTCCGCCGCTTATGACCTTGCCAATCACGAAGACATGCGCGGCGTTGAACAGCACGCTACCCTGGCTGGCTGGGTTGGGGAAAAACCGGTCCTTTTGATTGGCGTCGATAACCTGGTTACGGGGCGCAAATTCAGCCCCGAGCAGCTGGAGGCGTTGGAGCTTTTTGCCGGATATGCCGGGCTGGCTATCGAAAATGCGCAGTGGAATGCCCAACTGGAACAGCGCGTGGCCGAGCGTACCCAACAACTCCAAGCCGCCAGCCAGGAGCTGGAGTCACTGGCCTACACCATCGCCCACGACCTGCGTATCCCCGTCCGCGCCATGCACGGGTTCGCCTCCATTGTGAAAGAGACCGAAGCCGGAAACCTTAGCCTTGCGTCGTTACAGCGGCTCGACCGCATCCGCGATAACGCGAAACTGATGGGGCAGCAAGTGGATGACCTGCTCGAATTCATGCGGGTGGGGCGCGCCGCGCTTCGCATCCAGACGGTAGATATGAACAGCCTGGTCGAGACTGCCCGCGCGAGTCTGGAAAAGGAGATGGAAGGGCGCGACATCCGGGTGCGGGCGCAGGATTTGCCCGCCTGCCGGGGTGACCGCTCCCTGCTGCGCCAGGCGTGGGTGAACCTGCTCGAAAATGCCGTCAAATTTACCCGTTCGCGCCCGCTGGCGGAAATCGAAATCGGCGCGCGGCAAGTGGAGGGGGCGACCGAATACTTCATCCGTGATAACGGAGTCGGGTTCGATATGAAATTCGTCGATAACCTGTTCGGCGCTTTCCAACGGCTGCACCACCCAGACGAGTACGAAGGAACCGGGATGGGGCTGGCGATTGTCCAGCGCATTATCCAGCGGCACGGCGGGTCTATCCGCGCGGAGGCGGAAGAGGGCCAAGGCGCGGCGTTTTACTTCACCTTGGGGGCAAAACAACCCTCGCCCCCCGCCTGACACCATCCTGCCACAAAACTATGCTATCCTGTAACCAATGAGCAAGACAATCCTCATCGTCGATGACGAACCGGCAGTAACCGACCTGCTGGCCTATAACCTGCGCAAAGCCAACTACGAAGTGCTGACTGCCTGCGACGGATGCGAAGCGCTGGAACGCGCGCGCCAGTCCAGCCCGGATCTCATCCTGCTAGACCTGATGCTCCCAGAAATCGACGGCCTGGAGGTCTGCCGCGAACTGCGCAAGACCAGCGAGGTGCCAATCATCATGATTACCGCCCGCGGCGAGGAAATCGACCGGGTGGTTGGGCTGGAACTGGGCGCGGATGATTACATCCCCAAGCCGTTCGGCGTGCGCGAACTGTTGGCGCGCATCAAGGCCGTTTTACGCCGCGCCGCCCAGCCCGGGCAAACACCCGCCGAGCCGTCGAACATCCTGCGCGGGCCGGGCGGCCTGCGGCTGGAAACGGAGAGTCGGGTCGTGAAAGCAGCCGAAACCACCATCCCCCTCACTCGCCTGGAATTCGACCTGCTGGAATTGCTGCTCATCAACGCCGGGCGGGTGCTGACCCGCGAGCGGCTGATTGAGCAGGCCTGGGGCTACGATTTCATCGGCGATACCCGAGCGGTCGATAGCGCCATCAAGCGCCTGCGCGCCAAATTGCGCGCCGCCGACCCACAAGCCGATGCCATCGAAGCCGTGCGTGGGGTGGGGTACCGGTTCAACATCCGTTGATTATCCGGCGGCCTCGATGCGGACTTCGTATCGAGACTACCGGGCGAATCTGGTTTGTTTTTATGCCCATCCGCGCCCGCATTTTCCTGAATACCCTGGTCATCCTCCTGCTTGGCATGGGGCTGGTTGGCCTGCTTTCCTGGCGCGCTGTCGAGGGCCTTTACCTCGAAACCCAGCGCGCAAACTTACTGGCGCAAGCCCAACTCAGCGCCGCCGCGCTCCAGGGCCAGCCGCTGCCCGAACTCCCCGCCGAACCCTATCTCCAGACCTCCAACATCCAGCCCGGCGTCCACAGCCGCGTGCTGGGCGGGCAAGGCGCAGTGCTGATTGGCCTGCCTGTGCCGCAGAGCGATACCCCATTGCAAGCCCCGTCTGCCGAAAACAGCCCCTTCGTCACCCCCTCCGAATTACTGGCGCGCCCGGAAATCGCCGCTGCCTTGCAAGGCCAGCCAAACTCTGCCATTCGGCGGGTTGCTTCGGCGGGCAACCGGCGCATTCTGTACGCCGCTGCTCCCATTTTGGGGGAGGACGGCGCTGTCAGCGGACTCGTGTACCTGGCCATGCCCCTGCCCGCTGCCGGGTTGCCGTTGAACGCAATATTGCAACTCTCCGCCGCAGCCTTTGTCGCCGTACTCCTGGCCTTACTCGCCGGGACACTGCTGGCGCGCCGCATCACAACGCCGGTCGAGCAAATATCCCAGGCTGCGGGTTCCGTCAACCTGAACCAACCCATCCCGACCGCCAGCGGAATCCGCGAACTGGATGACCTTGGGCGCGCCTTCAATTCCATGACTGAGAGCCTGCGCCAGTCAGACCAGGCCAGGAACGCCTTCATTGCCGATGTGACCCACGAACTGCGCACCCCGCTCACGGTCATCAAAGGCACCATCGAAACCCTGGAAGACGGCGCGCTGGACGATGTCGCCGGGCGCGGGCCGCTCCTGGCCTCCATGCAGCGCGAGACCGAACGGCTGATTCGGCTGGTCAACGACCTGCTGGTGCTGACCCGCGCCGACGCCGGGACCCTGCGCCTCGAACTCCAGCCGCTCGATCTGGTGGAACTGGCCCGCGCGCGCTGTGAACACCTGTCCGTACTGGCAGCCCGCCGCCGGGTGCAGTTTGCGCTGGCCGCCCCCGAAACTCTCTCGGTGCTGGGTGACGCCGACCGGCTCTCGCAGGTGCTGGACAACCTGCTCGATAACGCCCTGCGTTACAGCCCGGAACATTCCACTGTGGCGGTCGAGATTCGCGCCAGCGCAGGAGAATGCCAATGCGCGGTGCAAGACTCCGGCCCCGGCATCCCCAAAAAACACATCCCTTTTATTTTCGAGCGTTTCTATCGCGCCGACGCTTCGCGCAACCGCCAGTCCGGCGGCGCCGGGCTGGGGCTGTCGATTGCAAAAGCCCTGGTTTTGGCGCACGGCGGGCGAATCAGCGCCGAAAGCGTGGATGGACAGGGGACGACCATTCGATTTTCCCTGCCCACTGCCTCCCACTTGCCTGAAAACTGCCACACTCCTGACCGCGGGAAGCGATAGGATGGGGAGCAGAACGCATTCACCCTCAGGAGAGTCCCATGAAACAAATTTCCACCTTCGTCCATGTCATCCTGGCCGCGCTGGTCGTTTTCCTGCTGCTCTTGGCCAATTTACCGGCTGCCAATGCCCAAACTGCGGCAGCCCCCACGCCAACCGGCGCGCAGCCAGCCTGTGATTCCAGCCGCACCGTGCAGGTGACCGGCGCGGCGACCGTTAACGTCACCCCCGACCGGGCGCTGATTCAGTTGGGCGTGCAATCCAACGGCAGCACGACCGAAGCGGTGGAGGCTGCCAACTCCAACGCAATCCAGCGCGTGATGAAGGCCGCGCGCGCGCTGGGAATTGACGCCAAAGATATTGCCACCGATTGGTACATCATCGAGCCGGTGTACGAAAGTTATGACTCGCTCTACATCAAAGGCTACCGCATCAACAATATGGTTGCCATCACGGTGCGCGATGTGAGCAAAACCAGCAAAGTCATCGCCGCTGCGCTGAAAGCCGGGGCCAACCAGGTCGTCAATGTCGATTTTTATACCAGCGACCTGCGCAAATACCGCGACCAGGCCCGCGAACTGGCGATGAAGGCTGCCGCGGAAAAGGCGCAGGCCCTGGCCTCCGCCGCCGGGGCCGAGGCCGGCTGCGTGCTGAACATCAACGAAAACTCGTGGTCGTACTACAACGGCTGGTGGTTTGGGCGCAGCCAGAACCAGTGGACGCAAAACGTCGCGCAGAATGCCGCCCCCGGCGCGGGAGCGGGCAGCGGCGCGGGCGAGGAACCCATCAGCCTGGGGCAAATCTCCGTCCGGGCTGAAATCAGCGCCACGTTTGGGTTGGCGTCCCCTATTCGCTAAACGGCCGGGCAAAGCGGCGTTGGTATGCGCCGTTTTGCTTTAACATGTTATCGAAATACGAATGCGCAACCGGCAGGCGCAGGAAAATTCTGAAAACCGGTCCCAGGATGGCGGGGAATCGTTCGGGGTGGGCGATTTTCCCCAGGATGGCCGGGTCGAAGCGGCCTTCTTGGGCCAGTCCCGCGCCCAGGGCTTGCAGGTTGGCGAACAGGCCGGCGTTCATCTGTGGGGGCATGACGCGGGTGGCCTCGCCGTTGCCCTTGACCACCGTCCCCAGGTAGGGGCAGCCCAGCCGTTCGGCCAGTTTTTCGAGATACCGTTCCACATAGCGCGAGTGCAGGCCTTCGGGAAAGCCGGATTGGACGACAAAGCCAATCGGCGGGTTATTCGTCCGTCCTTTGAGCGGTTCGAGGGCTTCAATGAAGCGTTTGACAACGCCGGGCATTGAATCGGTGTAAAGTGGAAAGCCCAGGATGACGCATTCGGCCTCGGCGAAGGCTGCTGCCATTTTATCGGTTTCGTTCAATCGGACGAGGTGGTGCGTC
>DAOUAZ010000387.1:0-2546 GCA_034432975.1 Anaerolineales bacterium | reverse complement strand
GATGAAAGTCTCCATCATCACCCCCTCCTTCAACCAATCCCGCTACCTCGAGCAGACCCTCCGCTCGGTGCTGGAGCAGGACTACCCCGCCCTCGAATACTTCGTCATCGACGGCGGCTCGACCGATTCCAGCGTGGAAATCATCAGGAGATACGAGAGTAAACTGGCAGGTTGGGTCTCTGAAAAAGACCGAGGCCAGGCTGACGCCATCAATAAGGGCATCGAAGCATCCAGCGGGGAAATCGTCGCCTGGCTCAATTCCGATGACACTTACCAGCCTGGCGCGATTCAAAAAGCAATCGAAACCTTCCAGCAGCATCCCAAAGCCGGGCTGGTATATGGCAACGTCTGTTCGATTGACGAAAACTCCCAAACCTTCAACCTGCAAACGCTCAAACCTTATATCCTCGAAGATTTAATGTCCTTCCGCATCATTAGCCAGCCGGCTGTCTTCATGCGCCGCGCTGTGCTGCAACAGGTTGGCCTGCTCGACCTCGCCTACCATTACCTGCTCGACCATCACCTGTGGCTGCGCATGGCGCAGGTTGCCCCCATCGTATACATTCCACAAACCCTGGCTGCCGCGCGCTACCATGCCGACGCCAAAAACCTGGCCCACACCACTGAATTTGGCCGCGAAGCACTTCAGATTGTAGGTTGGATGGAAACCGAACCCGGCCTTGCCCCACGATTCGAGAAAAATCGTCGCCGCATCTTGGCGGGCGCGCACCGGCTGGACGCCTTCTACCTGCTCGACGGTGGCTTCTACGCCCGCAGCCTGGCCGCCTACGCCCGCGCTTTCCGGTATAATCCGGGCGTTGTTCTACCCGAAACGCACCGCGTCTTATATGCTTTGCTCGCACCGCTCGGCCTGAAGCGGCTGCGCCCACTCTATACCCGTGTTCGTTCCTTCTTGAAAACCGCTCGCTGAACACTGAACACTAATTACTGATGACTGAACACTGGCTCTTCCGCTCCCGCAAAATCCTGCTCTTCTGCCTCGTCCTGGCCTTTGTCCTGGCCCTGGGCATTCGGCTCTACGACCTGGACGACCTGCCGCTCGACTTCAACCCTGCGCGCCAGTTGTTTTCCATGCTCAAAGCGCGCGGCATGTACTACGCCATGACTCCCGACCTGCCCGAATGGCAGCGCGAAATCGCCATCCAACAATGGAAATCTTCGCCGGTGATTGAGCCTCCCGTGCTGGAAGCCCTGGTCGCCGCCTCATACCGCGCCTTTGGCGAAAACCTTGCCATCCCGCGCATCTATTCCATCCTGTTCTGGCTTGCGGGCGGAATTTTTATATTCCTGCTGGCCCAAAAACTGGCCGACTCCAACGGCGCGTTCTTCTCACTGCTTTTTTATCTGTTCCTGCCCTTTGGCGTTTACGCCAGCCGCAGCTTCCAGCCCGACCCGCTGATGGTGGCCCTCATCATCGCCGCCGCCTGGGCGATGTGGAATTGGCGCGAAAAACTGACCTGGCGCTGGGCAATTGCTGCCGGATTGCTGAATGGAATAGCAATTTTCATCAAAAACGTAACCGTCTTCCCGCTGGCCTTTACAGCAATTGCCCTGGTGCTGGAACGCGGCATCCTGCCTTCACTCAAAGACCGCCAGACCTGGGCCGTGGCTGGGTTATCCATCCTGCCTGCCGGGTTGTATACGCTCTACGGGGTTTTCATTGCTGGCTACCTGGGCGGACAATTCGATTTTCGTTTTTTTCCCCAACTGTGGAGCGACCCCGCCTTCTACCTGCGCTGGAAAGGCCAACTCGAAGGCGTATTCGGCTTCAGCGTCGTGCTGCTCGCCCTGGCGGGGGTCTTCCTGTCGCGCCGCCGCGTTTTCGTGTTCCTGGCTGGGCTGTGGGGCGGATACATTATCTACAGCATGACCTTCGCCTACCACACCTCCACCCATGACTACTACCAGCTGCCCTTCATCCCGATAGTGGCGCTCTCGCTCGCCCCGATAGCGCAAGTCCTGGCGGAACGCGCGGTCAGCCTGCGCAATCTTCCTGTTCTCCGAATCGCCGCCGGGCTGGGGCTTGCCCTCATCGTGGCAGTCCAAATGTGGACGGTACGAGTCGAACTTGCCCGCAACAACTACCGCCCCGACGCCGAATACTTCGCCATGATAGGCAGTCTCACCGGTCATACCCTCGAACCAGTTGCCAGCGTGTCCCAGGATTACGGCGGACGCTTGGACTACTGGGGCTGGCAGCCCAACACGGCATGGTACGATGAAAGTCAACTGCTCCTGCGCGAGGCCGCCGGACGCGAAATCCAACTCTCCACCCGTTTTGGCGAATTTCTCGAAGGAAAACGCTTCTTTGTTATAACGCACCTGGCCCGCTTCGAGAATGATACCGCCCTCAAAGAATACCTCTACAACACCTACCCCATCCACGCCGAAGGAAAAGGCTTTATCATCTTCGACCTCGCCAACCCGCTTGCCTCATAGTGAGTGATTCTTAATCCGTTTCTCCGCTTCATCCGTTGTCCGCATCCGTTTCTCCGCTTCATCCGTTGTCCACATCCGTTCCCCCA
>DAOUAZ010000386.1:0-5369 GCA_034432975.1 Anaerolineales bacterium | reverse complement strand
CCTGTGCTAAACCCGTTATATGTCATCACCTCACTGCCAATATGCGGACGGCCTACCACGACAATCGGCTGGACAGAGGTCACATAGACTCCCCCCACCCAACCTGGCGGCAAACAACCTAAACTAGGCAGCCACCAGCCTTGCGAAGCCAGTGGTGCTATGAGTTCTGATATGGTGCAAGTTAGATTGCCATTGGTATTGTAGAACTTAATCACAGCCTTGGTTGGAATTGTGTCATGAATATTTTGAACGTAAAACGCAGAGTTATAGGTGCCGCCAAACGCATTTTTGAACAACATAGGTAGATAGGCTGGGTTTTTTATTTCCGAGACCTGGAACAGCAAAGTTCCGCCCGCCTGCCCGCCGACATCATCAAAAGTCCCTTCCATAGAACCGGCGATATTGTTGTACTCGCTTATCATGAAGTAATATACTGTACCGGCCTCTGGGGTAAAAGACAAATTCACATGTTGGCCGCTGCTGCTATCGGCGCATGCAACCAGTTCGTTATCGGTAATAACGCCATTGTTGTCTTTGTCTTTCCACACGGAAAGGACAGTAGTGTAGTCCGTTCCAAAAGTGTCCAGGTAAATCTCTTCATTCTTATTGGGGGTGTATTCATACCATACGGAGCGTTTTCCTTTTCGTTGGTTTGTACATGTGACGGAAGTTGGTAATGGGTCGGTTGGGTCATTTTCGTTTTGTTGTGCAATCGCCGCTGTGTTGACAGCATGGTTGTATGCAAGGGCCGGAATGGTGATTCGGTTGACAAAAAGGTCGTTCAGCGGCGGGTCAGCGATAGAGACCGTGTCTGATTTGATTTGCGAATATACTCCCACCGAATTCTGGGTACGCACTTCGATTTTGCGTTTGCCGCCTGCCAGGGTGGGGGTGGTAAACGAATAGATTTTATAATCCGGGTCGGGACCGGTTAGGGTGGCTGCGCTCCAGGTTCCACCATCGATTCGATATTGCACTGTCTGGATTTTGTTGATGGTCACAGCCGGGTTATTGGGCGTGACATCGTGATAGTATGAATGAAAGCACTGGTCAGCAGGACGATTCAGGCAAATCGTTGGAGGAAGCGGGTTTTCATAAGCACGGTATTTCCGGGTTCCGCCTTCGATATAGGTCAGGGGATTGTCGGTTGTGGGATTGAATGGGTATGGCGAAAACAGAATCGAGGGACGGGTGTCTAGCGGGTCGATGATGCCGTCGCCGTCGGTATCGCGCCAGCCAACTTGAAGCCTGGTTGTGCTGCCGGGGTCGCCAGTGCCGTGATACATCAGGCGCGGATTCGGCTCGCCTGATGGGACGCCAATCCCGCAGTAGGTGTTGGGAATACCAAGATAGCCGAATTTTTGGGTTGTGTTGGGACAACCTTCAAGTTCGAAAAGTTGGTCATCATATTGGAACCCTGCCCCGAATACGCGCGCTACCAGTTGGGCAGTCGCCCATTTCATGTTATCCTTGCCGCGCAGGCCGTTGTTGTAGGTCATCACCGCAACCGGCCCGAAGGTCGTCATCCGCATGTACATGCCATCAGTGAAAGCGCCCGGGGTTGGGTCAGGTGGAATTTTACTATTGTCAGCGCTGCTATCCACCACGAAGAGGACAAAAGCCCAATCGGCATTGTTTCGAGTGCGCAAGTCGCTGGTATATTGGTAGGCTGCCGCTTCGAATGTGGCTGCGGTATAGCCCATCGCGCCCAACGCATCCTTCGTCCAGATGTTATAAATTGCGCTGGATTCGACGATTGGTTCATAAGTATTGATTTCAACCGGGCTAATCGTACCGGATGTCATATTATTCGCCAGGCCATCGCCGTCGATGTCCACCACGAATTCCAGGTTGAGCGAGGCCGGTTTCCAGGCCACCCACTTTTGCAGGCCCGCCCATACTTCATCTCTGACCTTTGTCAGTTCTTCTGGTTCCCAGTTTTCTTGATTCGGTATCACTGATGCGCTGCTCTCAATAGCCACCAGCCCTACTGCCACCTTGCCAGCCAGGAAAGCACTGGTTTGCTGTAAAACCGGGGCCGATGAGCCGTCTTCACCCTGTCCGCCTGTTTCCAGGTTTTCGATGTTTGCAGGCTGCGAGACGGGACCGGCCTCCACCGGGCCAAGCGGCGAGAGTATCAGGGGGAGGAGTAACAAGGCGCTCAAAATGCGCCAGAACTTGCGGGAGAGGTCGAACATCTGCATTTTCATGGGAATGCTCCTGTTGGGTCAACAATTCTAAATTGGGCGCGCAACAAGCCTGGAACGGCGATTGGGAGGGGCTGGGGCCTGTGCGGCATCACCGCGCGGAAGCGTGGAGTGATTGCCTGCGGCAAAGTTTCGAAGCGTTGCTGCGAGACATACCGGCGGCGAAAATTGGGAGGAACTAATAAAATTATAACCCGCCTGGCAAGCGCAATCCTTTACAAAATGGAGAGGAACGGTCAGATAGTACTTTTTTGCCATTTGCGGCGGGCCAGGATGGCCAGCAGGATGCCAAGCAAAATCAGCAAGACTCCCAGGCAGGGCATCCATGGAATCTGCCCGGACTTTGCAATTGATTTTGCCGGGGAGGGGGTGGATGTGATTCTTGGGGTGTTGGTTGGGGTTGTGGTGAAGAAGATGGATGCAATCAGGGTTGTAGAGGCGGTTGGCGATAAAGATGGAAGCGCGCTTGGATATGTTGTGTGAAAAGGGGTGAAGGTTGTGTTCATCCCAGGAGGAAGGCCTGGCGCAAAAGTAGGATTCTGCCCGGCAGCAATGGTCAGGCTAGGGATTGGCGTAGATGTTATCGAGGGGGTCGGAACCGCCAAGAGGAGCGCGGCATCCAGTTGAATCAGGCCATACCCGGTGAAGACATCCCAACCGCGAGCATCGATATCCAGCGCGGAGGCTTCAAGATACGCGCGCGCCTGTCCGGCGCTGACTCCTGGCAGGCTGAGCAGCAACGCCAGCGCGCCGGAGACGTGCGGGGTCGACATCGAAGTACCACCCAGGGTCGTGTACCCGCCGCCAATTGCCAGGCTGTAAATGCCCGCGCCGGGCGCAGCCAGGTCGATTTCCGGCCCAAAAGCAGAAGTGGAAACACGTTGATTGAGCGCGTTGGTATTGGCAACTGCAATGACCGATGGGTAGCGCGCCGGGTAGAGGACGGCTCCGCCCGTGTTACCCGCCGCTGCCGTCAGCGCCACCCCGCGCGAAGCAGCGTACTCGATGGCTTCTTCGAGGGTCTGCGATGAACTGGGCCCGCCCAAGCTGAGATTAATCACCTGCGCGCCCTGGTTCGCAGCCCATACGATGCCCGCTGCAACGTTGGCATACGTGCCGGAATTCAATGCGTTCAGCACTTTAACCGGCAGGATGCGCGCCCCCCACGAGACGCCCGCCATGCCCAGGCCGTTGTTGCTGGCCGCGGCGGCAACCCCGGCAACATGCGTACCGTGACCGTTATCATCCTGCGGAATGGCATCGCCGTTGACGAAATCATAACCGGGCAGGAGTTTGGGGGCCAGTTCCGGGTGCGAAAGGTCTACGCCGCTGTCGATAATCGCAATCGTCACCGCGCTCGAACCGGTGGTGATATCCCAGGCCTGCGGGGCGCGGATGTTGACCAGGGCATATTGGAACGCGAACGCCGGGTCGTTTGGGATGGTATCCTGCGCGGTGACGGTGTAGTTGGGTTCAGCGTAGCGCACCTCCGGCCGGCTCGACAGGCTGCCCATAATTTCATCGGCTTGCGCTTCTGGAACCCGGACGGCATAGATTCCCAACGCATCCAACCCGATATCGACCACCGGGTAGTGAGCGCTGGCCTCGAATCTCTCCACGCTGGTCGTCCTGGCAAGGCCCACCAGCAGGAGCGTTTGTTCGCCAGGCGTTTCGTAGGGGATGTCTGTTGGTTGTGGCGTATGGGTGGGAGTGGGGCTAACCGTCAGGGAAGGCGTTGCCGAGGGCGGTGATTCGGATTCAGTGGGGGATGGGGTAGCCTGAGCCGGGTTGGGAGCAGTGGTCGTTCCATCTGGCGGAGAATCAGCGCCCGGCCTGGCCCGGCCCGGCGCGGGCGGCATTGCAAGCAGGAAAGCAAGAAGGAACGCCAGGATGGGAAAAAAGCAGGGAAATTTTGCCGAGCGCGCGCCTTCCATCCGTTACTTCATCCAGCGAACTGGCCGGCGTCCATGGCCAATTGCAAACTTTCTTTCCAAGGGGGGAGGGCAAGGCCAAACGTTTGTTCAAACTTCTCGCAATTCAGCGCGGAGTAAGCCGGCCGCCTGGCAGGGGTCGGGAAATCGACCGTTTGGGCAGGCTCCAGATGCTTGCACCGTTGTTCATCTCGATTGGAATCGAGCGCCAAAATCGCTTGCGCCCACTCCAGGCGGCTGGCAGCGCCGCTCCCCGCCAGGTGATAGATGCCGCTTCGTTCCGCCAGCCAATCGGAGCCGCGCGCTTCGGCCTGCATCAGCACCAGGGAGGTCATTTCGGCCAGCATACGCGCCCATGTGGGACTGCCAACCTGGTCATCCACCACGCGCAGCGATTCCTTTTCACGCGCCCAGCGCAGCACCTTCGATACAAACCCGTTTCCCCGCAGGCTGTAGACCCAACTGGTGCGGAATATCAAGTGGGTACAGCCTGCTGCCTGAAGCGCCCGCTCACCTTCCAACTTACTTCGTCCGTATATGTTGAGGGGATTGGGCGAATCGGTTTCTGTGTAGGCCCGGCCTAACGAGCCATCGAAAACAAAATCAGTAGAAAAATGGATGAGGGGGATGTTCCAGCGGTGGGATTCTTCCGCCAGAACTGCCGGGGCGTCCCGGTTGACCGACGTTGCCAGCTGCGGCCTGTTTTCCGCGCCATCGACATCGGTATAGGCGGAAGCATTAACAATCACCTGTGGGCGGACATCCGTTACCACGTTGCGCAATTGCCCTGGCTGGGAGAGGTCCACTTCCTCGCGGTCGATGGCGGTGATTTCCCCAAGCGGGGCCAGCGCGCGCCGCAGTTCCCAGCCTAACTGTCCATGTTTACCCAGCAGTAAAATCCGGTTCATGGCTACTTCACCGGAATTTCATCGGCCAGGCGTAGCAGGTAATCGCCATAGGAGTTATTGATGTTTTGCGCCAGTTGGCGTAATTGCCTGGCGTCAATCAAGCCTTTACGATAAGCAATTTCTTCGGGACAGGAAATCATCAGCCCCTGCCGGTCTTGCACCGCCTGGACGAAATTGGCAGCCTGGAGCAGAGATTCGTGCGTTCCGGCATCCAGCCAGGCTACGCCGCGCCCCAAGACTTCCACTTGCAATTTGCCTTGTTCCAGATAGATGCGGTTCAGGTCAGTAATTTCCAATTCGCCGCGCGGAGATGGTTTCAGGTT
>DAOUAZ010000385.1:0-36266 GCA_034432975.1 Anaerolineales bacterium | reverse complement strand
GGGTCGGAGCGCGGGTGGCGGCTGCCGCAGGAATTGCCGTCGGACGGGCAGTGTTCGTGGCAGTCGGTGTGTTGGATGCTGTCGCTGTCGGCGGGATGACGCGCGTGGCGGTCAGGCTGGGCGTGAATGTAGGACGTGCGGTATCTGTTGCGGTGCGGGTGAAGGTGGGGGCTGGCACGCCGGGGATGGTGCCGGTAGGCGGTTCAAGCGTGGGCGGGATGGTTTCGACGACGGTTGGCTGCGGCGTGGCGGAAGGCGGCGGGAGGGTGGCGGTGTTCGCTGGGGCAGGCGGCAAGGTTGGGAGGGCGGTGGCGACCGGGGCGGCCGGCTGGAATTGGGCGGCGATTGGCGTTCCGAAACGCGCGCCGACAAACGAGACCCCGCCCATCAACACGGCAAAGCCAATCCAGCGCCAACCGGCCACAATGCGCTGCTGGCGGGTACGGTAAAACTTGATTTTCATCCCGGCCCGGATGAAACGGACCCCCATCCAAACGCAAAAAAGTGCCAGGAGACCGGCGAAGATGGTGAGGGCCTGGATGATGACGGATATCGGCATGGCTCGGTGGATGGGCTGGGATAAACTGAATTAGTTTAACACAGAGGACGCGCTTTTTGCGCGTTTCCGCGCGATGAATCGCGCCCGATTTCGGTAAAATTCGTAATACAATTCAGACGAGATTAAAGATAGCCCAGGCGCGCCGAATGTGGGCAAATTTTAAGAAACTTGCTTTGCACGAAATGGCGCGAAACTCTCGAATTTTTACGCGTGGAGAATCGCATGACCAAAAAAATCGTCGTCGTGGCCGGGAACATCGGCGCGGGCAAGACCTCGCTAACCGAGCGCATTGGCGCGCGGCAGGGCTGGTTCACCGGCTACGAATCGGTCTCCGATAACCCCTACCTGCCCGATTTCTATGCCGACATGAAATCGTGGTCGTTTCACCTGCAAATCTACTTCCTGGGTCATCGCGCCCGGCAGTATCTCGAACTGGCAAACGACCCGCGCTCGGCCATCTCGGACCGCAGCATTTTCGAGGATGCTTACATCTTCGCGCGCGCCCTGCATCACCTGGGCAACCTGAGCGAGCGCGATTATCTTTCGTACCGCCGCCTGTTCGACCTGGTGGTGGGCAGCCTGCCGCCGCCCAACCTGCTCATCTACCTGAAATGTCCGGTGCCGGTGCTGATGGAACGCATCCAGCGCCGGGCGCGCGGCATAGAGACCGGAATCACCGCCGAATATCTGTCCCTGCTCGATTCGTTCTATGATGACTGGCTGCGCTCTTTCGACCTTTGCCCGGTGCTGACCATCCAGAGCGGGGATGTGGATTACGTCCACAAACCCAAGTCGCTGGAAAAGGTTACGCAAATCATCTCCGATAAACTGGCGGGCAAGGATGTGGTGGAACTGTGACCGACCTGCTCGACGACCCCCACCTCCTGTACAGCATCGCCCGGCGGCTGGCCGCCACGGCAGACCGCAACCAGGTGGTGGAAGAAATTTGCCTGCTGCGCAATATTACCTGGTCACAGGCCGAAGAAGTGGTCGAACACGCCCTGGTCTATCACCAGGCCGACATCACCCGCCTGCAAACACCCATCCTGGCCCCGCTTGCCCTGGCGCTGTTCATAGGCGGAGCGGCGCTCTCGGCCTGGCAATTGCTGGGGATAACGGCAGTTCTCTCCGCTCTCTCGAACCCGCGCGCCGAGAGTTTTTGGGGTGTATACAATATGTCGCTCGGTTTTCTCGATGTGCTGACCAGTTTTTGGGGAATGCTGGCGGCTTTCGTGACCGGGCTGGCGATGATGTTGGGCAGTTATTTTGGGATGAAGGATGTCTGGCTGGCGTGGCTGGATGCGCTCGAGGGGGGAAAACTGTTCAAGCAGGAACCTGCCCCGGCGCAGCGTTCCCGGATGGAATCTGCCTCCGCGATGGAAGCCGTCTTCAGCGCTGAGGGCTGGGTAAAGAACAATCCCAACGACCGGGAAACCGTCCAATTCATCATGAGCCGTTTCGAGAAAACCCGCGACCGCGACTGGGTGATTTCCGCGCTGATGCTCTCGCGCGGGCTGACCTGGCAGGCCGCCGAACAATTGGTCGAGGCCGTGCTGCGCGCGCATGGCAAACTTACCCTGCCGCAACGCACCTTCCCGCCTTACGCGATATTTATCATGCTGGGGTTTGCCATTGCCGGGCTGGTGGTCAGCCTTCAATATTTCGCGGTGACGAGTGTCGCCCTGCGCCCGGCGATTGCCAAAGTCGCCGACCTATATACGCTGGTGCGTTTTCTCTACCAGGCCGGCCAGTATGTCGAAGCCGCGCCAGCCCCGTTTGCCCTGTCCTTGCTGGGGCTGGCGGCCTTCATCGCCGGGTTGCTTGCGCTGCGCGTGATGCTGCCCTCGGTCTATCGATGGGGTAGTTAAGGCAATTGGCCAGGCGCCCCAGCCATTATTCAGTTTTATGGAGAAAAAGAAAAATGAACGAAGAACTCTTCCGCTCCTCCGAAGCGCTTACTTTCGATGACCTGCTGGTCGTTCCCGGCTACAGCGAGACACTCCCCGCTGACGTGGATGTGCGCGCCAGCCTGACGCGCGAGATTCCCCTCAATATCCCGCTCCTTTCGGCGGCGATGGATACCGTGACCGAGGCGCGCCTGGCGATTGCCCTGGCGCGCGAAGGCGGGATTGGCATTGTCCACCGCAACATGTCTCCCGATGAGCAGGCCGCCGAGGTGGACAAGGTCAAACGCTCCCAGGCCGGGATGATTTCGGACCCGGTCACGCTGCTGCCCGATGCCACGCTCCAGGATGCCGAAGATATCATGGCGCGTTACAAAATCAGCGGCGTGCCAATCGTCACGCGCGATGGACAGCTGACCGGGATTTTGACCAACCGCGATATCCGATTCGTCGAACCGGTCGATTTCATCCGTCCTATCAGCGAGTTCATGACCCCCCGCGAGCGGCTGGTGACGGCCCCGGTGGGCATTTCCAGCGCTGATGCCAAGCCCCTGCTGCAAAAGCACCGCATCGAAAAACTTCTCCTGGTGGACGAGGCCGGACGCCTGAAAGGGCTGTTGACCGTCAAAGACATCCTGACCGAAATCGAACATCCGCGCGCCGCGCTGGATGAGCGCAGCCGCTTGCGGGTGGGCGCAGCGGTCGGCGTCGGCTCGGATTTGGAGACGCGGGCAGGCAAATTGAATGATGCCGGGGTCGATATCATCGCCATCGATACAGCGCACGGCCACTCGAAGGGCGTTATCACCGCCATCCAGCGCATCCGGGCGGCTTTTCCGAAACTGCCCATCATGGCCGGGAACGTGGTGACGCCCGAGGGGACGCGCGCGCTCATCGATGCTGGCGCGAGTGCGGTCAAGGTCGGCGTGGGAGCGGGTTCCATCTGCACCACGCGCGTGGTGGCCGGGGCCGGGATGCCGCAGTTGACGGCCATCCACGCCTGCGCGCAGGAAGCCCGCAAGACGAACACGCCCATCATCGCCGATGGCGGCATCAAGTATTCGGGCGACATCGTCAAGGCGATTGTGGCCGGGGCCGACACGGTCATGCTCGGCTCGCTGTTGGCCGGGTTGGAGGAATCTCCCGGCGATACGATTATCTTCGAGGGCCGCCGCTTCAAGGAGTATCGCGGCATGGGATCGATGGGCGCGCTGCAAGGCTACGGCAAAGACCGCTACGGCAGCGGGCAGGGGACGCTTGGCAAGCTGGTGCCGGAGGGCATCGAGGGGCGCGTGCCCTACAAAGGCACGCTGCGCGATTTTGTTTACCAACTCGTTGGCGGATTACGCTCCGGGATGGGTTACGCGGGCGCCAAGTCGCTCGACGACCTGCGCACCAACACCCGGCTGGTCAAAATCACCAACGCCGGTCTCATCGAGAGTCACCCGCACGATGTCATCATTACGAAAGAAGCGCCGAATTACCAGATTCCGCGCTGACAGGCATGAAAGAAAAAATCACCGAACTCTCCCGCAATACAGCCCGCTCCTTTCTCGTTTACCTGGGAACCGTCACCGTTTCCCTGCCGGTGCTGGCCGCCTGCCTGCTGCTAACGCTCTCCTCCGCATTCTGGCTGTACGATGCGCTGCAAGAGGAGACATTCCGCTACGTCTCGCGGCGGGTGCTGTTGTTGCTCTCGATGCCCGGATGCCTGGTAACCCTCGTCCTCAACGGTTTTTTCATTTACCGCGTCAATCGTTACCTGGAAGAAAGATTCAAGTGATTGAAAACTGAATCTAACCTGTTCACAATTGCGCAAAGTGCGCGCAAAATAATCCGCTTTGCCTTATAATTTCGTGGTAAACTGTCACAGACTTTTACGCGGAGAATTCCCCATGAGCAAAAATCGCAGCCAGTTAATGGTCGAACGCCTGCGCGCAATGCAGGCCGCTGCTTCCGACATCGAAGCCTCTGCCATCGTCTCTGTAGACGGCCTGATTATGGCCTCCGCCTTGCAGCAAGGCGCTGAAGAAGACCGCGTTTCGGCCATGTCTGCCGCCATGCTCTCGCTGGGCGAACGGATTGCCCAGGAATTGGGACGCGGGCAACTGGAGCAGGTCTACATCAAAGGCAATAACGGGTTTATTGTCCTGATTTCCATCGGCGACGAGGCCGTCCTGACCGCGCTGGCGCGCCAGGAAGGCAAACTCGGCCTGGTCTTCCTGGAAATGCGGCGCGCCGCCGAAGACCTGGTGAAACTGGTCGGCTGATTTTCGTATTGCGGAATTCATTCCGCAACTTGAACTTGAACAAAAACCGTCCCGAAGGTTGCAAAACCTTCGGGACGTTCTGTTTTATTGTCCGCTTTTCTGCTTCTGCCACATCGCCCGGTCTTTTGGGTCGTCGGCATCCAGCAGGCGGACATCGACCTCCTGGCGCAGTTTGTAGCCGTTTGCAGTCCACAAATCGGCGGCCAGTTTGCCGGGGTTGGTGTGAACTCCCTGTTTGTTGAAATATTCGCAGATGCGGGTCACGTCACGCTCGAAAATGCGGAAAGCGTTGTGGTTGCCCTCCGGCGAGACCACCTGGGGGAAGTCTATCAGCGTGATGTCGCCATCCCAGTACAGGATGTTGTAGGCCGACAGGTCGCCGTGAATGCGCCCGCGCGCCAGCATGATGTCGATGTTGCGGATGACGCGCTCGTAGAGCGGCCTGGCTTCGTCGCGGTCGAGCGAGACCTCGCCCAGGGTGGGGGCGGCAGCGCCGAAATCGCCAACGTAGCCCATCAGGATGGCGTTTTTGGTCATGGCGTAAGCCTCCGGCACATCCGCGCCGGCAGCCCGCAGGTCTTGCAGAGTTGTGAACTCGTAAGCAATCCAGGAAGCGTGACGCAATTCCTCGCCGTAGGCGGTGCGCTTTGCCATCGCGTGCAGGTCGCCGTCATTGATGACCTGGCGGCCTTCGGCATCTAAGTCGGAGCGGCCCTCGCGGTAGGAAGCATCATTTTTGAGATTGCGCAACATGCGCGGACGGTAGACTTTGGCTGCCGCCAGCCCGCCGCCGGGGATGGCCGTCCCGGCCCGGCACTGGTAGACCGAGGCTTCCTTGCCGCCCTTGACGCGCCGCAGCACGTCCGAAATCCACTGGTGCTCGTAGAGTTCGCCGAGCGAATCGAGCAGCCACCACGACTCGAAGCGGGCCGCCTTGTAGGTGTATTGGAACGAACCGCGCGAGTCGTCCTGTTTGCGCAGGAAAACCTGCTCGCTCACCGGCAGTTTTTTGGGGTTGCGGCGCGCGAAGCGCTCGCGTCCTTTTTCGTCGAGGTCGAAGTCATCGAGTTCGTCGAAGTAGTTGTAGGTATTTTGAAGAGACATAGCGTCGATTGGGTTATTCGTGAAAGTAGAGCGTTAAAGCAAAACGCCACAGAAGGAGACATTCTGCGGCGATAAAAAAGCCGCAGGCGCGTGCGCGCCTGCGGCATCAGAAATCAATGCACGGACTTAGAAAGTCACCTGAACAGGAGGCGCGCAAAAAACACGTTGAATGGACGTGGAGATGTGTTTCATCAGTTGACGGTGCCTCCTTTCGCAAAATAAGATATTGTCATTCTAGTCCTGAGGCCGATGGGAGTCAAGGGTTGCATTTTTATTTTTTCTATTCCAGGGCATTCTTTTGGAAACGCCATGCAAAACAGATTGGGAACTTTCAGAAAACCCCCGCCTGACGGTATAATCTCCCCAATGCCTTCCTTCATCAGTTCATCCACCGATACTACCCGCCAACTTGGGCAAACACTCGGCGCGCTGCTCCAGCCGGGCGACTGCATCTGCCTGCAAGGCGACCTGGGCGCGGGCAAAACGACCTTCGTGCAGGGCGTTGCCGCCGGGTGGGGGGCGCGCGACGAAGTCTCCAGCCCCACCTTCGTGCTGGTCAACGTCTATCGCGGAACGGATGAAAGAAAACTGTTCCATCTCGACACCTACCGCATCGAATCCCCCGCCGAAGCCGAAGAACTCGACCTCGACGCCATGTTCGCGCAAGGCCCGCTGCTCATCGAATGGCCGGAGCGCATCCAACCCGTCCTGCCCGCCGAAACCCTGTGGGTCATGCTCGAATATCTCGACGAAACCCGCCGCCAACTCATCTTTCGCGCCACTGGTGACAGGTATCAACAACTCCTGGACAAATTACCAATTACCACTCGCTAATCACCCAATGCTTCTCGCCATCGACACCTCCACCCCCCAAATCGGCGTTGCGCTCTACGACGGCGCGCGCGTCCTGGCCGAACACCTGTGGGTCAGCCAGGCCCGTCACACCGTCGAACTGGCCGCGATGGTCGAGAAAATGCTCCAGCAAACCGGCCTGGCCGTCAGCGAACTCACTGCCCTGGGCGTTGCCATTGGCCCCGGCTCGTTCACCAGCCTGCGGGTGGGCTTGTCTTTTGCGAAGGGACTGGCGATGGGCCGGAACCTGCCGCTCATCGGAATCCCGACCCTCGAAGTGGTCGCCGCGCCGGTCGCATTGGACAAACGCCCCTTGGCCTGCATCCTGCCCGCCGGACGCGGACGCCTGGCTGTAGCGTGGTTTTATCCCGCCGAACTTGGGCGGGGCCACGTTCACGAAACCGGCTGGCAGGCTGCCGGGGTCCCGCGCGTCATTAACGCGGAAGAATTGTCCACATCCATCGAGCAGGAGTCCCTTATCGCGGGTGATTTAACCGCCTCGGAGCGTTCCCTCCTGCAAAACAACCCGTTGATTCGGCTGATTCCACCCGCATTATCCACCCGCCGTCCCGGGGTTCTCGCCGAACTGGCCTGGAACCGCCTGCAAGCCGGTCATGCCGACGATCTCCACAGCCTGGCTCCGCTCTATCTGCACATTGGCGAACCGATATGAACATCCGCCCGATGACCCTGGCCGACACCCACGCCGTCGTACTGGTGGACGCCATCGCCGGGATTTTGCTGCCCTGGTCGCCTGCCGCCTACGCCGGGGAACTGCGCAAACCGACTTCCTCGTGCTGGGTGGCCGAAGCCGTTCTCGATGAGCCGCTGGCCTACGTCATGCCGTTTGCCCTGCCGGTCGAAAACATCCAGTACCGGGCCGGAGAAAAAGCGGTCATCGGCTCCCTGACCCTGTGGGACGTGGCCGGGGAGGGCGAAATTGCCAACGTGTCGGTGCATCCCAAATTCTGGCGGCAGGGCGTGGCCCGCGTCCTCATGCAGACCGCGCTCGACAAAGCCGCCCAACTTGGCCTGACGCGAATTATGCTCGAAGCGCGCGCCAGCAACGAACCTGCCCAACGCTTGTACCGCTCGTTTGGCTTTGTAGAAGAAGGCCGCCGCCCGCATTATTACTCGAACGGCGAAGACGCGATACTAATGTCGTTATCCAGTTAGCCGGTTGTCCAGTTCACCAGTTGTGCTGTTTATCTGCTTAATCGAAAAACTGTATAACCGGAAAACTGGATAACCGCATAACTGGAAAACCGCAAAACCGGATAACCGAATCTCCCGGAGTAACCATGCCCACCCACGAATCCCTCGCCCAAATCGCCAGTGAAGTTTCGGCCTGCGCCAAATGCGCCCTGCACAAGACTCGCGCCAAATCCGTCCCCGGCGAAGGCCCTGAAACTGCCGAAATCATGCTCATCGGCGAAGGCCCAGGCGCCAACGAAGACCAGCAGGGACGGCCCTTCGTGGGGCAGGCGGGCAAATTCCTCGGTGAACTGCTGGGGCTGGCCGGGCTGAAGCGCGAGGAGGTCTGGATTGGCAACGTGGTCAAATGCCGCCCGCCCAATAACCGCGACCCCATGCCCGAAGAACTGCTGGCCTGTCACGCCTACCTGGAGCGGCAAATTGCGGCGCTCGACCCAAAAATCATCGTCACCCTGGGGCGCTTTTCGATGGGAAAGTTTT
This sequence comes from Anaerolineales bacterium, assembly GCA_034432975.1. Classification (GTDB taxonomy): domain Bacteria; phylum Chloroflexota; class Anaerolineae; order Anaerolineales; family Villigracilaceae; genus UBA5195. The sequence goes on along the minus strand of DAOUAZ010000385.1, from coordinate 27,882 downwards.
TCCCCAGCGCCCGCATCAGCGCCGTGCATGGACAAATGCGCAAAGTCGGCGACCGTTTCGTCATCCCCATGTTCCACCCGGCGGCAGCGCTGCACAACCCCACCTACCTGCCGCTCATCAAACAGGACTTTGCCAAACTGCCCGAACTGCTCGAAGTGGCGCGCAAGGAACTGGCGAAAGCGCCCCCGCCGCCTGTGATTGCCGAACCCAGGCCACTTTACGAAGCGCCCAAAGACGAATCGCCGAAGCAGATGAAGTTATTCTAATCCAGGAGTATGTGATGATTCACTTGCTTCGAGAGAAACCAAATGCGCAGCAAATGCAGGAAATGCTTCAAGAGTATGAGAGCATGGTCAAAATCGTTGTCGATATTCGCCGAAAAGCATTGGCAGGTGGCGGCGAAATGCACTCCGATTGCGAAGCCGATTTACTGGACGATGGCAGTGAGCAGGATGACCTTTGGGGCGCGAACTGGTACCCTGAAGAACAGCGGATTGCATTTGAATCCCTGATTAATATCCGTCCGCGCCTGGGAAATCGAGGGATTTTGATTCAGGATGAAACGATTCGCAGGCAGGTTGAAGACGTTACCCGCCAGATTTTAGGAGGCGTCGTATGATGATGAACAAAGAAAAACTCCGCCAGCGTTTCCTGCGCGACCCGCTCCCAATGCGTTTGGGTGGACTCTCAGCCACCCTGGGACGAATTTCATCCAGCGCCCGCGAGGCGGAGAATCCGGCAATTGTGCTTGATTTGCTGGACGAAGCCCGCCACCTGATAGAATGGATGGCTGCTGATGCCGAACCGGAAGTCGCCGCCGAACTCGTGCAGACTCAACGCCTGCTGACCCTGTGGCGAAAAGCCTGGGTTACAGCCAGCGCGGACCGCATCCAGCGCACACTGCTTTCAACGCAGGCCAAGGATTGGTCAGACAAGGCGTTGCAATATTCAGGGCTGCTATAAAATTCAGATACGAAGCGCCAAAGCAGATGAAGCTGTTTTAGGAAACCCTAATGAATCACACCACCGTTACAGATGTTCAACTCAGCCGGGCCCTTTCTGCATTGGGAATTAATTTCATTATGGGCAGTGATGGCCGCCAAACCTCTTTACGCAAACAACCTGCGCGTTTGCTTTCTGCCCTGGCTGCAAGCGATGAGGCCAGGTTGCGTCTGTCTTTGATTCCTTTGTTCCTCCAACACCCTGAATTTGCTGCGTATGCTCCCAAAGTCGCCAGATTGCTCCCCACGCCAGCGCGACTTACGCTGGAATGTTATTACAGCGCAGCAGTGTGGCTGGGGCGGGAACAACAAATTCTACTGCCTGACCTTTTTTCTCGTGAATTGGGAATCATTGTCACAGACGACGCCGCAGAAAACTTGCGCAGGCTGGCGCAAAGACATGCGGAGTTAAGCGGAGTTAAGATTAACTGGCTGGGAACGTATCAACATGCTGCTCAAGTATGGTTGAAGGGGCAGGAATTCCAAAGGACGACCGCGTGAATACAACGGATGTCCAGTCTATCTTGAAAGCCTTGGGGGAACGCGTGCCGCCCGGCTCCACGCTGACTTTGGTGGGAGGCAGCGCATTGGCCTTGTTGGGAAATCCGCGCCCTACAATCGATATTGATTTTGTTGGCGACGATATTGAGCCGGAACCTTTGCATCGCGCCGTTATGCGCGCTGGTCGGGAACTCAAAATCCATATCGAGCCAGTCCCCATCGAGCGGTTTGTGCCATTACCGGCTGGCAGGGAGCAACGCAGTATTCGCATCGGCCAGTTTGGAAATTTAGAAGTCTATGTCGCAGACCCATACAGCATTGCGCTAACCAAACTCGACCGGGGTTTGGATACTGATTTAGACGATATACTTTTTCTGATTCATCGCCGCTATGTTGACCTGGACAAATTAGAACGCATCTTGCTCGATACGCTGCCCCAGGCTGGCAAATACGACTTCAACCCTGACGTGATGACTCACCTCCAGGTTTTGAAATCACGAATTACCCATTACGGAGAAAAATGACCACCAAAGACACCCTCATTCAAAAACTACGCGACAAAACCGCCAAAATCGGCATCCTCGGCATGGGTTATGTGGGAATGCCGCTCGCCGTTGTCTTTGCCGAAAAAGGCTTCGACGTGCTTGGCATCGACCCGGATAAACGCAAGGTCGAAACCTTCAACCAAGGCATCTCCTACATCCAGGATGTGCCGACCGAGACCGTTGCCCGCCTGCGCGCGGCTGGCAAATTGAACATGAGCGCCGACTTCGCCGCCCTGGCCGAAATGGACGCTGTCTCGATTTGCGTCCCGACCCCGCTGCGTCAGACCGGCGACCCGGATATGTCCTTCATCCTTTCTGCCACCGAGCAGTTGTCGAAATACGTCCATAAGGGGATGGTCGTGGTGTTGGAATCGACCACCTATCCCGGCACGACCCGTGAATTGATTGTTCCTATGCTGACCGAAAAATCCGGGCTGAAAGTGGGCGAGGGCCTCTTCATCTGTTTTTCGCCCGAGCGCGTCGACCCGGGCCGCGAGGATTGGACAACCTACAACACCCCCAAAGTGATGGGCGGCATGACCCCGGCCTGCGCCGAGGTCGCCACTGCCTGGTATGCGGGCGCGCTGGAGACGGTCGTGCCGGTCTCCTCGCCTGAAGCCGCTGAAATGACGAAATTGCTCGAAAATACCTTCCGCATGATTAATATCGGCATGGTCAACGAACTGGCCCTGATGTGCGAGCGACTGGGCGTGGATGTCTGGGAAGTGATTGACGCAGCAGCCACCAAGCCTTTCGGGTTCATGAAATTCACCCCCGGCCCCGGCCTGGGCGGACACTGCATCCCCATCGACCCGCTCTATCTCTCGTGGAAAATGAAGGCCATGAATTACAACGCCAAATTCATCGAACTGGCGAGCGAAATCAACACCAACATGCCGCGCTATGTGGTGACGCGTGTGTTGGAAGCGCTCAACGACCGCGCCAGGCCCCTCAAGGGCAGCAACATTCTCGTGCTGGGCGCAGCCTACAAGCCCGACATCGACGACGTACGCGAATCCCCGGCCTTCGATGTGATTGCGCTGATGAAAAAGAAAGGCGCGCTGGTCGAGTACCACGACCCCTACATTCCCCACATCCACCACGAGTACGAAGGCTGGGAGATGAACAGCATCCCCGATTCTGACCTGCTGGCGCGGGTTGCCGCCGCTGACGCGGTCGTCATCATCACCAACCACAAAACCTACGACTACCCGGCCATCTTGAAAGCCGCCCAGCTCATCTTCGACAGCCGCAACGCGCTGGGCAAGTTGGGCAAGGACAACCCGAAGGTTGTTCGGCTTTAGTTCGGTCATCAGTAACCAGTTTTAGCCCACTGATTACTGATAACCGATTACTGGATAAAACTATGTCCCACTACCTCGTCACCGGCGCTGCCGGATTCATTGGCGCGCGAACATCCGAACTGCTGCTGGCCCGGGGCGATACCGTCACCGGCATCGACAACCTGAACGACGCCTACGACCCGCGCATGAAGGAGTACCGCCTGCGCAAACTGGAGCAATTGCCCGGCTTTACCTTCGTCAAGGCTGATATATCTGACAAGGCCGTCCTAGAGCACCCCGCACTCCGCACCTCGCACTTCGAAGGCGTAATCAATCTCGCCGCCCGGGCCGGTGTCCGCTTCAGCGTCGAAAATCCCTGGATATTCGTCGAGTCGAATGTCCTCGGCACGTTGAACATGCTCGAAGTGGCGCGCCAGAGCGGGAACTGCAAGTTCATCCTGGCCTCCACCTCCAGCATCTACGGCGCGAATCCGCCCTACCCGACGCCAGAATCCGCCTCGAGCAGCGAACCGCTCCAGCCATACGCAGCCAGCAAAAAAGGCGCGGAAGCGCTCACGCACAGTTATCACCACCTCTACGGCATCGACGCCACCGTCCTGCGCTTTTTCACCGTCTACGGCCCGGCCGGACGCCCCGATTTGGCGCTCTTCCGCTTCGCGCAGTGGATTGTCGAGGGGCGTCCCGTGCGCATCAACGGTGACGGAACCCAGTCGCGTGGATTCACCTACATCGACGACATTGTCCGGGGCATCCTGGCCGCGCTCCAGCCGGTCGGATACGAAATCATCAACCTGGGCGGCCACGAAGTCATCACCATCAACGACCTGGTGACGCTCATCGAGGACATCACCGGCAAAAAAGCAATTGTCCAGCACGGTCCGCCCAACCCGGCGGATATGTTCACCAACTGGGCCGATGTCTCCAAAGCCCGCGCGTTGCTCGGCTGGTCGCCCGAATATGATATGCGGCGCGGGACGGAGAAACTGGTCGAGTGGTATTTGCGGGAACGGGCCTGGGCCAAAGACATCCTGACGGTATAAATCAACAACGGAACACGCAACAGGTATAACGTAGCGCGTGTTCCGTTCACTTTATTCCTCACTTGAGTTATTTTGATTAAACGGCTCACTTCCATCTGGCAAACCGACCCGCTCCTGCGCCGGGTGGTCGAAAACAGCAGTCACCTGTTCAGCAGCAGCGCGGTCGGCGCCTTGCTCAGTTTCGCGCAAGGCATTCTCGCCGCGCGGCTGATTGGCGTCCCGGCGCTGGGATTGGTGACAACCGTCATCACCTTTGCATCCAACATCAACCGCTTCCTGACCTTTCGGATGAGCGAAGTGGTTGTCAAGCGGCTCAATGCGGCCCTGACCGAAGGCCGCAAAGACCAGGGCGCGGCGGCAGTCAAGGCGGCTCTGTTCATCGAAATTGGCACGTCGATTGCGGCCTATCTCGTCCTGCTTGCGCTTTCCGGCTGGGCGGCCCAGACTTTTGCCGCCGATTTCCTCTCGGACCCGCTGACTGTCACGCTGTTCCAGTTCTACGGCATCATCCTGTTGACCAACCTGGCCACCGAGACTTCGACCGGCGTGTTACAGGCTGCCCGGCGCTTCCACTGGATTGCGCGCCTGAACATTCTTCAAGGCCTTGCCACCGCCGTCATCATCCTGTACGCCTTCGTTTTCCAGCGCGGCGTGTACGAAATCGTGCTGGCCTATGTCATTGGGAAAACCATCAACGGGCTGGGGCTGGCCCTGCTGGCCCAAATCGAACTGCGCAGCCTGCTCGGCGCAGATTGGTGGAAAACGTCCCTGCGCCTGCTGCCCGAAAAACGCGCCATGTTCACGTTTATGCTCAACACCAACCTGAACGGTACGGTCAACCTGTTCACGCGCGATAACTTTCCGCTCTACGTGGCCTGGCTGTTGAGCAGCACCCAGGTTGGCTACTACCGGCTGGCGCAAATGCTCATCAACTTCATCATCCTGCCGCTCGACCCGCTCATCTGGCCGACCTACGCCGAAATCACGCAGACGATTGCCCAAAAACAGTGGGACGCTACCCGTCGCATCCTGCGCCGCGTCAGTATCATCACCGGGAGCATCGTCCTGGCGGTTGGCCTGGGACTGGCGCTCACCGGCTGGTTCCTGCTGCCGTTCTTTTATGGCCCTCAGGCCGCCCCCGCTTACCCGGTTTTGCTCATCCTGTTGGTCGGTTATGGCTTTGCCAGTATCTTCCAGTGGAATCGACCGCTGCTGCTGGCGCTTGGAAAACCCGGCTACCCTGTCCTGATTGCCCTGCTGGTTGGTATCATCGAGTTGACCCTGATGTTCACCCTCGTCCCCTCCACCGATTCCATGCTCCTGCTCGCTGCCATCTTTGCCGGTTATTTTGTCGTCTCCATCGGTCTCACCGCCTGGCGCGGATGGATAACAATTCCTAATTCCTAATTCCTAATTCATCATCTCCCATGAAAATCACCGCCATTTCTGCCTCGCAAGTCCCCTCCACCGTTGCCAACAGCATTCAGGCCATGAAAGCCGTCCACGCCCTGGCTCAAAACGGCCATGACGTGACTCTCATCGTGCTGGCGGGTGATAAGTATCCCAACTGGCCGGAACTCGCCAATTTTTACGGTCTGCGCACCGAGTTTCAGATTGAATACCTGCCGGCCTCGTCCCGCCGCCTGTTTTTTCTGTCTGCCGTGCAGCGTGCCAAACGCCTGAAGCCCGACCTGCTCTACGTCTGGCCGCTCCAATCGGCAGCCTTGGGGCTGCTTCACGGCCTGCCGGTGGCGTTGGAAATGCACGACTTGCCCTCCGGCGATTTTGGCCCGCTCTGGTATCGCGCCTTTCGAGCGCTCAAGGGGCAGAAACGCCAGGTCGTCATCACCGGAGCGCTCAAACAGTCGTTGGAGGACAAATACGGGATGTTCCGCGCCGGGGAGACCGTCCTGGCTCCCAACGGGGTTGAAATCGAACGCTTTGAGCATCTTCCCAATCCGGCAACCGCCCGCCGTTTGTTGAAATTGCCCGAAGCCCCCACGTTGGTTTGCACCGGTCATTTATACGCGGGCCGGGGCGTGGAACTGTTCCTCGAACTGGCGACCCGGCTTCGGGGAGTCCGTCTCCTGTGGGCAGGAGGCAACCCCGAAGATGTGGAACGGTGGAAGGGCGATGCCGAGTCGCAGGGGCTGTCCAACGTCACCTTCAGCGGATTCATCCACAATGCCCAATTGCCGCTCTACCAGGCCGCCGCCGATATCCTGCTGATGCCGTACAGCCGCGAAATCGGCATTTCGAGCGGTGGGGGCAATTCGGCTCAAATCTCCAGCCCGATGAAAATGTTCGAGTACCTGGCGACGGGCCGGGCGATTGTTTCAAGCGACCTGCCGGTCTTCCGCGAGGTGCTGAACGAGGACAACGCTGTGTTCTGCCCGCCTCCCCCGGAGGAACTCGGGACAGGCAAAAAGACCGGCTCCTGGGAAGGCGCACTGCGCGCCCTGCTCGATGACCCGCATCGGCGCGCCTGCCTTGCCAAACAGGCGCGCGCCGACGCTGCCCGCTACTCGTGGACCGAGCGCGCCCGGCGCATCCTGGACGGATTCCCGACATGAAAGACGAAAAAACCGCTTTCTGGCGTTGGCTCGCGCTGGTGCTGGCGGTTGCGATTCTCGTCCGCGCTGGGCTGTGGCTGGCCTACCCGCTGGCCGAGAGCAACGACACGCCCACCTACCGGCATCTCTCCAACTCGCTGCGCAATCACGGCTTCGAGCGCTATAACGGGATGCGCACGCCTGGCTATCCGTTATTCTTAATGCTCGCCCGCTCCGATTCGGTCACTTACGCGGCGCAGTTGTCCCTCGGCGTGTTGACCACGCTCCTGGTATTCTATCTCGCCTGGGCATTGACCCGCCGCGCCTGGTTTGCCGGGCTGATGGGGCTGGCGCACACTCTGAACCTGGGTCAATTATTCTTCGAAGCCTCCCTGCTGACGGAAGGCCTCGCCACGTTTTTGTTGTTCGCCGTGTTGGCGGGCTACCTCGGCCTTATGCAAAATATGGAGTGCAGGAGCTTGCTCCTGCACCAGCGGCAACCTGCTCTACGATGGCAAGCCATCGGACTCCATATTCTGAATATTGGCCTGGCCGCCGCGGCGCTGGCGATGGTGCGGCCGTTGTTTGCGCCGATTTCCCTGTGGGGGGCGTTCTTCTTGGCCTTCCTGTGGCGTTCCGCGCCGCTCAAGACCCGTTGGGGCGCAGCGATTCTGACCGCCCTGCCGTTAGTGATTGTACTGGCCGTGTGGATGAATTTCATCTACATTCGCTTCAAAATCATTGGGTTGGATTCGATGGGCGGCTACCATATGGTCAACCACGTCAGTAGTTTTTTCGAGCGCGCGCCGGAAGAATACGCCCCCATCCGCGATACTTTCCTGGAATTCCGCGCCGTGAGGATGGGGCGCACCGGTTCGGCGGCCAATACCATTTGGGATGCTATCCCGACCTTGATGGAGCAAGAGAAGCGCAATTATTATGCCCTGGCGCGCATCATGGGGACGATTTCGCAACGTTTGATTGCCGAAAACCCCGATTTATACGCCCAAAACCTCGTCCTGGGCTGGTGGTGGTTTTGGCGGGTGGGCGTCTTTTGGCTGCCACAGGCGATTGAACCTGCTGCGTTGCGCTCTTTCCTGGCCGGTCTCATGTTCATTCAAAGGATGGCTTGGTTCGGCGTGAACCTGCTCTTCCTGGCCGGGTCTTTCGCCTTGCTTTGGGGGAAATTCCGCGCCCGGTTGAATCCCCCGCTCTTTATCTGGTTCGCGGCGAGCAGCGTGTGGGTCATCTCCATCCTGCAAACCCTGGCCGAGCATGGCGATAACGCCCGTTTCCTGGCCCCCATGCAAACCCTGGTGGTGCTTGTGGCAGGATGGGGAATAACGAGATTGATAATTCGAAATTCGTAATTTGAAACGGGTGGCTTCGGTGCAGAAAATCCGGCGCGAATTGGACTGACCGCCGCAGCACGATACTATGTGTCACGACAATATCAGCAGCGCGTGGGAGTGGGTAATCCCAAGGGATACGGAAACGAAACCAGTTCTACTGCCCCGAAGGCCGGATGCAAAAGCCTTCGGGGCAGTGTTTTGTTGGGTTATTACATTGACCATACAATTTTGTGAAAAATAATACAATTTTGGCGGCTTTATGTATAATGATTCATGAAGGCTCGTTCAACCTTCACAACCCATATGGGAGGGCATATGAAACTCACTCGTTTTTTCAGCATTTGTATCATGGTTGCATTTGCCGTTACGGCGCTCATACCGACTCCGGTCTATGCACAGCCGCCCGCGCCGGGTGAGACGTTCGACCTGGTGATAGCAGCCAACCAAAAACCTGCCAAATTGGTCGTGCAAAACGAAAGCGGAGGGACGCTGTACGTCAATCTTTCGGGGCCGAAGAACTACAACTTCTCGACCTCGAAAGCCGGGCGCGCCGAATTTGGCAATATCGAGCCGGGAAAATACAAGATTACGCTTCGCGCTTCTACCTGCTCTGACGTGGTAAGCGTTACCAAGTCTTTGACTGGCACGGTCAATATCAAAGACAAGGTCTGCGCAAAACAAGCCAGCAAGGACAAAGACAAGAAACAGAAGGTTGGCAGCCTGACGGTGGATAACCAGACCGGCGGCACCCTCTATGTCACCCTGAGCGGGCCCAAGACCTACTACTTCAACACGTCGAAACGGGGCAAAACCACCTTCGATGGCATCGAACCGGGGAAATACACCATTACAGTCCGCTCCTCCGCTTGTGGTGGTTCTCTGACATACAATAAGAACATTGAAGGCAAAGCATCGTTGAAACCGTTCATCTGCCGGTAAAGCAGCCTGCCTGCCCACACAGAAAAACACCCTTGCGGGGGTGTTTTTCTGTGCGCCAACTATTCCAGCGCCAGCACAAATTCTGAGGCGGTAGGGAATCGGTCGGCGGGTTTTTTGGCCATGGCGCGCTGGATGGCAGTTGCCGCGTGGCGCGGCAGGGTCGGGATGGCCTCGCGCGCGTCGGGCGGCGGGGCGGTCATGTGGGCCAGCAAGAGCGCGCCCGCGCCGGAGCGTTTGAAGGGCAGGGAACCGGTCAGGAGCTGGTAACTCATCACGCCCAGGGCGTAGATGTCGGCGCGGCCATCGATTTCGGTCGTGGCCTGGATTTGTTCGGGGGCGATGTAGTCGAAGGTCCCCAAAACTGCCGAAGCGGTGATGTTGGTGTTGGCGTGGGTCACTTTGGCAATCCCGAAGTCGGTCAGCACGGCGCGAGCCGCATCTCCCCTGGTATCCAGCATCACGTTGGATGGTTTCACGTCCCGATGCACCAGCCCGGCAGCGTGGGCGTAATCGAGGGCGTCAGCTACGTCGCGCAGGATGGGCAGGGCGACCGGCAGCGGCATCCGCCCGTTTTGTTTGAGGTACGCCGAGAGATTGGCGCCGTTCAGGTACTCCATGACCATGTAGTACAGGCCGTTTTCCTCGCCGAAATCGAACAACCGGACGATGTGGGGATGTTCCAGCCCGGAGACGGTCTGCGCCTCGCGCATGAAGCGCCGCCGGAAGAGTTCGTCCTCTGCCAGATTCGACAGGAGCACCTTGATGGCGACCGTGCGGTTTTGGGTGGGATGCTCGGCGCGATAGACTTCGGCCATGCCGCCCTTGCCAATCAATTCGAGATGTTCGTAGCGGGAAAACAGGAGCGGGGCCAGGGTTTGGGTATCGGAAGATGAAACGGTTTTGCGCTGGGCGGGAGTTTTCAGGTAGTCGATTTTGATGCTGTAAAACGCGCGGTCGACGAAGCGTTGCAGCGCCTTGCGCGCCGGTTGGAACAGCGCTCCCGCTGCCAGGGCCGAAAGCGCCAGCCCCAGCGTGGATTGCTGTCCTGGCAGGGCTGCGTTGAAAAAAGTATTGACTACCACCAGCACCAGCCCGAAAATCGAAACCAGCAGGGTCGTAAGCGCGCCATAGACCAGGGCGCGGTTAATCAGGAAATCGATGTCGAATAATTTGTAGCGGGCAATTGCAATGGTCAGGCAGGCCGGGAAGAACAGGAAAAGCGGGATGCTCAAGACCCGCATGGCCATCGTGAATACAATAAATGTGGTGGAGTTTGGGTCTTGCAGGGCTGGGATGAAGAGAACGGGCAGGTTGAACGAGAGAAACCACAACAGCGGGCCCATCGTCCCCAGGAAGACCCAACGGATTTGCTGGCGCTGGTTCAGGTTGACGGCTTGCCGGTAGCGGTAGAGCATGGCAAAGATACTGGTGGCATACCAGGCCAGCGGATTGACCGTCGAAACGGCCTGGGAGGTGTTGTAAGCGAAAAGGGGCGAACCCGGCCAGTAGAGCAAAGCGATATTGAGGATCAATACGGGGAGCAGGAACCTTATCCAGCGCGGCAGGAAGCGTCCATCGGGGTAAATCCATCCGAGCAGCACAATGCCCATCTCGCCCATCATCAGGATTGGGCTGAACAGGTATTGCGTCCCGGCCTGGACCATGATTTCGTTGCCGATTCCTGTCACGCGCAGGCCGAAGGTCATCACCATCAAGGACAGGAAGATTGCCATCCAGTCGTCGGAACGCCGGATGAACAGGAGCATTGCCAGGCTGAAGAAACCAAGCAGGATATAAAAATCGGCGAGCAGTTGGACGGTGGAAAAGGTAAACAGGCTCAGCCCGATGCGCGCTATCTGGCTGAGAAAGTAGACGCTTGTAAAACTACCCCCCACCGAGGCCAGGACATGGTTCGACAGAATCCAGGCGATGTAAGCCACCACCAACATCCATGCGCCCTGTAATACCAGGCGCAGCGTGGGCCGGTTCCTGAGCGAGGTGAGCGTGGCGGTGGATGGGGTGGCTGGTGTGTCAATCATGGCAGATATGCGCAAGTATACAATCCCTGGCGGTTTTTGACATTACGTTTGATTTACGATTTTCGATTGTGAAACGTTGCGCAGAACGATACAATACTGTTCATGAACACACTCAAACAATACTTTCTGCTCGACCCCGAAATCCATTTCCTCAATCATGGCTCGTTTGGAGCCTGTCCGAAGCCTGTTTTCGAGGCGTACCAGGCCTGGCAGCGGCGGCTGGAGCGCCAGCCGGTTCTGTTCCTGGGACGTGAGCATGATTCCCTGCTCAAAGAATCGCGCGCGGGATTGGGGAATTTTCTCAATGCCGGGGCAGATGACCTGGTCTACATCCCAAACGCTACGCATGGCGTCAACATTGTGGCCCGGTCGTTGAATCTCCAGCCGGGCGATGAGGTCTTGACCAGCGACCACGAGTACGGGGCCTGCGATTTCACCTGGGAGTTCATTTGCGCCAGGAGCGGGGCAAAATACATTCACCAGCCCATTCGCCTGCCTGTCCAGACGGAAGAGGAGATAGTCAGCCAGTTCTGGGCCGGCGTGACCGAACGGACGCGGGTTATCTACCTCAGCCACATCACCTCGCCGACCGCCTTGCGCCTGCCCATCGAGCCAATCTGCGCGCGCGCCAGGGACGCGGGGATACTGACCGTTATCGACGCCGCTCACTCTCCCGGTCAGATACCGCTCGACCTGCAAGCCCTCGGGGCGGATGTGGTCTTTGGCAACCTGCACAAGTGGATGATGAGTCCCAAAGGCGCGGCGTTCCTGTACGCGCGGCAGGAAATCCAGCCGATGCTCGAACCGCTGGTGGTCAGTTGGGGCTTTGGGGAGAACGCCCAATTTTCGAGCGGTTCGCGCTTTATCGACTTCTTCCAATGGACTGGCACGCGGGACCCCTCTGCCGCGCTGGCTGTTCCCGATGCTATAAAGTTCATGGAAGAGCATGATTGGGAGAATGTCCGCCGGGAATGTCATGCCTTGCTCATCCAGACGGTCGAACAGGTCTGTAACCTGGTCAAGATGCCGCCCCTGTACCCTCTGGACAAAACCTTGTTCAGCCAAATGGCGATTGCCCCGCTCCCGCCGGATGTCGATTTGACCGTTCTCAAATCCCGGCTCTATGAAGAATACAAGGTAGAAGTCCCCCTCATCCAATGGCAGGACCGAAAATTCGTCCGCATTTCCATCCAGGGTTACAATTCGCCGGATGATGTGGATGCGCTGGTGAGCGGGCTGGGGCGTTCTTTGTCTAAAGCAAAATTATGAGTCTGTTGCAAAAAGCCCGAACTCTCTCGCAAAGACGCAAAGTTCGCAAAGGGTTTCTTCAAATATTTTCTTCTTTGCGCTCTTGGCGGCTTTGCGAGAAACCTTTTTGTAGTGGAGGCAATAACTCACTCAAATTGGCTGGTTGATTTTCGACAAAAAACCTGTATACTAATTGCAATACTTTTTCTACATAGGAGAATTGAAATGGAAAAACGACAAGTTGGACTTATTGCAACGATTGTAACCGCCCTCTGTTGCGGATGCCCGGGTTTGTTTAGCATCTGCTGGGGCGGCCTTGCTGCGGTTGTCAGTTTTATGCCTGATGCCGATATCGACATCGGTGGCAGCAGCGACCCGCAGGCTGCGCTATTGACCGGCATCGCCTCTTTGTGCGGCGGCATCATTTTCCTGGCGATTCCAATCGTCGTTGGGGTGTTGACCCTGCGCAAAAAGCCCGAAGAAGCGGCCGTGGTGAGCAGCGAACCCGTTCCCCCGGCTGCCTAAACGAAAATGCGTTAAAATACTGGAGGCGGCAGCCGCGCCATGCAGCAGCCGCCTCCAAATTTTGTTTTCAATCTGATATGTTTCCAGGGGTCGTGTTGCTTGTCCTACAAATCAGGCCGTGATACACTTTTATCGATATGACTATGTACCTGTTGGTTGTCACCCCACAAACCGGGTTTGGCGCATCCCTGCGTCATGGGCTGGACGCAAACCGGTATGATGTGTCGGTTACAGCAGATTTTTCCGAAGCCATTCTTCACGTTCGCAAAACGGACTGTCCGGTAATCATCCTGGATGCAGAACTGGAAGATGTTGGCCTTTCCCTGCTCGATATTGGCTATGCCTTGCGGCAGGTCAAGAGTGATGTGCAATTTATCCTTGCCAGGCGCGCCGGGCAAACCCTCGACGAAGGCCTGATGCTGAACCCGGCGGTCACCCTGGCTAAACCAATCTCCATCCCGGAATTGACCGGACATCTGGAAAAACTGGCGACCTCCTCGACCAGCGGTGTTCCCATGCATATAATGAAACCTTCCCTGCCCACAATCGAACCGCAAGCGCGCGCCCTGGCGGAAACTTCGCGCATGGTCTGGATTAAAGACGTCAGCAAAGCGGCGCAGCATCTTACCCGCCTGACGCTCGAATCATCAGCCCAGGCGGCATTGATTACCCGCGAGAGCGAACTATGGGCTTACGCCGGGCAACTTTCGCGCGAGGCGGCCCAGGAACTCTCCGAATCGGTGCAGCGTTACTGGGACAAGGAAAGCGAGAGCGACATCCTGCGCTTCATCCGCTTGCAATCGACCGAGTCTCAGCACATCTTGTACGCGCGCAAACTTTCCGCCAGCATGATTTTGGCGCTGGTTTTCGACGGCGAAACGTCCTTCAGCACCATCCGCTCGCAGGCCGGGAAACTGGTGCGCAACCTGGCCGATGAACCGGGCGAATTGCCCGCCGCGCCGCCAGTCTCCCAATCTCCGTTCAAAGAAAACAGTTTCCTGCCGCCGGATGAATTCGAAGAAGAAGACCTGCCGCCCATCTCTGATTTGTTGGGAGATGTGCCGCCGCCGATTCCCGTCAAGCCGCATGGGCCTCACCCCGCCAGCCTGCCGTGGGAGCAGCCCGCCGAATCCGTCCCTGTTGCGCGCCTGGCGACCGATGAACCCAAGACAGAGCTTCCCTCTGCTTTGCAACCCACCCCCAGCGTCGTGCCGCACTTCAGCCTGGAAAGTTCCCCGGTTGTTCGGCGCGATAGCTTCAAACGCCCCATCCCAGCGATGGATGAAACAACGGCAACCAATCTGTCCCTCACCGAGACCCAGGCCGAAGCGCGCCCATCGACCGTGCCGGACGAATTACAACTGACTCGCAAACAGGTTTCACAAAAGGACCAGTCGCTTATCGAAACCAGACCCCATACTGTTGCCGAATCTGTTACCCAGGTGGCGCACCGCATCCTGCTCGAACCGGCTTCCCCCGCTATGGCCGACCTGACTTATGCCTGCCTGCTCGTCCCGCGCTTCGACACCCATCACCTGGTTGGCGACGCCGCCGACCGCCTGACCGAATGGGTGCCGCAAGTCTGCGTGGCCTTTGGCTGGCGGCTGGAACATCTCTCCGTCCGCCCCGATTACCTGCAATGGGTGGCGCGCGTCCCGCCCTCCACCGCGCCGGGACACGTCATGCGCGTTGTCCGCCAGCAGACCTCCGACCGGCTGTTCAACGAATTCCCGCGCTTCAAAAAGGACAACCCCTCCGGCGATTTTTGGGCGCCCGGCTACCTGATTATGGGCAGTTCCCAGCCGCACCCGCAACACCTGGTGCGCAGTTTCATTAAACAGACCCGCGAACGGCAAGGTTTGACCCAGGACGAATAGCGGTTTACCGCTTGCGCGTTTTCTTTCCTCTTTCCTCTTTCGTAAATCAAGAAAGGTGAAAGAGGAAAGAGTTTTAAAGCCGGTTTTATGGTAAATTAAACCCATGCCCCCTAAACTTACCCTAATCGACGGACACGCATTGGCCTACCGCATGTTCTTCGCGCTGACCAGCGGCGCGGCAGGCAGCCGCTGGCAGACTTCCAGCGGCGAACCAACCGCCGGGGTGTTCGGATTTGCCCGCATTCTGCTCAACATCCTCGAAAACGAGAAACCCGATTACATTGCGGTCGCTTTCGATACCGGCAAAACTTTCCGCGACGAGATGTTCCCCGAATACAAGGCCACCCGCGCCAAAATGCCCGATGACCTGCGTTCGCAAATGGAACGTATTCGGCAGTTGGTCGATGCCTTCAACATGCCGCGCCTCGAAGTGGAAGGCTTCGAGGCCGATGACGTGCTTGGCTCGGTGGCAAAGCAGGCCGCCGCGCAGGGCATTGGCGTCAAAATCATCACCGGCGACCGCGACCTGCTGCAACTGGTCGGCGACCATGTCATCGTCAACCTGCCCGAGGGCGGCAAGCTGGGCGACGCCAAAGATTACATCACCGATGAAGACGTGATTGCCAAATTTGGCGTCCCGGCCCGGCTGGTGGTCGATTACAAGGCCCTGATTGGCGACGCATCCGATAACATCCCCGGCGTGAAGGGCGTGGGCGAGAAAACCGCCCAGGCGCTTTACCAGAATTTTTCATCTCTCGATGACATTTACAATCACCTCGACCAGGTTCCGCCCAAGGTGCGCGAAAAACTGGAAGCCAGCCGCCAGATGGCCTACCTGAGCCGCGACCTGGCCCAGATTCGCACCGATTTATCAATCAAACTGGATTTGGAACAGGCCAAAGCCGGGGATTTCGACGCCGATAAAGTGGAAGCGCTGTTCAAGGAACTGGAATTCAAGTCCCTGCTCACGAAGGCGGCGGCCATTAAAACGGCGGCCTCCGCACCCCAAACGCTGGCGACACCCGGCAAGCCGGCCCAAAAAACCGGGCAGTTATCGCTCTTCGGTGAATCCACCACACCCGCGCCGGTCGTCCAAATCCCCGCGCCGGCGGGCGGCCCGGAGACGGTGATTGTGGATACAACGGAGAAACTGGACAGCCTGGCAGCGGCGCTCAACAAAGCGGAAATCATCTCCTTCGACACCGAAACCACCTCCACCCAGGAGATGCAGGCCGAGATTGTAGGAATCTCCTTCGCAACGGAAGCAGGAAAAGGGTGGTACGTTCCGGTTGGACACCTTGAAGCCACGAATCTGCCCATCGCGCAGGTACTTGCCGCTCTCACGGAACCCCTCACCAATCCCCAAATAAAAAAAATCGCCCATAACGCCAAGTACGATTATTTGGTGCTGAAGCGGCATGGCCTGGTGGTGACGCCGCTCAGTTTCGATACGATGATCGCGCAATTCCTGGTGGAGCCGGGATCGCGGATTGGGCTGAAAGATATGGCCCTGGCGCGCCTGAACGAGGAGATGACGCACATCGAGGCCCTGATTGGCAAGGGCAAGAACCAGCTTTCGATGGCGCAGGTGCCGGTGGAGGCCGCCGCCAGTTACGCCGCCGCCGATGCCGAGGTCTGCCTGCGGCTGATGCCGCAACTGGAAGCCGAACTGAAGCGCGACGGGCTGGAAAGCCTGATGTACGACATCGAAATGCCGCTGGTGACGGTGCTGGCCGAGATGGAGTATATTGGCGTGCGGCTCGACCTGGACTTTTTCCACCAGTTCTCGAAGGAGTTGACGGCCCGGCTGGCCGAGATTGAAAAGGAAGTCTTTGCGCAGGTCGGCAAGCCGTTCAACCTGAACTCGACCCAGCAGTTGTCGGATGTCTTGTTCGTGCAGTTGAAACTGACCCCGCCCGACCGGGGACGCAAAACCGCCAGCGGTCACTATTCGACGGCGGCGGATGTGCTGGAGGAGATGCGCGGCCAGCACCCGGTTTTGGACCTGGTTTTGGAACACCGCGAACTGGCGAAGTTGAAATCGACCTATGTGGAGGCGCTGCCGGCGGCGGTGGATGCCCATACCGGACGGGTGCATACCTCCTACAGCCAGACCGGCTCGGTGACGGGGCGGCTTTCGTCGAATAATCCCAACCTGCAAAACATCCCGACGCGGACGGAGACCGGCCAGCGCGTGCGCAATGGCTTCATTGCCGAGGATGGCAATGTGCTGCTCTCGGTCGATTACTCGCAGGTCGAGCTGCGGATTGTGGCCCACATGGCAGGCGACCAGGCCATGCTGGAGGCCTTCCGGCAGGGGCAGGACATTCATACCACGACGGCGGCGGCGATTTACGGCGCGCCGCTGGTGGAAGTGACCAAAGACATGCGCCGCCACGCCAAGGCGATTAATTTTGGCCTGATTTATGGCATGTCGGCCTTTGGGCTGACGCGCCGCACTGAGTTGACGCTGGCCGAATCGGAGAAATTCGTCAAAGTCTATTTCGAGCGATTCCCCGGCGTGAAAAAATACCTCGACGATACGCGGCGATTGGCGGCGGAGCAAGGCTATGTTGAGACGTTATTGGGGCGGCGGAGATATTTCCCGGCGCTGCGAGGCTCGTTGAATCAGCAATTGCGCCAGCGCGAGGAGCGCGAGGCCATCAATGCGCCCATCCAGGGTACGGCGGCGGACATTATGAAAATTGCCATGCTCAAAATCCCCGGCGCATTAAAAGCGGCAAAACTGCAAGGTCAGATGCTTTTACAGGTACATGATGAGATTGTGTTAGAATGCCCGCAGTCTGAACTGGAAAAAACCGCGCAAGTTGTCCAAAAGACGATGGAAGAAGCCTGCCTGTTGAGCATTCCGCTCTCCACCGAGGCTCGCGCTGGGGTGAGTTGGGGGGCGATGAAGGTAATTAACGGATAGCGAAACGGACACGCGGATTGGGAAGCGGAAACGAATTTGGGAACGGATTGCCTGCGGCGAAACGGATTGGACAACGGATGAAGCGGAAAAACGGATTTGGGAACGGATTGCCTGCGGCAAAACAAATAAACGGATACGAGTTACGAATTACGAATAACCAATAACCCAAGGTGCAATAATGGCTGGACAGGAAGACCTTTTTCATCGCGCAATGAACGACGGGCACTCGGCGGCCTGGGACCAAAATTGGGGGGCGGCGGCGGAAGCCTACCAGCGCGCCCTGACGGAGTTTCCTGATAATCCCAAAGCGTTGAATAGTTATGCCCTGGCGTTATACCAGCAGCAAAAATACGACGATGCGCTCAAGGTTTACCAGCGCGTCGCGCAGGTTTCGCCCGATGACCCGGTTGCGTTCGAAAAAATTGCCCAGTTGAACGAACGGTTGGGCAACCTGAAGGACGCCGTGCAGGCGGCGGTCCAATCGGCGGAACTGTATCTCAAGGCGCGCGAGGTCGAAAAGTCGATTGAAAACTGGCTGCGGGTGGTGCAATTGAACCCGGAACACATCGCCGCCCGTTCGCGGCTGGCGTTGATTCACGAGAAAACCGGCCAGACCCGCCAGGCGATTACCGAGTACATCGCGCTCGCCAGTATCCTGCAACACAGCGGCAATCCGCAAAAAGCGCTGGAAGTGGTGGGGTATGCCTTGAAACTGGATTCATCCAGCCAGGAGGCTGCCCAGGCTGCGGGCATGATTAAATCGGGGCGATTGCTCAATAAGCCGCTGCGTCCGCGCGGCGCTACGGGGCCGCTGCGCATGGCGGCGGTCAAAGAATTCGAGCATAAAGAAACCGTCCGCGAGAGTCCCGACCCGGTCACAGAAGCCTCGCAAAAGGCTCTGACCATGCTGGCCGAGGTGTTGTTCGACCTGTCGGATGACAGCGCGGAGGCCCAGGCGCGGCGCGGACTGCAATCAATAATGAAAAATACCGGTCATCTCCCCTCCCAACAGGCCGAGCAGACCAAAATTCTGTTGCACCTGAGCCAGGCCATCGACGCCCAGACGCGCAACCAGGAAGCCAGCGCGGCAGACGAGATCGAGCACGCCATCGAAAGCGGGTTTATCCACCCGGCAGCCTACTTCGACCTGGGATTCCTGCGCTCACAGACCAATCGCCAGGAAAGCGCGCTGCGGAATCTTCAGCAGTGTCTCAAGCACAGCGATTATGCGCTGGCGGGCCGGTTGTTGAGCGGGCAAATTTTATACAGGACAAATCGCCACAAAGAAGCAGCCTCCGAATACCTCGAAGCACTGAAAATCGCTGATGCCGAGGTCGTGCCGCCGGAGCAATCCGATACCATTCGCCAGTTGTATGAACCGCTCATCGAGACCCTGGCGCAGGATACCGATGCAAAGGCCTTTGTCAAATTATGCGACAATGTCGAGCAAATGTTGATGCGCGTCAACTGGCGGCAACATCTTACCAAATTGCGCGAGGAAATGTCCAAACAGGCAGGCGGGCAGGCCTTGCCGTTGGCCGAAGTCATCATCCAGGCCCAGTCCAGCCAGGTTATCGACGCGATGAACCAGATAAACGAACTGGCGCGCGCCAATCACCTGCGCTCGGCCATGGACGATGCTTTCCACGCGCTCATGTATGCGCCAACTTACCTGCCGCTGCACGTCTTGATTGGCGACCTGCTCATTCGTGAGGGACGCACCCAGGAGGCGATTGCCAAGTTTACGACAGTGGCAAACGCATATAGCATTCGCGGTGAAGCGGCGCAGGCCACCAACCTGTTCAAGCGCATCCTCCAGTTTTCCCCAATGGATATGGCCGCGCGCAACCGTCTCATCGAGCAGTTGATTGCGCGCGGGCTGACCGACGAAGCCATCAGTGAGTACATGGACCTGGCCGACATCTACTATCGCCTGGCCGAACTCGATATGGCGCGCAAAACCTACACCATCGCCCTGCGTATTGCCCAACAGCCCAGCGCCGACCGGAACTGGAGTGTGCGAATCTTGCAGCGCATGGCCGATATCGACATGCAGCGTCTCGACTGGCGGCAGGCCATCCGAGTCTACGAACAAATCCGCACCCTGCGCCCCGACGATGCCGCCATCCGGCAGAATCTCATCGAGTTGAACCTGCGCCTGGCCCAGCCCCAGCAAGCCCAGGTCGAATTGGATTCGTTCATTTCCTACCTCGAAAGCGCCGGGCATCTCAACGATTCCATCCCATTCCTGGAAAAACTGCTCGAAGAGCATGGCGATGTTATCATGCTGCGCCGTACCCTGGCCGAACAACTGTATCGTGCCGGGCGGCTAACCGACGCGGTCGCGCAATTGGACGCCGTCGGCGACCGCTTGATGGAGACCGGGGATAAAGAGGGCGTGGCTGAAATCATCCGCCAAATCCTGGCGATGAACCCGCCCAACGCCGAGGACTATCGCGGCCTGCTGGCACAGTTGTAAGCGCCCGGACCTCCCGAATTCCCGGCAGGGCTGGAACTATCGCCGCAGCAGCAGCGTCCAATCCATAACGAAGTTCCACAAGCCAGGTTGACTCCGGGAAGCCCATGTCGCGCATTTTCATCAGTTACTCACGCAAAGATGTAGCAACCGCCCGCCGATTGGCGGGTGAACTGCGCAAAGCCGGGTTCGATGTCTGGTGGGATATTTCCGGCCTGAAGGGCGGCGATGCCTGGGTGCGGGTCATCCCGGCGGCCATCAATTCCAGCCAATTCTTTGTCATCCTGTAACTGCCTACCCCAAACAGGGTAGATTTGACAGGCTCAGAGTATGTCCGAACAACGAAGGCTGATAGACGAACTTCAAAAAAGAATGGCGGTATTGGAAGCCGATGTTGAACGCTTGAAAGCCGAAAATGCGGAGTTGCGTCGTCGCCTGGATTAGAACAGCCACAAGCCACCAAGCAGCGATGACTCTCAGGCGCGTATCCCAATCCAGATAGGTGGCACGCCAAAATTGACCACTTTCAGCCGTTTCCGGGTATCTTTTTTCT
Organism: Anaerolineales bacterium; assembly: GCA_034432975.1. Classification (GTDB taxonomy): domain Bacteria; phylum Chloroflexota; class Anaerolineae; order Anaerolineales; family Villigracilaceae; genus UBA5195. The sequence goes on along the minus strand of DAOUAZ010000385.1, from coordinate 6,998 downwards.
CCTTTATTGCCCACGCAGCTCCACATGGCATCTAACTGACCACGCGTGACCCGGTAATGCTTCGACAAGATTTCTTCCACCGCTTCCCAATGTTCTCTGGCGTCCCGCAGCCAGGACAAAATCGTGTCTTCTTGATGCCCTTTCACGCGCGATAGACTGCTGGTCCGGCTGCCTTCCGCCAACAACGCCAGTGTCTCCAGAATTTCGGTCGCGTTGGTATGCTTCCCATAAAAAATCGTACCCGTTGTCGCTGTGAATGTTCGTTTACAAACTCGACATTGATAACGCTGGACGCCGCGCTTCGTTTTGCCATGTTTTTGCAGGTTCTTTTGCTTTTCATCCTGACATTTGCCATATTCGCTGCAATCAGGATGTGGACAAATTTCGCCTGGTATGGAAAGCGTTAATTCATCGGGCAGGCTGGACTGTCCTTTTTCGCTCTTGAAGTGGAATAAGCCGGAATTGTATTTCGTATCCGCGCGCTGGAATAGATTGCAGAGTTGGGGATATACCCTACCCCCACCCGGCCTCCTCCAAATACCGCGAACTTCAGCGGTATTTGGAGGAGGTGGCGCGGCAGCGCCGGAGGGGGTCGCAATATCCAGCAGCTGGTTTTCAGGCTCAATCCCGCGTTCCTCGCAAATGCGCAAAAAGACAATCCGGTCAATCGTCATCTGCACGATGTAATTTAAGCCCGCAATGTCAATCGTTGGGTTGCGCAAGGCAATATTCTTTGCCAGCAGTTCGCACCAGCGTTCGATTTCCTGCAAAAAGGCGTCATCGACGTCCGCCGTGCCTTTTTTGCCTTTTGTCCCTTCGGCATACCTGACAAACGAACCTTTCCGAACCGCCTCGGGCGAAAAGACAGACGCAGTCTCATCCCATCGTTCGGCATAGTCTTTGTTTGTAATGGAGGAGCATGATGCGCCCAACGGAGGCTTTATCCTCCATGCCTGGCCTGGCGCGGCAATCATAGACCGGGAAATGTTCAAAGTCGGTCAAAATATTGAGGGGGAGTTTCGCGCTCCAGCCATAGCGGCGCAACTGATAGGCGGCTTCCGGTCTGTTTTCAATGTTGACCGACGGCTTTTTGGCTTCCACCAGGAAATCGAACCTGTCCCCGCGCCCCCACGCGAAAGGCATAATCCGCTTTTTTCTGTTTCCCGGCCACGTCTACTGAAAATTCGTGGACGACTTCTTTCCCCGCTTCGTCATAGCCTTTTTCATTGGCGACATCCCAACCCAACGCCGTAAAGAACTTATCCAAAAACTCGCGGCGCAATTCGGTTTCGTTCTTGCTGGAACGATACGAATCCAGATTTTGTTCGAACGTTTCGACCAATTTGGTAATCATCTCTGGGGCGGTGGTTTTCGGATGTGATGTCATCGAACTACTCCAGGTGGCGGGGTTCTGTCAGCAAATACAGGCCGGCCAAAATTTGCTTGACCATGCGCTCGGATACTCTACCGATAAACTCCCCAAGCTGCGATTTATCGACCGTGAACACCTGCGAAACCAAAACCAGGCTCGGTTTGGGCAGGTTCCCTTCGCCTGCTTCCAGCAAAACGTTCCCGGGGGCTTGCGCTCGCTTCAAATTTGAAGTCAAAGCGCAGACAATCACCGTGTTGATTTTGCTGGCATTGAAAACATTGTTCTGGATGACCACATGGGGATGGCTGTAACCCGGTTCCGAACCAGACGGTTCCTCCAACGCAATCCAGTGGATGTCGCCCTGGCTGATTACCATTCGTTCTCCACCAACTTGCGCTGCGACTTACGCATTTTAGCGAGACGGTTGGTTTCGGTTGGGTCAGGCTCGTCAGCGTATGCCTGATTGATTTCATCCAGTAACAGTTGGTTTTGGTGATTTTTAACGAAAGTCTCGATTGCCAGTCCAAACAGGTGGCTGCGAGAAATATTCAGTTGTTGGGCCAGGCTCTCGGCTTGCTCAAAGAGCGATTTTTGAATCGAAATAGCGGTTTTAATGGTGTTTGCCATTGGTTATACCTTTCTGTGTGTTTTAGTATAACCATCTTGCGACCCGAAGTCAATCGCCGGTTGCGCAGCCGTTCCCGTCCCGAAGGTTTCATCGGGAAAAGCCAACGTTGCGCTAAAAACCTTCGGGACGTTCCAGGGTGGCTTTCTACGTCGCCGACCTTAATCTCTCCAACAATTCATCAATCGATTCCAACGTCATATTCTCATGCAACTAGCCCCGTTATAGCCTATCGAACTCCTCGGGTTCTACATCGGGGACCTTACTTAGAATTTCAAGAAACTTTTCCCGGCTGCCGCGTTTTGCTCGCTTTTCCAGGTATTCAATTGTAGAGATTGACGCAACTTTCTCGGCAACAGCAAGCATGACAAACTGATTGACTGAAATACCTTCCTCTTGCGCCAATTCTCGCAGCTGCTCGTGCAGTGTTTTCGGTAATCGCAAACTTAATGCGCTCATTCTTTCACCTCGTCAATTATTTGTAAAAACTCTTTGGGCGTGACGGCCTTGATACCAAACTTTTCGGCACCTTTGAAATCTTTGATGTTATGCGTCACGATATATTCACATTTTGCGGAAACTGCTAATTCAAGGATGAGTTCGTCATTGGCGTCAGGCAGCGAAGGCCTCCACAAAAAATATATCTTGTGATGTTGCGCCATCGAGCATAGAGAATCAATGAAAATGGACACATCATCTTGCGATAGACCAACTTCTGCGCGATAGCGTTGAAGTACATCCTCGTATTCAAGCACGAGCGCAACCGAATCATGAATTTCAAATTTCTTTGTCCCAACGAGAGACAATATTTTGTAGTTTTTGTCCCACTTTGCAAGGATGAATCTTTACATAGGGACTTTTTCGACAGTTTCAACGGCGAGCGTTATTCAGGGCTTTCTTGAAGCAGCGAAAGCAGGGACAAAAAAGACCTTTCTCGTGTAATCTTTTGTTGCGAGACAAAACATACGCAGAGGAAGGTCAAGATGGAGTCTGTCATAACAAATGGTGTCGTTTTTGATGCAGGCAGTTTGTATGCATATTTTCAAACCCTGAGAGATAGCCGCTCTCGACTTTAAGAAAACCCTGTTGAACCGCTGTTAACCGGTTGACTCCGCGCCCGATTCGTCATATACTCTCTGCAAGGTGAAAACGCTTATGACGGTGTTGACGGACATCCAACTGGTAGAATATCGAAAGGCACGCTCTTCCTGCGTGCCTTTTTCATTTCCCTTGACAAAGGAGAGTAAAACATGAACTACAGTATGATTGGAAAAATCGAAAAGGCAAAACGTTATGCCGAAGACCGCCGCCGATTTACCTTCCACAAGTTCGAAGTAACCTTTCGCGGCGATAACAATGACCATCATGTAACTTACGAACACGGAAAATTTACCTGTGACTGCGAATTCTTCATCGCCAACCAGCGCTGCGCCCATACGATGGCGCTCGAGCTCCTTCTCAAAAACATGCTGCCCGAAACAGAACAAGCCTGATTGACAATTGAATATCGCATTTTTCAGCCCGCAGCCCAGCCTGCGGGCTGAATTTTTCTCGCCCATCCGCTGTCCCAACCGTTCCCCATTTTCGGGTACAATACCCGCCATGACATCCAAACTCTCCCGCCGCGATTTCCTCAAGCTCTCCGGCGCCTCCCTGGCGGGGCTGGCCTTCTCACCCTACCTGCCCCCTCACAACGAATTTCTCGACGGCCCGCTCGCGCGCGTTACCACCACCCAGGTCAGCATCCACAAACGGCCAGATGACCAAAGCGCCATCGTCGGGCAGGCCTACCGCGACCAGGTACTGAACGTTTACGAAGAAGTCAACTCTGGCACGCCAGGCTACAACCCGGTCTGGTATCGCGTCTGGGGCGGCTACGTCCACCGCGCGCGAATGCAAAAAGTGCAATACATCTACAACCAGCCGTCGCTGCCAGTGCGCGAGACCGGCCAACTGGCCGAAGTCACCACACCTTACACCCAGGCCATGCGCCGAACCGGCCAGGGCTGGGTGCCGATGTATCGGTTGTATTACACCACCGTTCACTGGGTGGTCGGGCTGGACGAAGGACCCGACGGCCAACCCTGGTACCGCCTGCTCGACGAACTGCTCGACATCACCTATCACGTTCCGGCTTCCCACCTGCGCCTGATGCCCGACGAAGAACTGACCCCCATCTCATCCGAAGTGCCGTTCGAGCAAAAACGCATCGAAGTCGACCTGCGCAACCAGGTGATGACCTGTTTCGAGAACAACGAAACAGTTTTTAGCACCCTGATTGCCTCGGGACGCCTGAGCAGCCAGCCCGGACCCAATGGCATCCCCACCCGTACCCCGGCCGGTAAGGCGCGCATCAACGTCAAAATGCCATCCAAGCACATGGGCAACGGCAACATGGCCGCCGACATCGAAGCCTACGAACTTCCCGGCGTGGCCTGGACAGTTTTCTTCAAATATGACCACCTGCCCTTCCAGGGACACGCTTTTCATGGCACCTACTGGCACGACAACTTCGGCGTGCCGATGAGCAGCGGCTGCATCAACATGCGCACCGACGAAGCCAAATGGCTCTTCCGCTGGTGCCTGCCCACCGCATCCGCCGAAGAAATCCACCCCCTCACCCTCGATAAAAAGGGCTATGGCACGCCGGTTACGCTGACGCAGTAGTTTTTGTTTTACACGATAAAGTATGAGCCATCATTTTCGATGGCTCATACTTTTTAATACGGCGAATGCTTGGTCCAATGTTCCTCCGTATGGTGCCAACCACGCTGGAGGATTGTTTGGATAAACTGGAAACCAATCTGTTTCCTTCCCGCTAGAACCAGTATGTTGCCCCATATGTCCAATTACATATTGTTTGTATCTTCTCAAAAAAACAAAAAAATGGGGAAACGTCCCGAAGGTTTGCTTGAAAAACCTGGTTGAGCCGTTCAAGCCTTCGGGACGGTGCTTCTCTCCCAGAATATTGAGAAGATACCATAATTCTGTCCGCGAATTTGTTGAAATTTGTAAAAACCAGATTTCCAAAGCGTAGAAAATTTAATTTCAACCCTATGTCCGTTAATCAGCATGTCCGCTTCGCTATCTCTGCTACGATCCACAGCCAAACCTTTTAATGCACACCATTGATAAACCAATTGCTTTCCGAGCTTGCCCTTGGTAGCAGGTGGCATTCTCAAAACCCACTCAAATGGACTACCATTCCAAGCAAGATTATCATCTTGAAAATCAGCTCGAACATAATTGGCAGCAGTTGCTAATAATTCAAAATCTGAAATAGTTCCTGTCATGGTTTTTTCTTCAAACTTTTTAATATTTGGCAGGCTTGATCCAACGTACCACCACAACTTTTAACCCATTCTTGAGGTTCTGTCGGGTTTATTTTAATCCAGTATTCATTACCACCTTTATGCTGTGAGAGTGCATTTTCAATTGCATATTCTTTATCAAATATCCAACAATGAACATCGTTTGGCGAAATACCAAAACATAAAACGTGATCGTATCCATCTCTTCGGATTTGTTGAAAAGTATAGATCCCATTACTCCAAAGAGTAGAAAATTTTATTACTATTTTGGCGCCATTAATAATTAAATTTTCTCCTGAATCTTTTGATCGTTCAGTTGATAACCCTTTACTTGCACACCAAGATGCGACCAACCGGCTTCCTAACGCACCTTTTTGTCTCGCTGGAATTTGAGTAAGCCACTCAAAAGGACTGCCTTTCCATAAATCGCTCTTTTCTTGCAAATCATCTTTTAGGTATGATGCTGTGGCAACTAACATTTCAAACTCTGGAGTATATTTGCTTGCAACGCTTGATGTAATTCGCTCTTCTTTTATTGGAACAGTACTCCAAATTGGAACAGGATCAAAATCGATCCATTGGATATCGGTTATGTTCGCGAATCTTTTTGCCATAACCTCCAATGAAGCAGGATTGCTATCAATCAAAATAAAATTTCTCCCAAGGTCAATGCAACTTGCGCCGATAGTTCCACTTCCAGCAAAAAAATCTAATACTGTAGCCCCTGGAAGAGAAGACGCTTTGACAATTCTGTCAACTAATTTCTTCGGTTTTTGGGTTGGATAGCCAATCCGCTCCTTGCTATTTGTTGGAACAATAGTCATCCACCAATTATCATGCGTATCGAAATCGACAAAATCTTTCCACCATGTATCAGTGGGCAATTTACCACGCTCCGCCTTCTCGGCTCCAACAAGGCCAGGAGCCATATATGGTTCGCGATCCAGTTCAGCTGTATTAAAGATATATTTTCTTGGATCTTTTACATAAAATAAAATATTATCGTGTTTAGCAGGCCATTTTGATGTTGCACGACCACCATAATCATAAGCCCAAATAATTTCATTCATAAAACATTCTCTACCAAATATTTCATCCAAAAGTATTTTGCAATAATGCACTTCTCGATAGTCAATATGAAAGTATAGACTTCCATTTGGTTTCAAAATGCGATGGGCTTCTTTCAATCTAGGTCGTAAAAAACCATCAATGAAATCGTTAAATGAATCCTTATATGATTTAGTGCCTAATTCTATCGTTTCATAATTCTTACCCTGAAATCCTTTTCTATCCCCATTCTCTGATCGAATCGTCTTAATCGTGGTACGCTTTTGCACCTTTCCAGTATTGAAGGGTGGGTCAATATAAATCAAATCAACCGATTCGCTCTCCATACTTCGCAATATCGGAAGATTATCGCCACTGTATATTTTGTTCATCAAGTAATACCTATAGGACTTACGCAAAACTAAAAGAAAGGAATCGGCGTTGTGACTTGTGTGTATGTCAATCCACAAACCGACCAGTTCTGGATTATCGACTACCGCATCTATGACCCGGATGGCGATGGAAAAACGAATTATAATCCACGCTGCCAGGCAAGCCGCAATCTTGCTTGACCATCTGCCCGCCCATGCTGATAACATGGCGGGCGGTTTATTTATGGCTTGCGATACACTTCATCATGCCC
>DAOUAZ010000384.1:0-10634 GCA_034432975.1 Anaerolineales bacterium | reverse complement strand
CAGTGGGTTCCGGGGTTCCGGTAGGATCAGGCGTTTCAGTCGGGATGGGTGTTTCGGTGGCTTCACCCAAAATAGTCAGGCTATCGCCGGTGGACGAAATGCCGGTGAGGACGCCATCGCCTTTGGAAACACGGGCGGTACACTCAATGGCCGTCTGCCCGGCTTGCAGCCCCAAAATGTCGAAGGCGAAAGCCGCGCCGCCGGTTGCGGCCTTCTGCCCATTGCTGCCAGCAACCGCCACGATGAATCTGCCGCCCTGCGGACCGCTCATGGCAGCCACCGGGTCCGTGCCGAATAATCCAGCAATCGTGATATTGCTGACAGAGACCAGGACAGGATTGTAGGAGCAAGTGAACTCGGCGCTGGCGTAGCCTTCGGCGGGAATGTTGTTCAAACTGACCGCAGCGATGGAGGTCTGGCCGATATCGATGCTGACAGGAAGAACAACCGTGGAAACCGATGGCGTGGGCAGTACGGTTTCGGTGGGGACGGGTGTCTCGGTTGGGATGGGTGTTTCGGTGGAAACAGGCGTTTCCGTGGGCTGCGAGGTTTCGGTGGGTTCAACCGTTTCAGTGGGAACGGGCGTTTCCGTTGGCGCCGGCGCAACTTCCTTGAAGGTCATCATATAGTAGCCGCTGCCCGAGGCCGGTTGGATTTGGATGGAATAACTCCCGGCCGGCTGAGTGCTGGTCAACGAACCAGCCGCCTGGGCAATCTGGCTGCCGCTTGAATCCAACAGGGTGAGCAGCGGAACGAGGTCGCCGCTGATGGAAGTCACGGTGACTACGAACGAGTGGGGTTCTGTGAAGATGAACTGCCACCTTTCATAAGTGCTGGCATTGACATAGCCAAAATAGGTTGCATTCCAGACCGACAAGTTGCGGGTGATAATCGACACGCCCGATTCATCCGTCGAACTGGCGCTGGCCCGTGCATTCTGGATGGTTCCGACAATTCCGGCGAGCAGCACGAGTATCATAAAAACCCGAAACATGGTTTTAACTTTCATTTGGGCTTTCTCCTTTTCAAAAGCAAGTGGGGATAGGGGCTTAAAAATACGAGAGAACCGAACCAGACTCCGGTTTTCATTCTTTTTTTGAATCATAGTTTCATAATTAGTTTTCACTCCTAATTCCGAGAATGTTGACGATGAAGGCCAATGCCTGCCCGGTTACTTCAAGTCGGGCGTACCAGCCCATGTTTTATTGGGTGGAGGCAATCGCCTTCCGCTCAACTCATGTTTGCATTGTAGAGGGAGGATGTCGCATATTCAATTGCAGTAAAATTGCCGGGGGATTGCAATATGATTACCAAAATGAAAGGTTAAGCAAAACGTCCCTGAAGGCTCCTTCACCTTCAGGGACGTTGTCGCTCATCCAACGTGAATTACGCGACAATATTGACCAACTGCTTGCGCACCACAATCACCTTCTTCGGCTCCCGGCCTTCCAGGTGTGAAGAAACGGCTTGCAAGGCTGCCGCTTTGATGTCTTCTTCGCCGGCTTCGGCAGGCACGACAATCCGCTCGCGTACCTTTCCGTTGACCTGCACCGGGATGGTGATTTCGTCCTCTTTGGCGGCTGCTTCGTCCACAGCCGGCCATGCCTGTTGGTGAATGCTGTATTCCTTGCCCAACACTTCGGTCCACAATTCTTCAGCAATATGCGGCGTGACGGGGGCCATCATCTTGACGTAGATTTCCAGGGCTTCCTGCCATTCCTTCGAGCCAGCCGCGCCCGCTTCGCGCGCCCGGTGCATCTCGTTCAGCAACTCCATCAGGCCGGAGACAATCGTATTGAACTCGAAGTTCTCGAAATCGCGGGTGATGCGCTTCAGGGTCTGGTGGACTTTGCGGCGCAGCCCGCGCAGCATCTCAGCAGAGGGCGTTCCCTGTTTCACATCATCGGTGAACAGCGTCCAGACCCGCCGCGCCCAGCGCGCCGAGCCTTCGATGCCCTGGCTGTCCCAGGGCGCGCCCATCTCCCAGCGCGCAAAGAACATCAGGTAGGCGCGCACCGTGTCCGCGCCGTAGCGGTCCACCAGCAGGTCGGGCGCGACTACATTGCCGCGGCTCTTCGACATTTTCTCGTTGTCCTCGCCCAGCACCATGCCCTGATTGCGCAATTGGGTCATCGGTTCGTTGCCTTCGGTAATGCCCATATCGCGCAGCGCCTTGTGGAAGAAGCGCGTATAAATCAGGTGCATATTGGCGTGCTCGATGCCGCCCGTGTAGGTATCGACCGGCATCCAGTAGTTGTACTCCTTGTCGTCGAAAGGCGCGTCCTTGCGCCAGGGCGAGAGATAACCCAGGTGATACCATGACGAACACATGAAGGTATCCATCGTATCGGTTTCTCGGGTGGCCGTACCGCCACAGACCGGGCAGGTTGTGTTTTTCCAGGTCGGGTGCAGTTTCAGCGGGGATTCGCCGGTCGGCTTCCATTCCACGTCTTCGGGCAGGGTGACGGGCAGATGTTCGCCGGGAACGGGATTCCAGCCGTGTTCCTGGCAGAAAATCATTGGGATAGGCGCGCCCCAATAGCGCTGGCGCGAAATCAGCCAGTCGCGCAGTTTGTAGGTCACCGCCAGTTTGCCAATGCCCTTTTCCTCCAACCATTTCGCAACGGCGAGGATGCCGGGATTGTCCTTGCCCTTTTTATCGTTGACGGCTGTTCCGTTGAACGGGCCCGAATTGACCATCACACCGCCGCCGCTGTAAGCAGCCTCCATCGCTTCACCGTCTAAATCCGGTTCTCCCTCCGGCTGGATAACCGGGACGATGGGCAGCCCAAACTTGCGGGCAAAGGCAAAGTCGCGTTCATCGTGGGCCGGGACGGCCATAACCGCGCCGGTTCCGTAGGTCATCAGGACATAATCGGCAATCCAGATGGGAATTTTCGCGCCGTTGACCGGGTTGATGGCATACCCGCCGGTGAAGACGCCGGTCTTTTCTTTATCGACCGCCTCGCGTTCGATGTCGCTCTGGCGGGCAGCCTGGATTTTATAGGCTTCGACGGCCGCTTTTTGCTCCGGCGAGGTGATTTTATCGACCAGCGGGTGTTCGGGCGAGAACACCATGAAGGTCGCGCCCCACAAGGTATCAGGCCGGGTGGTGAAGACGGTGATGGATTCATCCGCTTGGCCTGATGACCGGTTACTGATAACTGGAAACTGAACTTCCGCCCCTTCCGATTTGCCAATCCAATTCGTTTGCAGGGTGCGCACCCGCTCCGGCCAGTCGATGCCGTCATAGCGCAGCAGTTCATCGGCGTATTTGGTGGTCTTGAAGAACCACTGCTCCAGGTCTTTCTTGATGACCGGCGTGCCGCAGCGCTCACAGTGCCGGTCTTCGCCCCAGACCTGTTCGCGCGCCAGGGTGGTGTTGCAGTTCGGGCAGAAATCGACCGGCGATTTTTTGCGGTAGGCCAGGCCGTGCTTGTAGAGCTGGATGAAAAACCACTCCGTCCACATATAATAATCCGGCTCGCACGAGACCATCTCGCGCCGCCAGTCGAACATCGCGCCCATCGAGCGCAGCTGCTTGCGCATCCGCTCGATGTTCTCGCGGGTGCGCACCATCGGATGGATGCCGCTCTTGATGGCGGCATTCTCGGCGGGCAGGCCAAAGGCGTCGAAGCCCATTGGGAACATGACGTTGTAGCCCTTCATGCGCATATAGCGGGCGCGCGCGTCGGAGGGCGTCATCGCGTACCAGTGACCGATGTGCAGGTCGCCGCTCGGATAAGGCAGCATGGTCAGGGCGTAGTGCTTGGGTTTGCCTTCGTCAATATCAGAGTGATACAGGCCGTCGGCTTCCCATTTCTTCTGCCATTTCGGCTCGATTTCTTTCGGGGTATAGGCTTTGCTCATTCTTACTCCTGGTTGGTTGGAACCAAAAATCTCCAGATTTTTGCAAAAAATGCTTACGGATGGACGACAGGGACAGGCTGCAAGGCGGGCCGGGAGGCGGGCGCGCGAAGAAGACGACCAGGCACGGCGCGGATATTCTGCAATCGACCCTTGATGTTTCGAATCATCTTTTTCATTTCGGCCTCCTGGCTAAACTTGGAGTCGCGAGGATTGCTCCACGTAAATAGTCGACAAACCGACCGACTCCATAAAAAAAGGCCCTTCATCCACACTGGGACGAAGGGGCTTGTGGCAAGTCTCCGCGGTACCACCCGGTTTCGGTTGCAGGTTGAAAGTTACAAGTTGAAGGGTTTGCCCCTTTCAACATGCCAACTTTCAACGTTCAACCGCTCTTTCTTAGCTGTAACGGGCCTGCCCGGCGTTGGCTACTACAATTCACCAGCGCAGCCTTCCTTATTAGAAAAACAGGCGAGTTCGGTCTCGATGCGCTCCCGATGGGCGCTGGGTTGGGCTTCCACCTCACTTTCCCAACTCGCTGACGGGATGACCTACTACTCCTGTCATGGCTTTTAGCATGTAGGACAGGCTTAAGCCTGTCCTACCAGATTGTGGACCCAGAGGGATTCGAACCCTCGGCCTTCTCAATGCCATTGAGACGCGCTCCCAACTGCGCTATGGGCCCATTCCATTTTTAGAGCGACGGCGATTTTACAGCAGAAAACCGATTCCGTCAACCAGTGTTTGGGCTTCGACTTGGCTTCATTGCTTACAAGGGATTGAACACTGTAAATAGGATTATAGCCGTCCATGTTGGATTTATCAAGAGGGTTTAAACCTGGATGCGCAAAAATTCCTTTGAGATTCCATAACATTACGGTATAATGGCGTGCCGCTCAAGCCGTTGAACGGCACAATTTTTGTTTTGTCCACGCCGCTGACCGGAAACACCCACCAGGGTAAGATTTCCATAAGAAGCATTTCCGGTGAGTTGTATTAAATCGCAAGTAAGCGGTATCATCTTCAGCATAATGAGGTAAAAAAGAATGGCCACCAAGCGTACATATCAACCTAAAATTCGCCGCCGGGTTCGCGTCCACGGCTTTCGTTCGCGCAACTCCACCGCCGACGGGCGCGAAGTCTTGCGCCGCCGCCGCCAGCGTGGGCGCTATAAACTGACGGTGAAGTCCAATAATCACGTTAAACGGGTTCGCTGGTAAAGCGTTGCGGAGCATCTTGCTCCAATATGCTCGCCAGTCCTGATGCGCGAGTCACCGGTGAAGCGTCGCTTTCGCCTGACCCGGTCCACCGATTTCAAGCGGGTGCGAAGTGAAGGAAAATCTTACGCGCACCCGCTTGTTGTGCTGGTGGCTTCCCGCTCGGAAGAAGATTTAACACGGGTTGGCGTAAGCGCAAGCCGTTCGATGGGCGGGGCAGTGCAAAGAAACCGGGCCAAGCGCCTCTTGCGTGAATCAATGCGCCCTGTCTTTCCAACCGTCCCCGTTGGTTGGGATATCCTCCTGATTGCCCGCGCCCCTCTGCTCCGGGCCCACTTCCAGGATGTCAAAACCGCCGTGCAGGGACTTTTGCGGCGGGCAGGTTTATCGAAAACGGAACCACCTGGCGATGTGCGCTGACCATTACCTTCCCAACGAATACCCCAATGAGCCAGCCCTGCGCGACCTGCCCCGAAGTATTTGGAACTGGCCGAGCATCCCGCTGCTGGCGCTGATTCGGCTGTACCAGATGACCCTCTCGAAAGCCATGCCGCCCAACACCTGCCGATTTTACCCGTCCTGTTCCCATTACGGCTACCAGGCAATCTATAAATACGGAGCGCTCAAAGGCGGGTTTATGGCAATCTGGCGCATCCTGCGCTGCAACCCATTCAATCCGGGCGGAATAGACCCCGTCCATTAGGAGTTTTGATGAAGTTCAATCGCCTGTTCTTGTTCGCGCTGCTGGCAACACTGACCCTCGCACTGAGCGCGTGCGGCGCGCCGCCCGCCACCAACTGGCCGGGCATATCCACCGATGGGGAATTGATATATCTTTCCAGCAACAGCCATGTCTACATCGTGCAAGCCCAAAATGGGACCGAATCGACCGCCAACATCTCCGGGAAAATCTCCCCCCTGCGATTCCCATCGGAATATAACGCAGAAATGAACTTTTACGCCCCTCCCGCGCTCACGCCCGATGGCCTGTTTGTGGTTGGGAGCGCGGCAGCGAGCGGTCACGCTCTCTACGCCGCCGACGCATCTACCGGCAGCATCCGCTGGTCTTTCGAGACCGACAAACCCTGGCTGGGCGGGGCCTTAGTCGTGGGCGAGGCAATTTTTGCGCCCTCAGGAAACGGCACACTCTATTCTTTCGACACCGCAGGCAGCCAACGCTGGGAAAAGAATCTCTCCAAGCACGCCCTGTGGACAACACCCGTTAGCGATGGAAACTATATCTATCTTGCCACGCTCGACCACATGCTATACGCAATTGACATCGACTCCGGGGCAGCCGTCTGGAAAAAAGAACTGGACAATGGCGTCATCGGCTCTCCGGCCATTGTAGAGGGCGCCCTATACGTTGGCACGCTGTCGGGCAATCTCTATTCGATTGACGCATCCAACGGTTCTTCCAATTGGATGAAATCACTCGAAGGCAGTATTTGGGGAACACCCGGATTCGGCGATGGCACCCTCTACATAGGAACCGTATTGGGCAGGACCGGTAAATTCTACGCGCTCGACACTGCCTCCGGCTCGGTAAAATGGTTCAGGGACGAAGAAGGCTCAATTGTAGCGGGTCCGCTTGTCGTCGACCAGCAAGTCATCTACGTTACAGAGATGGGGCGCATCCAGTCGCTGGATACATCCGGCGCGCCCAAATGGCAAGATAGTTTCGACAAGAACAAAATCTATACAACGCCGCTGCTTGTCGATGATATGGTTGTTATCGCCCCGATGGGGTCGCAGTTCCTGATGGTTGCTTATGACCTGAACGGCGCCAAAAAATGGACCTTTACCCCCGCCCAATAGGATAAAAAAACCATGTGGGACTTACTCATCGTTAACCCGTTTACGAATATCCTGCTCCTCATCTACGCGCTCGTCGGAAACTTCGGAGTTTCGATTATCCTGTTCACCATTCTGATTCGCATTGTCACCCACCCCATCATGGCCAAGCAGATTAAATCGGGCGCGGCCATGCAGGAATTAATGGCCTCGGAAGAGTGGAAGAAAATCCAGGAAAAATACAAAAGCGATAAAGAGAAACTGGCCCAGGAGCAGATGCGCATCTACAAGGAGCGCGGCATCAACCCCTTCGGCTCCTGCCTGCCGACCCTGATTCAGTTTCCCATCCTGATTGGTTTCTACCAGAGCATCGTGCGCGCCATCTCGGCCACCCCCATGCAGATGATTGACCTGGTGCGCGGCATCTATCCCTGGCTCGAAGATATCACGCCTAACGCCAGCCTGTCCGCCCTCATCCCCATTAACAGCCAATTCTTGTGGATGGATTTGGGACAGCCGGAGCGCGTCATCATCCCTGGCCTGGCCTTCGGCATTCCGGTGCTTGCTATCATCGTCGGGCTGACGACCTTCGTCCAGACCAAGCTGACCATTACTCCTTCGGCCAGCCCCAACGACCAGACCGCGATGATGAACCAGCAGATGAGCATCATGATGCCGCTGATGCTGTTCTACTTCTCCCTCAACTTTGCTTCGGGTTTGGCTGTGTACTTCATCGCCAGCAACGTTGTTGGTATTCTGCAATACGCAGCCTTGGGAAAAGTCAATTGGAACAACCTGTTTGTGTTTGGCAGCAAGAAACAGCCCGCCGGGACTGCCAAAAAATCGGGTAAATAAAGAGGTCGCATGGAACGGACAACCCTGGAAATCATCGCTCCGTCAGTGGAAGAAGCCGTCGCTCGCGGCGTGGAACAATTGGGCATTTCGCCGGATATGGTGGACGTGGATATCCTCGACGAAGGCGCCAAAGGCTTCCTGGGATTTGGCTCCCGCCAGGTGCGGGTGCGACTGACGCTGAAGGCTGCCGAGGCGGCCCCGGTGGCAGAATCCGCCCCCCAAGCCACGCCATCTGAACCTGCTCCCACCACAACAGACCACCTGCTCAATTTCGCCGCCCAGACCGCCCGCGACCTGCTCTCGAAAATGAAAATCAACGCCCACGTCACAGCACGCTACGGCGATGCAGATGCCGATGGCGAAATCCCCTTGCTGATAGACATTCGCGGTGACGACTTGAGCGTGTTGATTGGCCGCCGCGCCGAAACCCTGAACGCCCTGCAATACATCCTGGCGCTCATCGTCAGTAAGGAAGCCGATAAATGGGTGCAGGTCATTGTGGATGTGGAAGGCTACCGCGCCCGGCGCGAGCGGCAACTGCGCCAACTGGCCCGCCGCATGGCCGAACAGGCTGTCCGCGCCGGTAAACGCCAGGTGCTGGAGCCGATGTCCTCCGCCGAGCGGCGCATCGTTCACCTGGAACTGCGCGACCATCCTGATGTCACCAGCGAATCGATAGGTGAAGACCCCAATCGCAAAGTGACCATCCTGCTAAAAAAATAGCAAAGGTGAAACGGAGTCGCAAAATCACGAGATTTTGCAGCCTACACTCCCAAAGATAGAACGGCGCAAAGGTGTAAAATATAAACCTTTGCGCCGTTTTTCATTGAAAGATTGATATTCAAAGCGTCCCGAAGGTTTCTCCAAATTATCCAGATTGCACCACAAAAGCCTTCGGGACGTTCACATGGCAGTTTATTGTGAATTGCCGTTTTGATTTGAAAGATTGATATGGACTCGAAAACACTGAACGTCCTCGAATACCCCAAAGTCCTGGAGCGGCTGGCCGTTCACTGCGACTTTTCTGCATCCAAAGAACTGGCGCGTGCCCTCGAGCCGACCACTTCCTACGACCTGGCCCTCATGCGTTTGCAGGAAACGACCGAAGCCCGTCACCTGCTCTCGGTGCATGATGTCGGCATCGGCGGGGCGCACGACATCCGCGAAAAAGTGGAACTGGCCCGGCGCGGCGGCGTGTTGGAGCCGGTCGACCTGCTGGATGTCAAATCTACCCTGATTTCGTGCCGCCAACTCAAGAAAACGCTCGAAAAATATAGCAGGGGCGCGACCGAGGCGGTGCCGGAACGTGAAAAACGCCAGAAACCGGGCAACCAGGGCAGGTCAGAGACCCGCCCCACGAAAACCAATAACGTGGGCGAGCGCGAGACTCACCCCTACTTGTACCCGCGCCTGGCGGAACTGGCCCTGGCCCTGCCCATGCCCCTTGGCATCGTAGACGCCATCTCGCGCACAATCAGCGACCGGGGCGAAGTGCTCGATTCCGCCTCGCCCAAACTGGCCGCCATCCGCAAGGAACTGCGCATCGCCCATGAGCGCCTGATGAGCCGCCTGCAGCGCTACATCACCGATTCCAGCACCGTGCCAATGCTGCAAGATACGCTCATCACCCAGCGCGAGGGGCGGTACGTCATCCCGCTGCGGGCAGAATTCAAGGGGCAGATTAAATCCATCGTCCACGACCAATCCTCCAGCGGGGCGACCCTGTTCGTCGAGCCGCTGGCGGTCGTCGAGCTAAATAACGAATACCGCGAGAAGCAGATGTCGGAGCGCAACGAAATCATCCGCGTGCTGGCGGAGGTCTCGGCGCAGGTCGGCGCGGCGGCTGGAGAAATCCTGCCCGGCATCGACGCCCTGGCCGAAATCGACCTGGCGTTTGCCAAGGCCAAGTATGCGGATGAGATTGACGCGGCAGAACCCATGCTACACCCACTCAAAGACCGCAGACCGCAGACCATAGACGGCGATAGGCCCACTGTCCATCATCCATCGTCCATCGTCAGGCTTTACAAAGCCCGCCACCCGCTGCTCGACCAGAACACCGCCATCCCCAATGATATTGACCTGGCCCCTGGCACGCGCGCGGTGGTCATCACCGGCCCCAACACCGGCGGCAAGACCGTCTCGCTCAAAACCGTCGGCCTGCTTGCCCTGATGGCGCAAAGCGGCCTGCACATCCCGGCCCAGAGCGGCTCGGAATTGAGCATATTCCAGGACGTGTTCGCCGACATCGGCGACGAGCAGTCCATCGAGCAGTCGCTTTCCACCTTCAGCGGCCACATCACCAACATCATCCGCATCCTGAAGAAAATCGACCCACGCTCGTTGGTGATTTTCGATGAATTGGGCGCCGGCACCGACCCGCAGGAAGGCGCGGCCCTGGCGCGCGCCATCCTCCAGCACCTGCTGGAAAGCGGCTGCACAACCTTCGTCGCCACGCACTACCCCGAATTGAAAAGTTTCGCGCATGGCACCGAAGGCGTGGTCAATGCCTCGTTGGAATTCGATGTGGCGACGCTGCGCCCCACCTACAAGTTGACCATCGGTCTGCCGGGACGCTCCAACGCCCTGGCAATTGCCAGCCGCCTCGGCCTCCCCGAAACCATTGTGACCGTTGCCCGGAACGCCGTCAACCCCGACGAGCTGCGCACCGACAAACTGCTCGACGACATCCGCAAGGAGCGCAACCGTTCCAGCCGCGAGCGCGAAAAGACCGAAAAAGCCCGCCAGCGCAGCGAAGAACTCAACCGCGAACTGGCCCTGCGCCTCGAAAAAATCGAAGACGAGCGCCGCGAGGTGATTGCCAAAGCCAAAGCCGAAGCCGAACTGGAAGTGGAAGTGCTGAAACGCAACCTGGGACGGCTGAAGGCCGAGATGAAGAAA
>DAOUAZ010000383.1:0-3211 GCA_034432975.1 Anaerolineales bacterium | reverse complement strand
AACACACCCGGGAGTTCGGGAGCATTTTCCAACTCAGCGACAACCTGCTCGGTCAATGTTTCGGGCGAAACCTGGTAATCATGCGCGGGTAAATCGGCAATACAGACTGGAATCTGGAATTCATCTTGTAGGTAAGTTGACATGAAGGCCTCGTGTCACGATATGGGCGGTTTTCAGGCAACGGTAGTGTAATTCAGCACAGTTAACAACCCTGGAAAGTTTTGTTAATGTTTTGGAAACAAATATTTGTTTACCAGACCTTAATTTTTTGTTCCAGGCAAGTTAACTTGCCCTGACTACAATGCAGGGGACGAGGAAAATATGCCCCAAAACATCCTATTTATTTGCGGTTCTCTCAACCAGACCTCCCAAATGCACGCGGTCGCCCAACAAATGAGCGAATACCGGTGCTACTTCACTCCCTACTACGCCGATGGAATCGAGCATCTCGCCGCAAAGGCCGGACTGCTCGATTTTTGCGTTTTAGGCGGACGGCATCGGCGCGACACCTTGCAATACCTGGCCGACCACCAGTTGACGGTCGATGAGCGCGGTCAGGCGCGCCGGTACGATATAGTCGTCACCTCCTCCGATTTGATTATGCAGAACAACATTCGCGGCAAGCGCATGGTTCTGGTCCAGGAAGGCATTACCGAGCCGGAGGGACGGCTCTATCGGCTGTGGAAACTCTTCCCCTTCCTGCCGCGCTACATCGCCAACACCGCCACCAACGGCCTTTCCCACGCTTACGACATTTTCTGCGTAGCTTCCGAAGGCTACCGTGACCATTTCATCCGCAAAGGCGTTCGCGCCGAAAAAATCGCTGTCACCGGCATCCCCAACTTCGACAACCTCCAGCGCCACCAGCAAAACAACTTCCCGCAGCGCGATTACGTGCTGGTCGCCACCACGCCCTACCGCGAGACCTATCGCGGCGACAACCGCCCGACCTTCCTGCGCCGCTGCGTACAGGCCGCCGAGGGCCGCCCGCTGATTTTCAAACTGCACCCCACCGAACACGTCGAACGCGCCACCCGCGAAATCAAAGCCATCGCGCCCGACGCCCAGGTGCTGACGCACGGCAACGTCAACGACATGATTGCCAACGCCAGCGTGGTCATGACCCAACAGTCCACCTGCACCTTCGTCGCCCTGGCGTTGGGCAAAGAGACCTACACTTACCTCGAAAAAGATGAACTGCGCCGTCTCATGCCCATCCAAAACGGTGGTGCTTCCGGCGAGCGCATCGCCAAAATCGCCCGCCGCCTGCTGCATACCCCCATGCACGTGCTGGAGCAAATCCGCAAACGTTACCGTCCGCGCCCACGCTGGGAAGCCGACGCTATCTGAACCAAAGCGTTAACAATCCGTTAAGCAACTGAAGGAGCGCCAGGCGCAGTTGAAGGCCACAGGCGCCCTGCTCGCGCGCATCGAAACCCAAATGACCCTTCGGGGGTTTTGTCATCTTCGGGTAAAATCATAGCAATTGGAACGCTCGAATCAGATGTTCAGGCACAAAGGAGATTCAAATGCCTCATATCGGCCCTACTGAACTGATAATTATACTGATTATCGTCATCCTGCTCTTTGGCGTTGGCCGCATCGGTAAAATCGCCGGGGAACTCGGCGGCGCAATCAAGAACTTCCGCGAATCGGTCAAAGGCGATGACGAGAAGGCTGAAAAAGAGAAGGAATAACTGCCAGCGGCGCAGACCGCATCGGTAAAAACCAGCACACAGACGCTGCAAAACCCGCCCGGCGCGCAGGCCGTTGATTCTGCGCGCCGGGCGGGTTGATTTGGGGACAACGGGACCCTATGTCCCCACCACAATCCCGCCATCCACGCTGATGGTTGCGCCAGTGACAAAAGCCGCCTCGTCGCTGGATAGCCACAGGTAGGCGTTGGCAATATCGCGCGGGTCGCCGAGACGCCCCAGCGGGGTGTGCGATTTCATGTCGTTGAGGATGTTTTCGGGCATTTGCTGCACCATTTCGGTCATGATGAAGCCCGGCGCCACCGCGTTGACGCGGATGTTGTGGCGGCCCAGTTCGCGCGCCCATACTTTGGTCATACCAATCACCCCAGCCTTGGATGCGACATAATTGGTCTGGCCGAAATTGCCATACAGTCCAACGACCGAGGAAGCGTTGACAATTACGCCGCCGCCCTGCTTAATCATGATTGGGGTCACGGCCTGGGTGCAGTTGAAGACGCCCTTCAGGTTGACATTGATAACGGCGTCCCAGGCGGCTTCTTCCATTTGCTTGACCAGTTGCCCATCCTTGACGCGCACGAGCAGGCCATCGCGCAGGATACCGGCATTGTTAATCAGGACATCGACCCGGCCGTAGTGCGCGACCACATCATCGACCCAGGCCTGCGCTTCCTGGCGGTCAGCAACGTTGACTTTGTAGAAGCGCGACTCTGGGCCGAGTTCAGCCAGCAGGGCCTTCCCGGCTTCCTCGTTCACATCACAAATAACGACTTTGGCCCCTTCTTCGGCAAAACGCAGGGCCGTGGCTTTGCCAATCCCGGCAGCGCCGCCGGTGACGAGGGCGACTTTATTTTTCAAACGCATTTTGATTTCTCCTTCTTGGCGCAGGCTGGAAAATCTGGGAGTAAACGCATAGGGTTTTCTTATTATAGCAAATCGGGTTACGGGCGGTTAGAGTGGATTTCTTTGCTGGTCGGGGTGTCCAGCACGTTCAGGATAACAGAAGCAGGATACAGTGGGGTTACAAATCTCCCAGTCAAAATGCTTGTATCCGACCCCCGAAAAGCCTACAATAGTAGATAAATCCAGTCCAAATTCAGGAGCAAAAAATGGCGGATAAATTCAACATGTCGGGAGATTTTCGAGGGTCGGTTATCAACATCAAATCCACGCTCACCAACGTCCAGCAAAGCGTCGGTGATATACGCAATGGGGAGGAAGCGACGCGCAAGGAGTTGGAAAAACTCATTGGGGAGCTGAGCGCGGCGCTGCAAAGTGTTCCCCCTGAAAACCAGGAGCAGGCCGAGGCGGTGTCCGAAACCGCCAAAGCGCTGGTGGATGCCGCCAAAGCCGAGAATCCGAACAAAACCATCCTGCAAATCAGCGGTGAGGGATTGAAACAGGCCGCCCAAACCCTGGCCGGGGTGATGCCCTCGGTGGTAACGATTGCCAGCCAGATTGTGCTGATGGTGGCGAAATTAACCGGCGCGGGATAA
>DAOUAZ010000382.1:0-2390 GCA_034432975.1 Anaerolineales bacterium | reverse complement strand
GCCTGGTAGCCGCCATAGGCGTTCTTGAACAGCATCGGGACGTACAGTTTCATCCCACCAACCCCAAAGCCGTTGTAGGTCATCACTTCCGACCCAAGATGCAGGCGGCCAACCGCAATCACGGGCCGGGCAGCGGCAATCCGAACCGCGCCGCCCCAGCTGGCGGGGAAGGTCCGCCAGTAGTCCTGGTCGGTCAGGCTAGTTTGGACGTTTGCATAGGTTCGGCTGGCAGGCTGGAAGGCATATCCAGAGGGTGTAACTGTCCCGCTCCAGCCCAGCGGAACAGTCAGGGTGTAGTTCCCGCCGCTATCGACGGTAACAGATTTCTGAACGCCAGCGACAACGTAGTTCAAGGTTGTCCCGCCGACGTGCGTCGTCCCGGAGATAAAGACGCTCCTGACAGTATAGACTTCGCCGCCTGTGTAAGGCAGGCCAGACAGGGTATTGCCGACAAGGTCGGTGATGTTGGCAGTGCTGGGAATATCGAGCCGCAGCGTGCCACTCCCCATGCCGGTAGATGCGGTGACAGTGCACTCATTGCCCAGGCACAGGATGCCCTGCACGCCTGCGTTAGAAATCCCGCTCGCAGCCAGGACAAAATTGTTGGAGGCTATGCCCAACACCACATCCTCGGAGAAAATCACCGAAAAATCAACCGTATCGGCATTGGTGGGGTTGGGAGAAGCGCGGGTGATGGATTGAACGCTGGGCGGGATTTTATCAATGGTATATGTCTCGCCGCTGCGGAAACCGCTGTTGAGCGGCTCGTTATCGGCCGCGGAGAGGATGTCGTTTTCGTTTTTCACATCCAGGCGCAGTTGGCCGCCGCCGCTGCCCGTGTTGACGCTGACGGTGTAACCCGCGCCTGAGCCGCTGACGCCGCTCACGGACAGGCCGGAAAGCCCGCCGCCGGGGTTGGCCGGGGCAAAATCTCCCGTATCGACGCCCGTCACGGGTTCGGAGAAAGTGACGATGAAATTGACGCTGGCTGCGTTGGTGGGGTTGGCGGCCCCCGGCGCGCGGGTGATGGAGTACACCACCGGCGCGGTCAGGCCGGGCAGGTCATAGGCGGCGATTAATTTGGCCGCAATATAAGTCGGATTGGTGTTGGCGCGTTCATAGGAAATCACCCGCCGGTGCGCAGTGCCCGCCCCGCGCCCCCCAAAAATGATTGCCAGGGGGTCGCCATAGTTCCAGGAACCATTGATAACATCCTGGACGATTTGCTTGAGCGCTGGCGTGGTCCACTCATCGCCCAGCATCCATTGATTGGCTGGCAGGATATCCCATTCCACCGGGTTGCTGAAATTCGATGTAAAAGCGGCGGCCTGCGCGCCGGTTTCGGCGTCAATTTGCAGGTTGACCGTATTGGTATACTCCCCATCCGTCGTAAAAGTCAGGTAGGCGTATTTGAGCTGCGCCCCTGACGGAATTTCGACGCCGTTGAAACGGAACCCACCCACCATGGAGGTGCCGTTAAGACAGTGTCCCAGGTAGATTTCGAGACCAGTGGATGAAAAATTGCAGCCCTGGCCAATCCCCGCATCGTCCGCCCCGGCCTGCACCTGGGCCTTGACCGGGTAGTAGCCATCGCTGCGCTCGATGTGGATGAAACGAATGTTTTCAAAATTTCTAATCTGGTCATAATCGATGATGACACGATTAGGTGAATGACTGGCTACTTGAACAATCCCGTTTTCTCTTCCTACAACTATGGCAGAATGATCCCAATCTCCATCACCTTCCCAATCATATTGGATTACATCTCCCTTCATTATCTGATTCAATCGTTCTGTGAGTTCTTCAGATGTTTCGTAGGCCATTGGGCACCCCTCAGGACCTTCATCGATATAATCACTGATACCATTCTCGGTAACAAAGTCATAAAACGCATATAAATCAGGAGAGCCGCCCACATGAGTCCAGGCAGCGGCGCGTTGTGATGCGTTGAGCAAGTACCAGCCACTTTGACCATCATTGCTTGGAGGTGGCAGTGTACCTGGTGGAAACCACATGGATGCACTACCACTTTCGTAAATAGCTTGAGATACAAAATTGGTGCAATCGCCCCATTTGGTTCCATCGTAACTAGGATAGTCAGGATTGTAGGCACCATCGCTAGCATGGTTTTGCGCATAGATCACAGCAGCATTTCGATCATAAGGATGGCTTGAAGCATCTGCGCTGAGATTACAAGAAAATTCAGTATTAGTGTTAGCATAGGGCGATTGATGACTCGACAAATCATTTATGGAGAGAGTCTCCGCATTTATTTTGCGCAATATTTCATCTGTGGACATGCCTGGCTTTCGATAGGAACGCCACCAAGCATCTTGGTAAATATCGGAGACTATTTTCCATTGACCCTGTTCATTCTGCAAAACGATTTG
>DAOUAZ010000381.1:0-2701 GCA_034432975.1 Anaerolineales bacterium | reverse complement strand
GCCTGGTAGCCGCCATAGGCGTTCTTGAACAGCATCGGGACGTACAGTTTCATCCCACCAACCCCAAAGCCGTTGTAGGTCATCACTTCCGACCCAAGATGCAGGCGGCCAACCGCAATCACGGGGTGG
Organism: Anaerolineales bacterium; assembly: GCA_034432975.1. Lineage (GTDB taxonomy): Bacteria > Chloroflexota > Anaerolineae > Anaerolineales > Villigracilaceae > UBA5195. The sequence goes on along the minus strand of DAOUAZ010000381.1, from coordinate 2,572 downwards.
GAAGAAGTAATCCGAACATCGCCGCTCCAACTGGCGGGGAAGGTCGGCCAGTAGTCCTGGCTGGACAGGCTGGCCTGGACATTTGTATAGGTTCGGCTGGCAGGCTGGAAGACATGCCCGGCCTTGGAGGGCGTGACCGTCCCGCCCCAACTGGGGGGAACCATAAAGGAATAATTCCCGCTGCCATCGGCAGTGACGGTTTTGATTCCGCCATCGTTATAGGTCAGGGTCGTCCCACCAGCCCCGGTATTGCCGGAGAGGATGACTTGCGCCGACGCCGTGTATTCATACGCGCCGATGTCGCAACGCGCCCCCTGTGGGCGGGCGGCCCCGCGCTGGTCCAGGCCGCTGACCGGCAGGCTGAAACAGGCGGCATCGTCACCCGCATCGATGGCGGGTGAGCCGGGCAGCAAGGCCAGGGTTCGGGTGGGGCCGCCGTTATCGGCCAGCGGGCCAAGCAAGGGGTTGCCGCTGAGGGCGGGGGAGCAGGTGCCGTCTTCGACCAGGTTATTGAGGTTATTCGTGAGCGCAAGCCCCCAGGTGTGACACTCCTCGCCTTCGATGGAGTTCGCCAGGATGGTATTTTCCAGGCTTAAGTTGCGGCTAAAAGCGATACCACCGCCATAGACTGCGCCGTTGCCCGAAAATGTGGAATGGATAACCCGCGCCGTTTTGACAGAGACCGAGAGTCCTCCTCCATACGACGCCGTATTGCCGTCGAAAGTGGAATTGATAATCGTGAGCACGCTGTCGTCACCAATCTCCAACGAAGACAAAGAGGCGGCCCGGATGGCGCCCCCCTGGCCCTGATTGGCAGTATTGCCAGTGAAAGTGGATGACCCTACCGTCAGCGCGCTTTTCAGGCCGGTGCTGTCAATCGCGCCGCCGGTTGAGGCGGCGTTATTGGAAAAGGTGGAGCCGACCACCAGGGTCGTAGAATTGTTGTTGTAAATCGCGCCGCCGAAGCCAGGCCCAGAAAGATTGGCAGGGGCGGTATTGTTGGAGAAGGTGGAGTTGATGACGGTCAGCGAACCGGGATTGTTGTTGTAATGATTGTTGTAAATCGCGCCGCCGCCGCTGTTGGCGGGTGCGATGTTATTCGAGAAAACGCAGTTCCAGACCGTCAGCGTTCCGCCATAAATGTAAACGCCCCGATTGCCCAGGGTCACGTTCAGGTTTTTGAGGGTGGCGGTCACCCCCGGATTGACGCTGAACACCTGGCGCGTTGGTACGCCGCTGGCATTCGCGCCGCTGATGGTGATGGGGGCGGCCAGGCTCGAGCCGTCGATGGTGACCGGTTTGGACAGCACCAGGGACCACGACAAATTGAGGCGAATCGTCCCGCCGGAAAGGGCCGGGGCAAAGACAATCGTCGCGCCGCCTTGGGCCGCGGCGATGGCCTCGCGCAGGGAACAGTGCGCGTCACACGCGCCGTCGTTGGTATCCTCAAGGCGGGTGACGGTCATCACCGGGACAGGCGTGGGGATGAAGTCGGGGGTCAGGGACATTTGGTCATCATAGACGCCTTCATAAACTAATCTGTCCGGGGCAAATTTATAACCGGGCAGGGCAGGCGTAACCGCGCCAGACCAGCCGAACGGAACGACCAGGGTGTAGTCCCCGTTGGCGTCGGCGGTAACGGTTTTGAGAGCGCCGTCGATGTAGCGCAGGAGTGCCCCGCCAACCCCAGCGTTGCCCCGGAGGGTGACGGTGGCGGGGGGAGTTACTGAAGGGCCGATTGTTATTGGGGGTTCGTTTCCCTTACGCCACTGAATATCTAACACAGCGCAACAAATTGGCCCCGGACCTTGGGAGAAATCAACCCGAAAATTGTGCAGGCCGGCACTCAGGTAGATTGGCTCGCTGGGATAAGTCAGTCCATGTTGTATCAGCCAGCTTTTAACGACCGGCGTGTCCTGGTCGGTAATTTGGTCAATATAAATCCGCGAGCCGTCATCCAAATCTTTGAGATAAAACGTATACTCGCCCTGCTCGCCATCAGGGATATACAGCCTGCCAACCCACTTCGCGCTCCAAAAAGCGCTGCTGACATTCCTTGCAGGGGTTGCCCCGCCCGTCAAATTGAAAGAAATTTTGGAATCCATGCGGGATAGAACGTATTGTGAAAAAATCGGCCAATCGATTGGCTGGCCGACAACGATGGCTGGCGGCGGTGTATCGTTATAGTAACAGCCGGTAATCCCATAGGGATAGAATCCTGCCTGCGGATTGTCGAGCGGGTTGAGCGGCTCAACCAAAATTGGGATTTCAACGTGCGGCCAGCCGCCGGGCTGCCCATTTCGAAACCAATTGCTGCCCCGCTTCAAATCGACTTGCAAAATGTACATTCCGCTTTGGGTTGGGATGACAGGGATGGTCACATAGGCATCAGCGCCTTTATCTATCGCCGAGACTGGTTCTATATTCCAATACGATACTGAATTTACCGGGCGGCACGCTGGGTGGAGCGCCCAGCCCAGGGTAATCTCACCGGCGTTCCAATCGGTTGTGGATGTATTTTGGATGCGCAACTTAATGCGGTATTCCTGTCCCAGCGTCATTTGTTGCGGGA
>DAOUAZ010000380.1:0-5505 GCA_034432975.1 Anaerolineales bacterium | reverse complement strand
GCCGCGTCCAGCGCAATCCGGCAGCACGCGCCGTAGGTCACAACGGTCACGTCCGTTCCCTCGCGCAAAATCTCAGGCACGCCGGGCAGCACGGTAAACGCGCCGATGTTGCGCGGCAGGCGTTCTTTGATACGGTAGCCGTTCAGCACCTCCACCACAATCGCCGGTTCGTCGGCCCGCAGCAGGGTATTGTAAAAACCGGCGGCGCGGGTCATGTCGCGCGGCACCAGCACATACATCCCGCGCACCAGGTTGATGATTCCGGCCATCGGCGAGCCGCTGTGCCAGATTCCCTCCAGCCGGTGGCCGCGCGTGCGCACAATCACCGGCGCTTTCTGCCCGCCGACCGTGCGCCAATGCAGCGTCGCCAGGTCGTCAGACATCAGTTGCAGGGCATACAGCAGGTAATCGAGATACTGAATCTCCGCAATCGGGCGCAGGCCGCGCATGGCCATGCCTATCGCCTGCCCCAAAATCGTCGCCTCGCGGATACCGGTGTCGGTCACGCGCAACGCGCCGTATTTTTCCTGCATTCCACGAAAGCCCTGGTTCACGTCGCCCAGTTTGCCCACGTCCTCGCCGAAGGCAATCACGCGCGGGTCGCGGGCAAAAGCCGCGTCGAAGCAGGCGTTGATGACCTCGAAACCCATAAGGGTCGGGGAATCCGCGTCATAGAGCGGGGGCGCGGCGGGGATTTTCAGCGCGGAACCGGTATAAAGCAGCCCGCCAAGCCTTTCCGCGTTGGCAGCGTCATCAGCCTGTTTCCAGGCCCGTAGTTTTTGCAAAACAGGCTCCGGCTCGGAACGCGCCAGGCGCAGCGCCTCATGAACGGCGACATGCAAATCGCGCCGGGTCGGGCCGGGGAGCGCAAACATCCCATTCCGTATCCGGGTCAGTTCCGCCGCAAATTTGCTTTTGGGGATAAGTTCATCGAGGAGTTGGAGGACGCCCTGGCGTTCAGCCAGCAGCGGAGCCTGGTACGCCTCCCAGGCAGCCTTGCGCAGGCCTTCCACCCTGTCCCGTGCTTCCGTTTCGAGGGCGGTCAACTCCGCCTCGCTCGCCACGCCGTTAAAAATCACCCACTCGCGCATTTTCTTGAGACAATCGAATTCCGCCTCCCATTGCAGCCGCTCCGGCGGCTTGTAGCGCTCATGCGACCCCGACGTGCTGTGCCCCTGCGGCTGGGTGACTTCGGTGACATGCACCAGGGCCGGGATGTGATACAAACGGGCGATTTCGGCGGCGGCGGCGTAGGTTTCGAGCAGGGCCGGGTAATCCCAGGCGCGGACGGTGTAATGGTCGTAGCCGCGCTCGGCTTTTTCGGCGGGCTGGGAGGCGTCGCGCTCGAAGCCGCGCAGGATGTCGCCGATATTTTCCTTGACCATCTGGAACTGGTTCGGCACCGAAATGCCGTAGCCGTCATCGAAAATGGACAGCACCGCCGGGGCCTTCAGCACGCCGATGGCATTGACCGATTCCCAGAACAGCCCCTCGGCGGTGGAGGCGTTGCCGATGGTGGTGAAGGTGACTTCATCGCCGTGATGGGAAAACTGCGGAAAATCGGCCAGTTCGGGCAGGTTGCGGTACAGCACCGAGGCATAAGCCAGCCCCACGGCGCGCGGCATTTGCGCGGCGGTCGGCGAAACGTCGGCGGCGATGTTGTAGAGTTCGGTCTGGTTTTTCCACGAGCCGTCGGGGTTGATGAAGCGCGAGACAAAATGACCGACCATCGAGCGCCCCCCGGTGGCGGGTTCGGCGTTCAGGTCGGCGTGGGCGTAGAGTTGGGCAAAAAAAGCCTGGAAGTCGAGCACCCCCAGGGCGTTGACCCAGGTCTGGTCGCGGTAGTACCCTGAGCGCCAATCCCCCTTGCGAAAGGCGCGCGCGATGGCGAGTTGGGCGACCTCCTTGCCATCCCCAAAAATTCCAAATTTGGCTTTGCCGCTCAACACTTCGCGGCGTCCGATGAGCGAGACCTGGCGGCTCTGGCAGGCCAGGCGGTAATCGCGCAGGATTTCCTCAGGGGAAAGGGGCAGGCTTGCAGCACCCTTCGTCTTGGGCATGGCTTCTCCTTTGGATATTGGATGGTTGTGGTCTGATTATAGCAAAAGGGGAACAAGCCGCCCTCCAGCGATGGGTTGAAAAAAGCGGGCAAGAGCCGCAAGCGACATCCGCGTGGCAAAAAAATCGGTGGTCAGACTGGACATGTTGGGACACGCCTGGAACCGGTTGAGAAGCCGGATCATCTGGCGATGCAGGTTCTCCAATAGTTTTCATTCGTCTTACATATTTTGGGTCAGCAGGTACAAGGCTACCGGGAGGACGAGACACAAACAGCAGAACAGGACAAAGGCCGCCGCGCAGCCCCACACCCAGGCCGGTATGCCGGATTTTTTGGGGGCATCGACGACTTCACCGACGACCGGCGCAAAGGTCGTCGGCGCATCGGGGCGGGCAAAGGCCGGGGCTTCGGCATCGGACCTGCTGGGAGCCGTCTCGAACTTCAAGTTAAATTCGACCTGGTCGACCGCTGTCTTGGCGTCGGCCAAACCGACATCGAAATACTCGCGGTAAACCTTGATGGCCTCGATTTTTCGCCCGGCGCGCAATTCCGACTTGACGGCATCCATCGCTTCGGCGCTGCTGCCGAACTTCTTCAGCGGCTCACTGCTGACGAAGGTAGCATCCACCGCGGGGGGCGGGGTTCCTTTCAGCATGGCATCCAGTTCGTCGCGGCTGGCGCGCACGGTGGGAGCGGAGGATGAAACGGAGGCAGGCAGGGCGGCTCCGCAGTAGGAGCAGGCGCGTTCCGTGCTTTCGACCGACGCGCCGCAGTTCGGGCAGGCAATTTGTGGCATGGTTTATTCCTTTACGCTGTATTTTTCGACTTTCTTCTGGTTGGTTGTGATGTAGATTTTACCCTGTTCATCGATAGCCAGTCCATAGGCATAATTGACTTTGAATGAGTCGATGTAGCGCCCGTCGCTGCCAAACACCTGTATCCTGCCAATGTCGCTGATAAAGACGCGGCCTTTCCCATCTACCTTGATGGCGCCCGGCGCGCGGAATTGCCCGGCTTCGGACCCCTGACTGCCAAAGCGGTTGATATATTTGCCCTTGGAATCGAAGACGAAGACGGCATTATTGAACGAGGCCAGCACATAAACATTTCCCAACCCATCGACCGCAATTTTGGCGCTCAATTCAGTCCGGTTGGAGACCGAGGAAACGGCTTTATCGACCCGCTGTTTAATCTCCCCGTCGGTGGTCAGCCATGCGATATCCTCATTGTTGATGATTGCAACCAGCGAGCCATCGGCGGCGATATCGATGCTTTCGACGCGGTCGCGTCCCAGGTTGATTTCACCCAGCGATTTGCCAGTGCTGTCGAACTTCAGGATTCGGCCAAAGACCGGGATGTATACCGTGCCATCGCGCCCAACCACCATCGAATCGAAATAAGGGTCGCTAATTTCCCTCTCGATAATCCACTGGGTCATAAATTTGCCATCCGCGTCGAACACCTGCACCCGGCCGTTGTCATAATTGGCCGCGTAGATGTTGCCATTCGCTGGGTTGACAGCAATCGCCCGCACATCGCCGAACAGGCCAGGGCCGGTTCCCTCGCCGCCGAAAGAGAGTTCCTGTGTGGCGAATCCCGTTACGCCGGGAACTGGCATATCGGAAAAATTAATCGGGATTTCAATCCCGCCCGGCACCTCGAACCCGAAGTCCTTGAACATCGAAGTCAGCCCAAAGGTTGCCACGATAGGAATCATAACCGAAGCCAGGATGAACAACGTCAAACCAACGAAGAAACATCCCATTCCCCGCTGGATTTTTTGAACGGTCTTGTCCGGCTGGATTTGGATGGACGAGCCGCTGACCATCCTGACGGCAGGCATTCCGCTAAAGACGATGGGCTGTCCCATCGACAGGTTGCCAACCGCCTGGCGCGCCGCGAACTCCTCCGCCCCGGTAATTTCACGATACAGGGCGACGGCTTTTTCCATCTCCCCGGCCTGGGCCAGGTCTTTGACCTCGTTGATGCGCCGCGCCTGGCTGACCAGCCCGCCCACGTCGCCCAACCCGCTTAAGGTGAAATTATCCGGTTTGGATGAAAAGTGGGGCCGGGCGCGCAAATTCTCCGGCACAATCACAGAACTGTTGCAATACGGGCAGCGGATAATCGGGTCGTTTCCCCGATAATCCAACGGCGCGCCGCAGTTGGGACAATTGAACGTTTGGGCCATCTCTCTCCTCCACAAGAACAAACCGGGCAAACCGACCGGCCTGCTGTAACACATTTCTCACATTCTGATACTGATATTTTAGACTATTTTTGTGCAAATTCAAGAGAGATGACGGTGACACATTTGTACTGAATCGCGTTACGCAAACAATGGCTCGAACTGCCGGCCTTCCGCAATCATTTTTTCGCGTTCTGCCGCATCCATTGGCTTGAAATTTTCGCAGGCCTGCAAGACCAGCGGCAGGATGCGCACATCGCCAACCGTGCAAAGCCCGGTCACGTCATACGAAAGCGCAAAATCGACCGCCCGCTGGATGATGCCCGGCTCGTCGAACGGCTCGTACCAGGTCGTGGCGGTGTGTTCGCGCTGGCCCCAGGGCGCTTTGGTGATGGTCTTGATGACCATCGTGCCGACGTTGCGCTCACGGCAGACGCGAATCAGTTCCTCGGCGTTTTCGCGGTAAGTTGGATTGCCCATCTGGACGAAGTTGAGCGGGAACAGGACGCTGTCGAAGTCGAAGCGGCGCAGGGCTTCGAGATATATCGCCGGGGAATCGACCCCATGACCGGTGATACCGATATATTTGAACAAGCCCTGCTGGCGGGCTTCGAGGAAAGCCTCCATCGCGCCGCCCCTGGCAAAGATGGAGTCCAGTTCCTCCATTGTGGTCACGGCATGGAACTGGTACAAGTCGAAAGTCTCGGTTTGCAGGCGTTCCAGCGAGGCGCGCAGTTCCTTCCATGCGCCTTCCTTCGTCCGTTCCATCGTCTTGCAGCCCAGGAAAATCTCCTTGCGAATGCGCGGCATCCACGGGCCGACGCGGATTTCGGCCTGGCCGTAGGAGGGGGCGATGTCGAAGTGGTTGACGCCCGCCGCCAGTACCTGTTCGAGGACTTTGTCGGCGTCCGCCTGTGAAATTTCCCAAAACGCGGCCCCGCCAAAGATGGCGAGCGTGCTGGGGTGGCCGCTTGGGCCAAAGGAGCGGGTTTGCATGGATTCCTCCGTAATGATCGGATTTTGAGAACTTCTGTGATTAAACCTTTTGGACACGGATTTCACGGATTTTTTAATGGCTTTTCTCCGCGTCCAATGCAAAGTTCGGGAATGCAGCTTAAAGAGTTTGCATGGAGGATTCTCCTGAAAGAAGTCGCACATTAACAACCCGAAAATGAGTACCTGGCAAGGCTTGGGCCCAAAAATCGCCGCAAGGAAGCGCGGATGGTGGCAAAAAAAGAAACGGTAGCCGCATTGGAAG
>DAOUAZ010000379.1:0-6135 GCA_034432975.1 Anaerolineales bacterium | reverse complement strand
CATCATGCGGGCATAGTATGGGTCGAGGGCGATACGGGAAACGTCATAGCCCTGCCCGCCAAGCCAGTGCTCCAGGTAGAGCAGGCGAACTTCATCGTCATCCCGAATCATGTCTGATTCGTACTGCTGCTCCGCAAGCCAGTCCCAGGCATCAGCAACCGCAACCCGCCAGGCTTCATCCACCAGCCAGGCACGAGCCAATTCGGCCTCGATTTCGGCTTCTTTGGCGCCATCGAAAACCGGCGTAATGGCGCGATAGCCGAGCCGCCTGGCTGCCCAACCGAGGTGAACTTCCAACACCTGGCCGATGTTCATACGGCCGGGAACGCCCAATGGATTGAGAATCAGGTCAACCGGCCTGCCATCTTCGAGGTAGGGCATGTCTTCGACCGGGACGACGCGCGAGACGACGCCTTTGTTCCCGTGTCGGCCAGCCATCTTATCGCCGGCGGTGATTTTGCGTCGCTGCGCCACTGAAACACGCACCATCATATCGACGCCCGCCGACAGGTCGGCGTTGTCTTCGCGGGTGAAGACTTTCACATCGACCACTTTCCCGCGCTCGCCGTGCGGCATCCGCAGGGAGGTATCTTTCACATCGCGGGATTTCTCGCCGAAGATGGCTCGCAGCAGGCGCTCTTCGGGTGTCAGTTCTTTTTCGCCTTTTGGGGTAATTTTTCCCACCAGGATATCGTTCGGGCCGACTTCCGCGCCGATGCGGATGATGCCGTTCTCGTCCAGGTCCTTGATGGCGTCTTCACCAATATTGGGAATATCGCGGGTGATTTCCTCGGGGCCGAGTTTGGTATCGCGGGCCTCGACTTCATACTTTTCGATATGAACCGAGGTAAAGCGGTCTTCCTGCACCAGCCGCTCGGAAATCAGGATGGCGTCTTCGAAGTTGCCGCCCTCCCAAGAGAGGAAGGTAACGACGACGTTTTGGCCGAGCGCCAGTTCACCGCCATCGGTGGAGGATGAATCCGCAATGATGTCGCCTTTCTTCACAATCTGGCCCTTGACAACGGCTGGCCGCTGGTCGATGCAGGTCGATTGATTGGAACGGTGATACTTACGCAGAGAATGGGTCTGCAAGCTGCCGTCGGAGCGCCGCAGGACGATTTCCTTGCCGGTCACAGAAATCACTTCCCCGTCATCGTCTGCCACGACCACTTGGCCCGAATCCAGGGCGGCATAGTATTCCATGCCGGTCGAGACCAGGGGCACTTCAGGGCGCACCAAGGGGACCGCCTGGGCCTGCATGTTGGAACCCATCAGGGCGCGGTTGGCGTCATCGTGTTCCAGGAAAGGAATCAGCGCGGCGCTGATGCCCACCACTTGATGCGGGGCAACGTCCATGTAATCCAGATTTTCGGGCGTTGAATCGATAAAACCGGAATGGTAACGGCAAGATACACGCCGGCTAACAAATTCATGGACATCATTGAGTTCAGCATTGGCCTGCGCAATGACGAACTTGTCCTCGGCATCAGCCGAGAGATATTCCATCGTCTCGGAGACGAAGGGTACGACCAGAATGATGCGGTTCGCCCCAGCAATTTTCCTGGCGAGAGCTTCATCGACCCTGTCACCGGCTTTGGCAATTGTTTCATTGCCAACCACAACATCTTCGCGCAGCGTGCGCCCGGCCAGGGCCGGGTCGGCAGCAGGCAGAGACTTGATAACACGGCGGTAGGGCGTCTCGATGAAACCATATTCATTGACGCGCGAAAAGGAGGCCAGGCGGCCAATCAGGCCAATGTTCGGCCCTTCGGGAGTCTCGATGGGGCAGATGCGGCCATAGTGTGAGTGATGCACGTCGCGGACATCGAAACCGGCGCGCTCGCGGCGCAGGCCGCCGGGCCCCAGGGCCGAGAGGGTGCGCTTGTGGCGCAGCTCGGCCAGCGGGTTGGTCTGGTCCATGAACTGCGAAAGTTGGCTGGAGCCGAAGAACTCACGCAGGGCAGCCACCACCGGGCGGATGTTGACCAGCGTGACCGGGGAAAGCTGTTCCTGGTCGCGGATAGACATGCGTTCTTTGATAACGCGTTCCATGCGGCGCAGGCCGATGCGCAGTTTGTTCTGAATCAACTCGCCGACGGTTTTGACGCGGCGGTTGCCGAGGTGGTCGATGTCATCGGGTGGTTCGACGCCGTTGTTAATCTGAATCATGCGCCGGATAAGGCGAATGATGTCGCGCTTGGTAATGGTGCGGTGCGGAATGGGAACCTGCAGGTCAAGTTTCTGATTCAGTTTGTAACGCCCCACCCGCTCGAGGTCGTAGTGCCGCTGGTCGAATAATTGTTCAACAAGGAATGCGCGGGCATTATCCAACGTGGCCGGGTCGCCGGGGCGCATTTTCTTGAAAAACTCAATCAGCGCGGCTTGCGCAACCGTAAGATTCCCTGTCAATTCCCAATCCGGTTCCTGGCGCAGGGTGGTGGGGATGAACAGGCGGTCGGGGTTGTTATCGACATCCTGGAAGAGCGAGACGATTTCTTCGTCTGACCCGACAGAGAGGATGTCATCGGGGCGGCCATCGCCGACAGCCGCCAGGGCGCGCAGGAAGACGGTAATCGGCACGGTGCGCTTGCGGTTGAATTTCAGGATGATGTAATCATTTTTGCGGGTCTCGAACTCCATCCACGCGCCGCGGTCAGGAATCAGTTTGGACATCGCCAGGGAACGCCCGGTGGCGCGGTCGGTGGGAGCCTCGAAATAGACGCCCGGCGAACGAATCAGCTGCGAAACGACAACGCGCTCTGTACCGTTGATGATGAACGTGCCTTTGTCAGTCATCTCCGGGAAATCGCCCAGGAAGATATCCTGCTTGATGGGTTCGGGGACATCCGGCCCAGCCAGCAGCACCGAAACATAGAGCGGGCTGGAATAGGTCAGGTCGCGCTCGACGCACTCTTCGATGGTATGCTTGGGGTCGCCAAACCAATACTTCAGGCCCCATTCCTGCGACTCCGGGCTGCGGCTGGGGAAATACAGTTTCATGCCCTTGTTATACGACTCGATGGGCGAGACCTCGTGGAACAAATCGCCGAGACCTTCGCGCTTGAGCCGCTCGAAGGAATCCAGTTGCACCTCGATGAGGTTGGGCAGGCCGAGGTCGACCGGGATGCGCGCATAATTTTTCCGGGAGAGTGCGGAAGCCATTGAATTACTCCTAACCTTGATTTGGGGAACCGAGCAGAAACACAAAAACCATCATGCCACACAGCATGACGGCAAAATGGTATTATATCGAACAGTTCGCGGAACTGTCAATGTTCAAACGGGCGTAATGAGCAGGTATTCCTGCAAAACAGAACGGCACGGCCTGGACAAGTGAAGCGCGCTCTCACGCATCAACATGGCCAGCAAATCGGCCCCTATCCTCATATCTATATGACGAAACAGGATTTCGAACAGGCGGGAGTAGACATCGGCGGCTTCGACCGGGGAAGAAAAAATGGTCTGGTCGGTGACGCTTGCGCCCGTGATGCTGATGTTCCAACCATGAGCAGCGGCGGCAAAATTAATCTCCCGGACAATGGTGTTGACCAGCGACGGGCCGGTCAGGTCAATCAAGCGTTCCAGCAAGTGACCCGTCATCCAGGCAAAAGAGTAATGCAGCAGGTATTCGTCCCAGGCGGGCGTGTGCGCCTCGCTGCTCAACAGGCTGACCGCGCTGCACGGTTCTTTCCAGCCATACAGCGCCATCATCCCGCCTGCGGAATGTAAAATCTGGTTCGAGGAAACGAACAGGGTGTAGTGCGGCGGACTGCCATCACCCGGAAGCAGCGCCAGGGATTCGGCGCTGGGCCAGCGGACATGCGCCAGCGCCGGGGCCGGGTGTTTTATCCAGTCCTGGAACTGTTCTTCCAGGTTCGTATTTCCGGGCAGCGGGGAAGAGAGAACGCCCGTTTGTTCGAGCAGGATTTTGACAAGGCGGACCGCCTGCGGGGTGAGCGCGAGGGCGCGCAAATAGGCTTTCCCTTTGGATGTGTCGATGGATTGAAACCAGAGGGCAGGGTCGAGCCGCTCCATGCGGCCGGCATGGCGGTAGACATTGACCAGTTCGCCGCGCGCAAAAAGCAAGTGGTGACCGGAATGATTATGAAAATTGACTTCCACCACACCGGTTTGAAAATCGTTCTTATAAGAAGAAATAAAAGTTGGCAACTTCCCAGCAGGGATGGCGTTGACTTCCGTTGTTGCAGAGGAAAATAATGGATATGCCATAAGGGGTACCTGCGCTGATATTAACACGGTTGGAATATTCCGAATCGTGCAAGGACGTTTCAAGAGTGTTGCAACAGCGCAAAGATGGCGGTTAATGTTCTGTAAAAGGTTTCCAAAAACCAGACAGAAAGAGTAGAATAAGCCATTCCTGCGGAGGCCAAATGACCACTCCCGATGCACAAGTAAACAATAAACGCGAAATCTTTGGCTGGGCGATGTACGATTGGGCCAACAGCGCGTTCAGCACAACAGTGGGAACGGTGTTCCTGGGACCTTACCTGGCGTCCCTGGCATCAGAAGCCGCCCAGACCTACCCGGATGGCATGGCGCGGCTTGCAGGCATCCCCGTTGCGCCCGATTCGTTCCTGCCATATTGCGTCTCCTTCTCGGTCGGGATGCAGGTCTTATTCCTGCCGATCCTGGGCGCGATTGCCGATTACTCCCACATGCGTAAGCAAATGATGCAATTGTTTGCTACCCTGGGAGCGGTTGCGACGATTTTGCTTTTCTTCGTCGAAGGCAGTTTGTGGTGGCTGGGTGGATTGTTGTTCATCATTGCCAACCTGGCTTTTGGCGCGGCGATAGTTTTCTACAACGCCTACCTGCCCGACATCGCCAGTGAAGACAAACGCGACAGCGTCTCTTCGTATGGCTGGGCGATGGGCTACCTGGGCGGCGGCCTGCTTCTGCTCCTAAACCTGGTTTTCTACCAATTCCGCGATGCATTGGGCGTACCGACCGAGCTGGCGGTGCGCATCAACCTGGCTTCCGCAGGGGTGTGGTGGATGGGATTTTCTTTCATTACATGGGCGCGGCTCCGGTCGCGCCGCGCGCACCGCTCCCTGCCAAAAGGGGAAACCTACCTGCGGGTTGGGTTCAAGCAATTGCGGCACACCATTGGCGAATTGAAGAATTTCCCTGAAACGCTCAAATACCTGCTGGCATATTTCCTGTACAACGACGGCATCCAGACCGTTATTGCAGTTGCGGCCACCTTTGCCGCCGCCCCGCTCATCCGCGGCGGGCTGGAAATCGAGACCGGCACATTGACGATGGTTATCTTGATGATTCAGTTCGTGGCCTTCTTTGGCGCGTTGTTCTGGGGCAAACTGGCCGGCTGGATTGGCGCCAAGCAATCCATCATCGTCAGCCTGGTCATCTGGTCGGGCGTGGTCATTTATGCGTATTTCGGCTTGTTCCCTGAAACGCGCGTCGCTGAATTTTTTGTCCTGAGCGCCTTTATCGCCCTCGTCTTGGGCGGTTCACAGGCCATCAGCCGCAGCCTGTTCGCGCAAATGGTTCCCAAAGGCAAGGAAGCCGAATATTACTCCTTCTATGAAATTTCAGAGCGCGGCACATCCTGGATTGGCCCGCTCTTGTTCGGCTTGATGAACCAGGTCTTTGGCAGCCTGCGTCCGGCCATCCTCTCGCTGATTTTCTTCTTCGTAATGGGATTAATCCTGCTGCCTTTCGTCAACGTCAAAAAGGCGATGGAAGATGTAAAAAAATACGAAGAACAGGTGGTATAAGGCGGGCGGAACGCGTCATCGTTTCAAAACAGCCAACGAGACTGTCGAAAAACCCTTTTTCGCGTTGCGAAATCTCCCGGGATGTACTCAACAGGCGAGTTTTGGGGTCAGTATGCGACTGGGATCAGGGTATCCATCGCCGGGGGCTACTGGAGCGCCCCAAAAACGCAGATTTTCCCGATATTGCGCGCTTGCGCGACCATTGCGAACAACATCCATTGTACATCCACTTTCTCTACCGGACAAAGTTCGGGTAAGCATGAGAAAAGTCAGTGAACGAAACAGGAATAGGCAGATTGAAGTCCAAGAGATGCTCAAGGACACGCAGACCGAGTTGAAACAAGCTCAAGTCGCAGCGGTCGGTGCGATGAATAGT
>DAOUAZ010000378.1:0-8526 GCA_034432975.1 Anaerolineales bacterium | reverse complement strand
TTTTCAAACTTTGTCCCGCATTCGGTGCAGGCGAAGTCATACAGCGGCATAGGGAAATCCTTGTTATGACCGTCCCGAAGGTTCCCGCGCATGGCCTGAAATTCGCAGGCCAGCCTTCGGGACGTTCCGGGTTATTTGGCTTTGACGGTAATCGTGCGCGGCTTGACGGCTTCGGCTTTGGGCAGGCTGATGGTCAGGACGCCGTTCTGGAACTCGGCCTTGGCCTTGTCGGTCTCCACGTCGGTGGGGAGCATGATGCTTCGTTCGAACGAACCGTAACGGCGTTCCTTGAGTTGATAGGCGGCTTCCTTCAACTCGTCATCCTGGCGGAATTCGCCTTTCAGGGTCAGGACTTCACCAGTCACGGAGATTTGGACATCCTCCGCGCCCAGGCCGGGCAGGGCCGCCTTCACCACAACCTTGTCATCAGTCTGGTACATGTCGACAGCCGGCATGCCCCAGTTGTTGATACTGATAGGGCGTGTAAAAGCATCGTCGAACAGGCGGTCCATCGCCTCGCGCAAGGTCATCATCTCGCGCACCGGTTCCCAACGGATAAGATTGGACATAGCGCAGCTCCTTTCTGTATCTGAAATTGGATGTTTTACAGCCTAAAATATACAGGGTCTGCGTTAGAAGAACGCAAACCCTGTATAAATTTTCCGTTAAAACTGGCCGGCCTGGAACCGGTTTCCCGTTCAAGAATCTTTTCCCTGCCGTCGGAAGTCGATAAAGCGATAGCCAACCCCGCGCTCGGTCAGGATGTATTGGGGGCTGGCGGCGTCTTTTTCCAGTTTTTGGCGCAGGTAGTTGATGTAAAGCCGGACGTAATGCGGCTCATCGCGGTATTCATAGCCCCATACCTTGGCAAGCAGCTGGTCGTGCGATACCACCCAGCCTGCGTTCTGGACAAGGTGGAAGAGCAGCCGGTATTCGGTGGGGCGCAATTTGACGATTTTGCCCTCCAGCCAGACTTCGCGGCGGTCGAAATCGATTTTCAGGCGTTCATCGATTTCGATGAGCCCGTGCATCGAGCCGGACGCGCCCTCGGTACGGCGCAGCACCGCCCGCGCGCGGCTGACCAGTTCGCGCGGGCTGAACGGCTTGGTGACGTAATCATCCGCGCCCAGTTCCAGGCCGCGCACCCGGTCGTCTTCCTCGCCTTTGGCAGTCAGCATGATAACCGGCACGTTGCTGATTTCGCGTACCATCTCCAACACCTCGAACCCATCCAGGTCGGGCATCATCACATCCAGCAGGATTAAGTCGGGGTTGATATCGCGCAGTTTTTGGACGGCCTGGCGGCCATTGAAGGCTTCGCTGACCTGGAAACCATCATGCTCCAGGTTCAGGCGAATGAATCGCACCATGCGCTCTTCGTCGTCGACAACCAGGATGCGGCGTCTTTCCATTTCGTCAGGCATATTACTTCTCCCTCACAAAACCGATGATTTCTTCTTCTTCCTCGCCAGGGATAATTTCGATGAAGGCAATGCGCCCCATTGGCCAGATGACCTCGGTCACATTGGCCTGGAGATAGTGCAGGTCTTTTCCGTCACGGCGGCGGGGGTTCCTGACCGTGATAATCTGGTCAGTGGCGGCCGGCAATTCATTGACCTCGCCCAGGATAGGGTCTTCGTTCATGATATGAATCAGGATTGTGGGCATGATGCACCTCTACGATAAGACAACCTGCATTTTGAGTTTGCCGAGCGCAACAATGTCGCCATGCCGCAAGGGCTGTTCGATGTTTGGCACGATGCGCGTACCGTTGATGTAAGTCCCATTCGATGAGCCGAGGTCCATAATAATAATGTTGCCTGAATTGTTGCGAATGACAGCGTGCAAGCGCGATACGCCGTTATCGAAGGCCTTGAACGGCGAAAGGTCAACATCTGGCATGATGGGTTGGTTTTCGCTAATGCGCCCCATCGTAAACTCGTTTCGGTCTGAAACCGGTAAGATTTGCCCGCTCTCGAGCAGGTGCAGGGAAATCCAGGCCGGGCTTTGCGCGGGAGCGTCGGGGGCGAGGACACTTTTCAGTTCGCCAGTCGGCGTATTGAACCGTTGGGTTTCTCCTGGCGTGTATTGGATAAGCTGCATTCCACATTCACTGCAAAAAATGGAGCCATCCGCTTCCTGGTGTTTGCAATTCGGACACGCTATCATGGTTTTCGCTCCCCGGGCAGTAAAAGCGCCCTTGTGCCATACTTTATTTGTTTCTCCCCAGATTCGGAAAGTTTTTTGTCTTTTTCGATATTTTCGATTTCGAGCATGATGGTCCTGGCCATGCTTCGTTCACCTTGCGCCAGCATGTGGGTTGCCATGCGCTGCAAGTGTTCGGCGGCTTTTTCGCAATTCCCGGAATCGACATCGGCGCGCGCCTTTTCCTGGAGCCGGTAAAGGGTCAATTTCGAGAGGGCCTGCACCAGCGCCGGCGGGGGAGGTTCGGGAGCAATGGTTTCCTTGACCGGCACAACCAAATTGAGCGGCACTGGCGGGAAGGTTGTGTTGAGAGCTGCGGCTGAAATTTCGAGTTTGCCATCGATAAGTTCGATGGAATCAGGTTCCGTACCGATGGGTTGGATAAGGAACTCAATCAACACCGAGAGCGGCCATTCCTGCAAGATTGGGCCGAGAGGCAGGGGCGTTTGCTTTCCAAGCGGCGCAGCCTCAGGCTGGAGCCGGAACGCATAACTGACCGAAACACCCTCCGCCGGCTGGAAATCAAGGACGACGTTTTCAGCAAAAGTCTGCGAAAGATTGGAAAACTTCTCATTTAGCAATCGTTCGATGTCTTTTGGCTGGGAAACATACATCGTTGTTCCGCCGGTCGACGAGGCCAGCTGGTCGAGGAAGATGTCATTCCAGCCGCTGCCGATTCCCAGCCCGCTGATGCCAATTCCAAGTTCCGCAGCCTGTTTCGCCAGGCCATAGCACTGCTGCTCGTCGCCGTAGGTGCGTCCGTCGGTGAGCAGGATGATATGGCTGACGGTGTTGGGGTTGGCATAGCGCCGAATCTCATCGAAACCGGCCTCCAGTCCCTTGAAAATCTCCGTCCCGCCGCCGGTTTGAAAAAGTTGGATTTTGGTCTCCAGTTTGTGGGTGTTGCCCTGCTGTCGGGTGGCCGGGATAACGACCTCGGCCCGGTCGTTGAAGGCGATGACCGAGAAAATGTCCTGCGGCTTGAGTTTGCGAATAATCTGGACGGCGGTTGCTTTAACCGTGTCCAGCCTTTCGCCTTTCATGGATGTGGAACAATCCAACACCAGGCAGAGATTTAGCGGCACGCCGGCCACAGCTTTTTTCTGTTCTTCACTGGGGATTAAATCGATAAGGACATAAATCAGTTGGGATTCGCGCAGCCGTGTAATTTCTTTGCGACTCAACAGGATGCGCTTATCTACCACGGCTGGGAGTGTTTCCTCCGGGCCAAGCGTTGCATCATAAGAAGCACGCCGCGCCGGGTCCGAAAGCACCTGGTAAGCCTGTTGAACATCCAGGAATAATTCCGTTTCGCCCGGCGCCTGGTTGGTATCAGGGTGCAATCGTTTGGCGGCTTTGTGATATGCCCGCCTGATTTCCTCCTGCGTGGCAGAACGCAAAAGGCCGAGCAAGGCATAGAAATCGGGACGCTTGAACATAATCTATAGTTAAATTTAAGCGAGGAGCTGTACCAAAATGGCGCTGATGTTATCGGGACCGCCGGCGCCATTGGCAGCGGTAATCAGGTTCTGACAGGCGCGCTGGATGGTTGTCGCCTCGTAAATGATTTTTCGTATCTCGTCTTCAGGGACAACGCCCCACAGGCCGTCGCTGCACAGGAGCAGGTAGCCGCCCACTGGGAAGGGGGTTGTGACGACATCCGGTTCCAGGGTTTCGCCCTGCCCCAGCGCGCGGTACAGGACATTGCGCTGCGGATGGACCGCCGCCTCGGCGGAGGTAATTTGCCCCAGTTCTTCCAGCCGCCGCACCAGGGAATGATCGCGGGTGACGGCTTCCATGCGTTGTTCGTTATAGAGAAGGTAGGCGCGGCTATCGCCCACGTGGGAAATGGTCAATTGCTGTCCCAACACAAGGGCAGCGGTGACGGTCGTGCCGGAGCCGGGCGCTTCGCGCAAGACGGCACGTTGGGCTTCCATCACGGCAGATTGGGCGATTTCTTGCAGCGATTCATCCAAAGGCAGGGCAGGCAGATTGAATAAGGTGTTGTGGAACTTCTTCAGGACATAGCCGGAAATCGTCCGAATCGCCACGTTGCTGGCGACTTCGCCGTATTGGTGACCGCCCATGCCATCGGCAATGATGAACAGGCCGAAAGGCGGGTTGCTGTTATTCCCGGCGACGGTGGTCGTAAGGGAAAACAGGCTGTCCTCGTTCAACTCGCGCTGGCGGCCAACCGATTGGCCGCTCGCTACCAGCAATTGCGGTGGTTCATAACGATTGAAGGCCATAGACTTAATCGTCTGCAACTGCACCTCCGAGAGAGGGGCCGTTACTACATTTTCGCCGGCCACGGAAGGCTTTCCAACCGTGTCTTTTTTTCCAAATATTTTGCGAAAGAAGTCCATAAATAGGAATCTCCTTGGTTCAGTGATTTTGCATAACGCTCAGGCCAGCAGCGCGTAGACGAAATGGTCGTTGGAACCCACGTAAACAATGTCATCAAATACTGTTGGCGTACCAACAATCGGGCCTTTGGTTTCGAACTTCCAACGCAAGCGACCGGTTCGATATTCCAGGCAATACAGGTGATTATCTACGGAGCCGATATAAATGGCGTCTTTATAAACAACCGGTGAGCTGTTTACCTGGTGATTGGTTTTGAATCGCCAAATTTCCCTGGCGCTCCTCGAATCGACGGCGTAGATGTGTCCATCCGCCGAGCCGGTAAACACCAGGGTATCGGCCACGGTGGGAGAGACGATGGATGGTTTCTCCATGCGGAATCGCCATAGCATCCAGCCTGACTTGGCATCCACCGCATACAGGAAGCCGTCTAGTGAGTTGACGAAGGCGACATTATCCTGCACCCAAGGGGAGGATGTAATCGAGCGTTTGGCCTTGAATCGCCATTTGACCTGGCCTCGAAAATCGAGGCACAACAACTCGCCGCCCTCCGTGCCAAAATAGACCATCTCATTGAGGATAAACGGCGTCGAGCGAATTTCATCGCCAGTATCGTAACTCCAGGCCGCGCGCCCGGTGTTGATGTTTATTGCGTGTAAAAAGCCATCATCGGAGCCAATGAACAAGTGTCCATCAGCGATACGCCCAGAGGAGCGTATCGGCCCCTCGGTATAATACATCCAGGCCAATTTTCCAGACCGGGCGTTGACTGCATGAATCCGTTTGTCTTCAGAGCCGAAGAAAATCGTGTCGTCTGCCACTGCCGGTCGGCTGACTATGCCGCCTTCGGCAGCATATTTCCACTGGAACTCACCATTCGCGGCATTCAACGCATACAGATTGTTGTCATAGCAGCCCGTATAAACAAACCCGTTGTAAACCAGGGGCGTGCCGCGCACTTCGTCTTCGCACTGGAACATCCAAACCGGCTTGATGCCCTCCGAAGGCAGCATAACCGCTGAGGTCGCCTTGGAACTGACGCGATTCAGGAGACCGGTTTTGCGCCCGGCACTCATCAGGGACTGTTTGAAATCATCGATGCTCTTGAACCGGTCCTCGACGTTATATTGCAGCGCCGTATTGATAACCGTTTCCACTTCGACCGAGACCTTGGGGTTGATTTTGCGGATGGGACGCTCGGCAAAAGAGAACGGGGCCTCCAGGCGCGGGTCGCGCCGTGTCAACAGGTGATGGAGTGTCGCCCCCAATGCGTAAATATCAGCCTGGACATTGGCCTCGCCGCGATACTGCTCCGGTGGCGAATAGCCTTCCGTGCCAATCATCGTCCCTTTTTGCCCGGTTTGGAAGGGCTTTGCAATCCCAAAATCCACCAGCACGATATGGTTGTATTGGTTCACCATCACGTTGGATGGCTTCATGTCACGAAAGACGATTGGGTCGGGTTTGTGGCTGTGCAGGTAAGACAACACGTCGCACAATTGAATAGCCCAATCCAGCACCTGTTCTTCGGGCAGGAAGCCCTCGGTTTGATTCAGCAGCACTTCCAGGTCGCGGCCATTGACGAACTCTTCCACCAGGTAAGAGCGATTGTCCAGCGTGAAGTAATCATGAATACGCGGAATGGATGGATGGGAGAGCGTTGCCAGGATATTCGCTTCGCGCTCGAAGTTCTGTACAATCGTTTGGCGCACAAGCGGGTCCGGAGCCTGGTTAATCATCTCTTTGACCGCGACCAGCTTCACGACATTGGGGAAGTGTAAGTCACGGGCGCGATACACGGAACCCATGCCGCCTACGCCAATCACCTCTTGAATCAAATAGCGATTGACCAGGTTCGTGCCGGGCTGGAGTTGGCCCGTATCAGTCCGGCGTTCCCCGGAATTGGAAGGTAATTGGATGCGATGAGTTTCCATACCCGTTCATTATAGAATAACGGCGCGAAGAATAAAAGTGATGTTAAATTATAGTCCATTATCCTCCGAATTTCCAAATTTAACGTATCAGTTTGCGTTTTTCGTAACCCAACCCTTGCATCTGCGTCCGTTTTGGGGCAAAATTCTAACAATAATGAAAATCCTTGCCGTTAGCGACCAAATCATCGACCGTTTATATTCCAATTCGGTCAGTGAAGCCTATCCCGATATCCAGATGATAATCGGGTGCGGCGACTTGCCGTACCCTTACCTGGAATTCCTGGTCAGCATCTATAATGTGCCTTTGTTTTACGTGCCGGGTAATCACGACCCGGAGTACGGCCAACATGCCAATTCCCGGGTGGCCGGCGGAGATAATGTAGACGGAGAGGTCGTTTATTCCAAAGGGCTGCTCATGGCCGGGCTGGGTGGAAGTATGCGTTACCAGTACCATACGCCCAATCAATATTCCCAGATGGGAATGTACCTGCGCGCCTGGAGGCTGCTGCCCAAAATTATCCTTCAGAAGAGCCGTTACCGCCGGCCTTTGGATATTTTTATCGCGCACTCGCCTCCCGAAGGCATTCACGACGACGATGACCCGGCCCACCAGGGAATGCGCGCCCTGAATTTCCTCATTCGCTGGGCCAAGCCGCGTTACTACCTGCACGGCCACACAATCTTTTACCGGCAAAACCTGAAGAGTCACATTACCACGTATCACGGCTGCCAGGTCGTAAACGTGTATCCCTATCGAATCATGGAAATTGAATAATTTCGGAAAAGGACAACCCATGACCGCTCGCCATCCCCTGGCCGGGGTCTACGCAGCAGCGTTAACCCCTCTCAAGCCAGATTTCTCCATCGACCCGGAAGCCGTTGTTCCGTTCTTGAACTTCCTCGCCGCCCGCGATTGTCACGGCGCGCTGCTCTTTGGCACCACTGGGGAGGGGCCGTCTTTTAGCCTGGTCGAACGCGAAACGATGCTGCGGGTAGCCCAGGGGGTTCGGCAGACCTTCCCGGAATTTCGCCTGCTGGCCGGCACCGGCACTCCCAGCCTCGATGAAACGATTCACCTGACCCGAATGGCTTTCGAACTAGGCTGCCAGGGCGTGGTTGTCCTGCCGCCCTATTACTATCGCAAAGCCAAAGATGATGGCCTGTTCCTATGGTATGACCAGGTTATCAACCAGGCTGTGCCGCAGGGCGGCTACCTGCTTGGCTACCATATCCCCAACCAGTCAGGCATGGGGTTATCGCTCGATCTGCTGGCGCGCCTGAAAGATGCCCACCCCGAAAAGTTTGCCGGAATCAAAGATTCCTCCAGCGACCCCGATTATGCCTTTGCCCTCGGAGGCCGCTTCGGCCCCGACTTGCTCGTCCTGACCGGCAACGATAGCCTGTTCCTGCATGCCCTCGAACATCACGCGGGCGGCGCAATTACCGCCATTGCCAACCTGTATTCGCCCATCCTTCGCCAGGTGTGGAATATTTTCTCCCAGGGCGGGGACGCCATCGATGCCCAGGAAGAACTCACCTATCGCCGCCGCATTCTCGACCACTATACTCCCTTCCCGTCCATTCTCAAATCCATGCTCGCGCGCATGTTCGGGTTCGAACGCTGGCCGGTGCGCCCGCCGCTGCTGCCGGTTGCGCGGCAAACCGAGGATAATTGCTGCCTGGAACTGCACGAGTGCGGCGAACCGGCGTAAAAAATCGCAGGCCAGGCTGCCAGCCTGGCCTGTGGTTTTACCCAAAGCCCAACCCCCGTTCTTTTAGCGAAACCCAGCGTCCCTGACCGATGACGAGGTGGTCCAGCACATCCACATCCAGCATTTTGCCAGCCTGGACGATTGCCCGGGTCAGCGCCACGTCATCCGGGCTGGGAGTTGGGTCGCCGCTGGGGTGGTTGTGAATCGCTATCAGCGCCGAAGCGTTCTTGCGGACGGCCTCGCGGAAGACCTCCCCCACGCGAACCTGCGCTGAACTGACCGAGCCGCGATACAGTTCGACCACATCCAGC
>DAOUAZ010000377.1:0-17328 GCA_034432975.1 Anaerolineales bacterium | reverse complement strand
TACTACTGGATTGGCGGCGATTCGCCGACCGGCACGCCCGAGGAAGGAACGGATGTCGGCGCGATTGCCACCGGGTATGTCTCCATCACCCCCATCCAACTCGACCTGACGATGTACAACGCGATTCCCACCCTGGGGGACTGGGAGTGGAAATCGTAGCGCAGGACGTGTCTTATCCTTCCCGGAGAAATGAAAAATTCCTCCATGCGAGACCGCCCAATTGGGTGTACACTCTGGAGCATGGAGGCCCCATGAATATTGCCGCAATCGATGCCGGCTCCAACGCCATCCGCATGGTGGTCGCGCGTCCCGGCAGCAGCGGCGGTTTGGAGATGCTCGAATCGACCCGCCTGCCGGTGCGCCTGGGCCAGGATGCCTTTACCAGCGGGCTGCTTGGCGAATCCCTCATGCAGGCGGCGGTGGATGCCTTCCTGCGCTTTCGTACCATCGCCGACCAGTTTGGGGTGGGACAGTTGCGGGCGGTCGCCACTTCGGCCCTGCGCGAGGCCGAAAACGGCGAGTTGCTCATCGACCGGATTGCTCACCAGACCGGAATCCCGGTCGAACTCATCAGCGGGGAAGAAGAAGCGCGGCTGATTCACCTGGCGGTCTCGAAAGCGTTGGACCTGGGCGGGAAACGGGCCGTCCTCATCGACATTGGCGGCGGCAGCGTGGAGGTGACCATCGCGCGCGGCGATGAAATCATCTCCTCTGAGAGTTACCCGATGGGAACGGTGCGTCTGTTGCAGCGGCTGGGGTCGAACGGCGGCCTGCCGAGCCTTAAGTTGATGCGCGAATACACCGAATCGGCCCGGCGGCGCATCGACCGGGAACTGGGCGGTCAGAAAGTGGACTTATGCGCAGGCACGGGCGGCAACCTCGAAGAAATGGGACTGCTGCGCAAACGCCTGTTCAAGCGCGAGGCAAGCGACCTGATTACCCTCGATGAATTGAACGCCCTGATAGAGAAACTGGGCGAGATGACGGTCGAAGAGCGCATGAGGAAACTCGACCTGCGCCCCGACCGGGCCGACGTGCTGCTGCCTGCCTGCATGGTGGTTCACATGATTGCCCGCGAAGCGCGCGCAAAGGAAATCAAAATCCCCGGCGTGGGACTGAAGGACGGCATCTTGTGGGACATGCTGCCGCTGGCGCTGGGGCCGCGCCTGCCGCGCCGCGAACAGGTCCTGAACGCCGCCATGCGCCTGGGACAGAAATACCTGTTCGACGCCGACCACGCCTCGCACGTCTCGCGCCTGGCCGGACGGATTTTCGACCAGACCCTCTCCTTGCACGGCCTCGATGAGGGCGACCGCCTGCTGCTCGAAGCCGCGGCCCTGTTGCACGATATCGGGCATTTCATCAATACCATCGACCACGACCAGCATGGCTATTACATCCTCAAACACTCTCCGCTAATGGGGCTGGAGCCGCCCCAACAGGAAGTGGTCGCTAACGTGATTCGCTTCCACCGCAAGACTTCCCCTTCAGCGCAAGATGAAGCCTTCAAGGCCCTGCCCGCCCGGGAGCGGATGACCGTCCTCAAATTATGCGCCTTGCTGCGGCTGGCCGATGCGCTCGAAATCAGTCACGCAACCCGGCTGCGGGATGTGAGCATCGAAAAGAGCGCTGGCGGCTGGCAGGTTTTACTGCATGGGCAGGGCGAGATGATGCTCGAAAAATGGTCGTTCGAGAAGCGTAAGGGCCTGTTCCAGGATGTCTTTGGAGTCAGGCTGGAAATTGTATAAATATGAGACGTAGCGCAAGATGGCATCTTGCGCCACCAAAGGAACAGAACATGAACCTCTACATCATCCGCCATGCAATTGCAGTCGAACCCGGCGCGCCGGGGTACGAAGACGACAGTCTGCGTCCGCTAACCGGCAAGGGCAGCGAGAAGATGACCAACATTGCGCGCGGCCTGAAGTCGCTCGATGTGCGCTTCGACCTGGTGCTATCCAGTCCCTACGCGCGCGCGCTCGAAACGGCGAAGATTTTGCTCAAAATAATGAAAATGGGGAAAGAGCAACTGGTCATCACCGAACACCTGGCCCCGCTGGGCTTCCCGGAGCATGTGATTGGTGAAATCAACGAAAACTGCTCCAACCTGGAAAGCATCGCCATCGTTGGGCATGAACCCAATCTGGGCGCGCTCATCAGCCTGCTGGCAGCAGGAGATGCCGAACTCGCCATCAACATGCGCAAGGGTGGGGTATGCTGCTTGAACGCCGAAAACCTGCTCTACGAACGGCGCGCCACGCTCGAATGGCTGATGATGCCCAAGCACCTGGTTGCATTGGGCGAGCGGGAATGATTGGAGAAATAAGCAAACGAGCCGCGTCCTCATAGTCGCGGCTCGTTGCTTTTAAAATCGTAATTGCCTGCCTGACTGTACTGTCAGCGTCCTGAGCGCAGCGCAGCGAAGTCGAAGGACACTTTCCTGCCAAATCGCCCTTCGACTTCGCGCTCCACTATCGTTCCGCGATCCGCTCAGGGCTTGTAATTTCTCCTGAAGCAGGCAGGGTAGGCAATTACTTTAAGTCTGTGGACTTACTTCTCCAGCGCGGCCTCGATGAGTTTCTGCACCCTCGGCGCAATGCTGGAGGGGTCAGGGTGCAGGCCCTCCACCAGCAGGGCGCTGTCGTAAATCTGCTCGATGACCAGGGTTTGCAGGTCTGACTCGGCCGGCATCGCCAGCAGGCTTTTCAAAATCGGGTGGGCCGGGTTGAGTTCCAGGATTTTCTTGGGGATTTCGTAGTCCTTGCCCAGGTATTTATAGACGCGCTGCAATTCGGGGTTGAGCGCGCCCTCCGGGTCCAAGAGCCGCGCCACCGACTGCGAGAGCCGTCCGCTGGCGCGCACATCCGTCACGCGCTCGCCCAGCACGCCCTTGAAGCGTTCGATTAAGCCGCCAAAATCGGCTTCGGGGATTTTCTCCGGTTCGGGCTGGCCTTCTTTGGGCTTTTCGGGCGTTTCGATTTCGGCCTGGGCCACGTTTTGCAGTTCGAAATCCTTGTATTTGCGCAGGCCCATCAGCATGAACGAGTCGATGGGTTCGGTCAGCAGCAGCACTTCGAGTCCCTGGGCCTGGAAGGTATCGAGGTGCGGGCTGCGCAGGACGGCCTTGGGGTCTTCGCCGACGATGTAGTAGATGAATTTCTGGCCATCCTGCATTCGCCCGGCGTAGTCTTCGAGCGAGGCCCAGGCTTCGGGCTGGAGATTGGTCTTGAATCGCAGCAGCGGCAGCACCTTGTCGCTTTCCGTCGGGCTGGCGGCCACGCCTTGTTTCAGGTAGCCGCCAAACTCCTTCCAGAAGGTCGCGTATTTTTCGGCGTCGTTCTTTGCCAGGGATTCCAGTTCTTTGATGACCTGCCCGGTCAGCACTTTCTTCAGGCGCGGCATCAGCCCGCTCGATTGCACCGTCTCGCGCGAGACGTTGAGCGGCAGGTCTTCCGAATCGACCACGCCCTGCGCGAAGCGCAGGTATTCGGGCAGCAGGTCTTTGTTGTATTCGTCAATCAGGATGTTGCGCGAGTACAGTTTCAGCCCGTCGTCTTTGCGCAGCGAGAGCATCCCGCGCTCGCCCTTGCCGGGGATGTAGAGCAGGGCATACAACTGCACCGGGGCGTCGGTTACGAAATGGGTGGTCAGCAGCGGCTCCTCGAATTCCAGCGTCAGTTGGCGGTAAAAGTCGGTGTATTGCGTTTCGCTGATGTCCGCTTTGGGCGTGCGCCAGAGCGAGGTCTGCTTGTTGACCGGTTTTTCGTCCGCGCCGACGTAAATGGGGAAACTGATGTAATCGGAATGTTTGTGGATGATATTTTTGACCCGATATTCCTCGGCAAATTCGGCGGCTTCTTCTTTGAGGATGATTTTGATTTCGGTGCCGCGCCCGGGCTTTTCCGCCGCTTCGACCTGGTAGTTATCATCGCCCGCGCAGGTCCAACGGACCGATTCAGCGTCCCGTTTGTGGGAGCGGGAGGTCACTTGGACGGATTCGGCCACCATGAACACCGAATAGAATCCCACGCCAAACTGGCCGATCATGCCCGAGGCGTCAAAACTCTGCTGCTTGGCGGCTTCCAAAAAGCGGCGCGCACCCGATTGGGCGATGGTGCCGAGGTGGTCGATGATTTCCTCGCGCGTCATGCCGATTCCAGTGTCGCTGATGGTGATGGCGCGGGCGTCTTTATCGACCGTGATGTGGATTTTCAGTTCTGCTTCGGGGTCCAGCACGTCCTGGTTGGTGAGCATTTCGAAGCGCAGGCGGTTGAGGGCGTCGGAGGCGTTCGAGAGCAGTTCGCGCAGGAAGACTTCACGGTCTTTGTAGAGCGAGTGGATGAGGATATGTAACAGTTGCCGGGTTTCGGCTTTGAAGGTGAAGGTTTCAGTCATGGGCATCTCCTCAGGTTGGGGAATGTGGGTTGAACGGGGAATAGTTCAGATGGCGTTTGGCGGAAAATGCTTGGGCTGGAACACCGTTGTTTCACGGGGGCAGGTTCCAGCCTGGGGGCGGGTTTTCCCAAAAAATCCGCATTTATTTTATACCGAACGCGTCTGTCTTTGGCAAGAGTTTTGTTAGAGGAATATCAGCGTCCGCTTGCCATGCCTTGCCGAATGCCATATAATCGTTTCGCTATCGTATTGCCGTTCAAGCAAGTTGCGGAATGAATTCCGCGTTACGCAATTTTAGCCAAGGAGAGTGAAAGTGACAGACCAGTGTTATTATGCTGCTGTGGTGGGCGCGGGCCCGGCGGGGATGTATGCTGCCCGCGAGTTGGCGCGCAATGGCGCGCGGGTGGTGCTTTTCAACCGCGACATCAAGCCGGGCGGGCTGGCGGAATATGGAATTTACCCCGATAAGCATACCATGAAGCGCGGCCTGCGCCAGCAGTTTCATCAGGTGTTGGATACGCCCGGCCTGACCTATTGCGGCAACGTCATCATCGGCGCGAAGGGCGACCTGACGCTGGACGACCTGCGCGGGCTGGGTTTCCAGGCGATTTTGGTGTGCGCGGGGGCGCAGGGGATTAAATGGCTGGGTATCCCCGGCGAGGCGCTAACGGGCGTTTACCACGCCAAGGGGCCGGTTTTCCACTATAACCTGCTGCCGCCTTATACCCAGAAGATTTTCGATTTTGGCAAACGGGTGGCGATTGTGGGGGCCGGGAATGTGATGCTCGATATCGCCCGTTACCTGACCCGCCGCCTGAAAGTGGATGAAGTGATTGCGCTGGTGCGGCGCGGCCCGGCGGAGGTGAAGTTCGACCGCAAGGAACTGGAACATGTGGCTGCCAGCCTCGATTTGGAAGCCTTCGACCGCGAAATCGAACGGGTCAGCCCGCAGATGCAGGCGATTGGGCAGGACCCGCAGGCGGCGAAGCAGGCCATCCTGGATGCCCTGCCCAAGGCCGAGCCTCCCAATTCGCGCTCGCGCTTCCGGTTGGAGTTCCTGGTTTCGCCTGTTCGCGTTTTGGGCGAAGAAATTGCCACCGGCCTGGAAGTGGAAGAGAACCATTTGAGCGTCAACAAGAATGGCGTGGTGAGCGCGCGCGGGACGGGCATAACCCGTCAAATCGAGGTCGATTCGGTCGTGTTTGCAATCGGCGACCGGGTGGATACCGATTTCGGGCTGCCGGTCTCGTCGTCGGAGTTTGCCAAAAATCCCGCGCCGCGCTTCCCGGTCGATGAGATTTCTTACGAAGCCTACGACCCGGATGCGGATGCGATTATCCCGGATGTGTTCGTGGCCGGTTGGAGCCGCCAGGCCAGTACCGGGCTGGTGGGTTACGCCCGCAAGGACGGGGTCAACGGCTCGAAGGCGGTGATGCAGTATCTGAAAACCTTGCAGCCGGTTACGCCAGATGAATCTGCGCTGGCGGCGCGGCTGAAGGCGATTGGCAAGCCGGTCGTCAACCTGCCCGATATCCGCAAACTGGCCGAAATCGAAGAGGAAATTGCCCAGCGGCGCGGTCTGGAGACCTTCAAGTTCGGCACCAACGAAGAGATGCTCGAAAAAATCATGTCGATTGGGTAGGGGCAACGGATGATGAAGCGGAGAATATGTTCGCTTCGAACGCAGGACAGGAGATTATCTTGTCCTGTTTTCTTTTGTGGGCGGGCAGGGAATTCCAGTCGCAGCGGCGAGGCGAGGGTTCGTTGGCGAATGAGACTTGTGGGGGAGTAGGAAAGTTGAAAACCCTGCGTATACTAAAATCATAGCCCCGGTTGCAGAGCGCCTGTTATGACTCTGTAAGGATTGCGTTAGTCCCCTGTAAGGAACAAATCCGGCAAAATGGTGTTTGATTAATAGAGAAATATGGAACCAAATCGCCCCTTCAATCGTTATATATCCATCAATCCTACTACCCTGAAAGGAGGTTCCCATGACCCCATACGAAGTCGCAGTTCTGTTCCTGGTCGTCGGTTTGTTCGCCGTAATCAGCCTCCTGCCGCTGTTCACCAGCCAGGAAGACAACTCCCTGGTTCAGCGTCACGAGTGAAAACGATGGACGACCCCCAAACCCCCTGAAGGCGGCCGCGCGTAAAAAACCGGCCGCCTTCAATGTTTAAGCGAAGAACACACGTATTCTCCTGGAATTATCCGCCAATCCACGCGAATATTTGTTCCCATTTCCGGTTTTTATTGCCTTTATTTGGCGAAGATTTTCTGGCGGTGTCGGTGTAATCCAGGTCGTAGCAGATAATCGTCCCCAGCACGCCGAGCGGGGTCTCGTACACTGTATGATAAAAACCTCTGAAGCCTGGAAGACTCGGAGTTCCTGATTGCGTTCCATTTGTTTGACGAGGAAGGCTACCTCGTATAGCGCTTCACTTTTATTCTCTCGGCCGGCGCATCCAGCGGGGTGTATTTCGGCGGGCCGACAAGCCGGTAAATCAGCGCATACAACAGCGACATAATCCCCGAAAAGATAATCACGAACAAGACGAAGAATAGCAAAATGGCGCGCAGATTGGCGATGCTCGAAATCCAGTATGCGATGCTGCGAATCACCGGAATGGCATAGAAAATTTCCGGCAGGCGTATCGTGCCGGTCAATTCGTACATGAACTGCCAGCCCAACTGAAATCCCACGTCTTTCATGACGACCGCCGCCGCGCCGGCCATAATCGGCACCAGCACCATCATCAGGAACCCAATGCCGCGCCAGACCGGGTGGATGGTATAAGGCCGGACGAACTCTTTCTTTTGGAATGTTTGATATTTGGATGGCATGACGACCTCTCTTTGATTATATTAAGACTGGCTGGCATCCTCGATGGCCTGTACGATTTTGTAATAGCCTGTGCAGCGGCACAGGTTGCCGGTGATGGCTTGTTCGATTTCGTTCCTGGTTGGCTGCGGGCGCTCCTCCAGCAGTTTGGCAGCCGACATCAGGAAACCCGGCGTGCAATACCCGCACTGCACGGCTCCATTTTGGATGAAGGCCTCCTGTACAGGGTGCAACTGCTCGCCGAGGGCCAACCCTTCCACCGTCACAATTTCGGCCCCAGCGGCGCGCGGCGCGGGAACCATGCAGGCCATCACGGCCATCCCATCCAGGAATACGGTGCAGGCCCCGCACTCGCCTTCGGCGCAGCCTTCCTTTGTTCCAATCAGCCCGGCTTCCTCGCGCAGCAGGCGCAAGAGGGTCTTCTCGAAGCCCGAAGTGAAGGTGTACTCTTTGCCGTTGATTTTCGTTTGGATGGCTGACCCGTGAACGAAGGGGCTGCTCGAAAAACCGTTCCCACCCCGCTGGGAAACGCGGGACAAGCCCGCGGGGTGGCCGCTCATCAATGTGATGGGACTCTCCGGCATTGGCTTCGCCGCGGCCTGCTCCAGGCCATCACGCAGCGACTTCAGCCCGCGCATGGTAAACACCCGCACCATCTCCCGTCTGTAATCGGCGGAGGAGCGAATGTCACTAATCGGCTTCGCCGCGTCCCGGGCCAGTTCGGCAGCCCGCGCAATTACCTCGTCGGAGAGTGGCTTCCCCTCCAGGTACGTTTCCGCTTCGGCGGCGTGGATGATGGTTGGGGCCACTGCTCCCAGCGTGATGGCGGCTTGTTTGACAGTATTTGCATTCAGGGTGAGAACGATGGCGAGATTGATAACGGAAATCGCCTGGGCGCGGCGCAGCGCCACTTTGACAAAGGTCCCCTTCTGGTTTGCGTCCAATCCCTTGAATGAGATTTCGACCAGCATTTCATCCGGTTGAATCACGGTTTTGCGCACCCCGGCATAAAAATCGCGCAGTTTGACCTGCCGCGAACCGCGAATCGATTGCAGGGTGACGGACGCGTCCAGCGCCATGAGCGGCGTGATGGTGTCGTTGGCGGGCGAGGCTGTAATGAGATTGCCCGCGACCGTGCCTCGATTGCGGATTTGCGGCGCGCCCACTTCCCAGGCGGCTCGCGCCAGCGGGTAAGCCTTCTCGCGGATGAGTTTGCTGGCCGCGCAGTGATTGTGCGTCACCAGCGCGCCCAGGTGAATGTCGCCGTCTTTGCCCAGGCTGATGTCGTCCAGCCCGGCGATGCGGCTGATGTCGATGATGGTTTCGATATCTCGACGTTGCTCGACAACCGCCCCGGCTTGCGCGCCGCGTTCCAGTTCTAGAATCAGGTCGGTGCCGCCTGCCACAATGCGCGCGGCGGGGCCTTTTTCGGCCAGGATTTGCGTGACCTGCGCGATGCTGGCCGCGTTGATATATTCAGTCCACATGAAGCGTGCCTCCTGTTCGTACCCCAATTAAAGCACAGAATCCGGTTGTCATACAACTAAAAATGGCTCTCGCTTATTCACAGTTCGCATTTTGTCACGCAGGGTTTGAAATGTCCCGAAGGCTTCGCCGCGAGCGCTCATCCGAACGGCTTTTCCGGCGCAACTTCTGGCATGAAAATTAACCTTCGGGACGATTGTGCTTGCTTTTACTTAACGACATACAGCGTGGCCGATTGGGCTGGCAGGGTCAGGATGCCGTCTGCCGGGAGGGGCTGCACGCCCAGGTTTTCGGCGTTGTGGTCGATATCGAGCAGCCAGGTTTCAGCCTGGGTTAACTTGCGCCCGGCCACCTGGAGCGGGATGCGCTGTTCGGAATCAGACAGGTTGATGACCATCAGGGTCAATGCGCCGTCCTTGCGTTTGGCGGCGAAAATGTCCACATCCCGCGCGCCCGAGGCGGCAAAGACCTGCTCGCTGCCAAAGTTTTTATAGAGTGGGAAGACATAGAAGGTGGGGCGAATATTCTCGCCTTGGAGCAGTCCCAGGCCGGTGCTGCGCTGTGAAATTACCCACTGGTTGACCATGAAGACATCCGCGTTCATCAATTGTCCCAGTACGTCAGCATACCAGATGGCGTTGTAGAACGAATCGGGCGAGGCTTGCTGGAGCATGGCGGGGCTGGGGTCCGAGTTGAGTTCGGTGATGGCAATTGGCAGTTCGCGCCCCAGGGTATCGCGCATCACCTGGCGCAGGTAGTCGATTTCCTCCGCCCACATACGGGTGTTCTGGCGCAGGGAATCAACCGTCACTGGGTTGCTCGGCGAATGCATCGGATAGCGGTGGATTGTCACCACGTCCAGCAGGTCGCCGTTGGCTTTCAGGAATTCAATCATCCAATCGCGCCCGGCGGAATCTTTGAGCGTGGTTGCGTAACTGCTGTTCCACTGATGGATTTCAGGCCCCATCAGTTTGATGCTGGGGTCGACTTTTTTCATGGCCTGGGCAATGGCGCGCCACTCACGGTTGAGATGTTCGGTGGTGTAATCGTATTTGGCGTATTTCAACTCGGTATAAATCGAGGGTTCGTTGCCGATGCTCCAATACTTTACGCCGTATTTCTTTTCTTTGTTGGCGTAGCGCACCAGTTCGGCGGCGGCTTCGGGCGTGCCGCCCAGCAGGCGCGTGCTGATGGTGGGCATGGCGCCGACCTGTTTGCAGAATTCGATGAACTGGTCAATCTGGAAAGGCTTGATGTCCGCCGTATCGGTCCAGGCTCCGCCGGGGAAGCGCAGAGCGGTGAACCCGGCCTCTTCCACCAGCGGCAGCATGGCAGGCGCGATGCCGTGCATGGGGCCGTAGTTCGTGCCGAACAGGTAGGGGCTGATGGGGCCGAGCGAAATGGACGGGTCGACCACCAGGGTATCGGGCGTGGCGGTGGGCAGCACGACCGGCGCGGCGGGCTGGCAGGCGGCCAGCACAAGGAAAAGGACGAACAAAGTGAGAGATTGTTTTTTCATACGGCATCCTTTACGAAACATCTCGAACGAAAGGGTCATCACGGCTTACATGGCGCAATCCAGCGCCAGCACCCAATCGGGGCAGGATACTATTTTGCGCTCCGTTCGAGCAGTTCAAGACAGGCGCGGGCGTGGTGATAGGGGCAGTCCCAAAAGCCGGCTTTCGCATGGCTTGGGTTGGGATTTCCGGCGCGGTCGGTTTCTTTGAACCAGTCGCCGTGAACCCGGTCTATCAGGTAATTTTCGACGAAACTCCAGGCGTCCTGCGTGGCGGCAGCGAATTTGGGGTTATCCGTCAGCGCGCAGGCGTTGGCAAACCCGACCATCGCTTCGGCTTGGGGCCACCAGTGCTTGGCGTCATCGATGATTTTTCCGGCGCGGCCTTCGTAGAACAGGCTGCCGTCCGAATCGCGCCCTTCGCGGTAGACGGATTCAGCCAGTCCAAGCACAGCCGGGCGGATGCGCTCATGCAGGCAGGTGTCGGGGTGCATTCCGGCGGCTTCGCATATCAGCCAGGATGCTTCGATGTCATGACCATAGGAGTCGAGGTCTTCGAGCGAGTTCCAGGCGTCGTCGAAGAACAGGCGCAGGTGGCCGGTTTGAGGATTGTATACTTTGTCAGTGAAGACTTCGAGCAGGGCGCGGTGTTGACTGCGCAGGCGCGGTTCGTCCCAGATGCGCAACAGGTTGGTGTAGGCTTCGATGATGTGCAGCAGGGTGTTCATGGATTTGCGGCAATTCAGGTCTTTGTCGCTCAGGCGCATATCTTCGAGCGCGCCCCAATTGCGGCGGCTGCCCTCGGTGTAGCCGCCATATACTGGTTCGAAGGCGTGAGTTTCCAGCAGGTCGAAGAGTTGACAGGCCAGTTTTTTGGCGTGTTTATTTTGCGTGGCGCGAAAGTATTCACTTAACCCGTAGATGGCGAAGGCCTGGGCGTAATGATGCTTGCGAGGTTCGAGCGGCGCATTGCCGGGATTCAGGCTCCAGTAGACGCCGCCGTATTCATCGTCCCAGAAGGGGCCGGTCAGGGTTTGGAAGGCGTAATCGGCCATCTGGCGGTATGGGGGTGCGCCGAAATGGCGATAAGCGGCGGAAAACGTCCACAGGATGCGGGCGCACAGGATGGCCGAGCGCGAGGCCGTACTATCGACCTCGAGGGTGTTGGAGATTGCCCCGTAGAATCCGCCGTTCGCGCGGTCAGGGGCATGGTTCAGCCAGAATGGCAGGATGTTTTCGGTCAGTTCGGCGCGCAGGCGGGAGGTCAGGTCGGGGAGGTGGGTCATAATCAGATTGGAATGCGTTGTTCGGGTGCAAGCACCGTCCCGAAGGTTGATTTGGCTTGCTTCGAACGAATCAGGCAAACCTTCGGGGCGTTTTTATCTTCGGTTTTCGAGCAGTAAATCGAGCAGGCGGCGGTCTACGTTGTAGCCGCGTATCTTTTCGGATATGGTATTGGGACGTCCGTGATTGACGACGCCAAACGGCCCGCTGAAATTCCACAAACTGTAGCCCAGCCGAATTCGCGGTACAGGGCGAGCAGGTCGCCGAGCCAGGCCAGGGCGGTGGCGTTGTCGATTTTGTTGTAGCAGCCGAACTCACCGATGTGAATCGGCCGCCCGGCGGCTTGCGCCTCGGGTCAGGGCTGGTAGAAGTCGCGCAGGGTCTCGCGGTTCCAGGTTTTGCCGTCCCATTGCGTGCCGGGGTAGTCCGGCGGTTCGGTGGCGATTTTCCATCCATCCCACCATGGCGCGCCCCAGTGACTGTCGGTCATCGGCTGGCAGCCGCGCCCGCTGTGAATCACGTCCAGTCGGCTAGTTCGGGCATGGCGAGGTGTCCGCCGCCGAGGCCGTTGATTTGAATTGGCCTATCGGGGCTGATGGCGCGGATGGCGGCGACCGTCCGCCGGATGAGCGCGGCGTGGTTTTCGCGGGTCAGGTCGTATTGTCCGGGGTTAGGCGGCTCGTTGAGCAGGTCGAAACTCAGGTCGGAGGCGGGAACGCCCTTGTACCTGCGGGCGAAGGATTCCCACAGGAAGACAAAGGCGTCCTGCGCGAGTTCGTCCACCCACAAGTGGTGGCGTTCGAGGTCGTTGCGGTTGATGCAGTAACCGGGCGCGCGGTGGAAGTTCAGGCTGGTGTGCAGTCCGCGCGCCCGGCAGGCAGCCAGGTACGAGTCGATGGTTTCCCAAACCGATTCGTCAGGGTGGAAATAGTCGAAGTCGCGCGTCCAGAAGCGGTAGTCGGTGGGGATGCGCGCGAAGTTGAAGCCGAATTCGGCCAGGAAGTCGAGGGCGTGTTCATCGGGCGGCAGGGCGGGTTTGCCGCTCCAGGAAAACATCCACAGGAAGTTGAAGCCGTAGTAATTCATGCAGGCTGGTCGAGAATCTGGAACAGGATGCGAATATGTTTGGCGGCGGTTTCGACCGTCATCATGGGTTTGGCTTTGCCTTCAAGACAATCGAGGAAGTGGCGGATGATTGCCCGGCTGTCATCTTCCGCGCCGGTGGTATCGACTATCAGGGTCTCTTTGCGCGGTTCGCTATCCTGGTCGTAGAAAAACTCGATGTCGTTGCTGTCCCAACTGGGGAATTGGAAGCGCAGGCCGCCCTTTGTGCCGTACAGGCGGGTTTCGTTGGTAGTCTCAGCATGGACGCCCGCGCCGCGCTCGTAGTAATAGGTCAGGCCGCCGCTGAACTCCAGCCAGGCCGCGCCGTGCTGTTCGATGTCGCTGAATTCGACCAGTTTGCTGACATCGCGCAGGTCGCTGCGGCTGAAGCGGCGCAGGGAGAGCAGTTCGGGCTGGTCATCCAGCAGGCCGAGGTGGAAAGACAGGTCATACATGCCCCAGTCGATGAAGGGGCCGCCGCCCGCCAGGGCTTTGTTCATCGCCCACGCGCCATTCGGATTCCATTCGATGAAGGTGCCGCGCGCCAGGTGGTTGTGGTGGATGTGATAAATCTCGCCCAGTTTGCCGCTGGCAATCAGGTTTTTAATGAACTGGAACTTGCGCGTCAGGCGCGTGTGACGGCAGGACGCCTCCAGCACCACGAACCCTGGATACTTTGCCGCCGTCGCGACGATTTTTTCAACGCTTTGGGGCGATTCGGCCAGCGGTTTTTCGAGCAGGACGTGTTTCCCGGCGGCGAGGGCCGCTTCGAGCTGTTCGGCGTGCAGGTAGGGCGGGGTGGCGATGATGACGGCGTTCACTGCCGGGTCGGCCAGCACCTCACGGTAATCGAGCGACCATGTTTCGGCGCCCAATTCCTCGGCGGCAGCGCGGGTCGTCCTTTCGCTGGCGCTGTTGACCCAGGTGATGCGGGCGCGCTCGTCTTGTTGGATGCAGCGCCCCAGCACTTTGCCATACATGCCCGCGCCGATAATGCCGATTTGATAAGCCATAGGGATTCCTTCTTATTGTTTAGTGCCCGATGTCAGGATTTTGATGAGCAGGGGGTCGGCAACCTGCCCGAGGCCATCCACCAGGCGGAAGTTCATTTCCTTGTAAGACCAGACGGCGCGACCGATGCCGTGCTGGTCGAAGATGTCGAGCAGGTCGGCGTGCCAGTTGCGGCGGCTGGCGGTGGGGGCGTGGTCAATGGCGCCGTATTCACCGCAGTAGGGGATTTGGCCGCTTTCTTTGATGAACTCGAAGACCGGTACGAGGAATTCGCGCATGAGGGCGCGGTTGAGGGGGCGGTCTATCAGCCATTCGTGGCCCTCGCGGTGATGCGGCGCGCGGCGCAGGAAGTCGTCCAGGCCGGTGAAGAAGCCGGGGTATTCGAGAGTCTGGTCGAACTCGCGGCTGACTT
The DNA here is from genome assembly GCA_034432975.1 of Anaerolineales bacterium. Lineage (GTDB taxonomy): Bacteria > Chloroflexota > Anaerolineae > Anaerolineales > Villigracilaceae > UBA5195. The sequence continues at coordinate 3,281 of DAOUAZ010000377.1, read as the reverse complement.
GCGCCCAGCCGGCTTTTTGGTGGGTGAACAGGAGCGGCTCGTAAAAATGGAAGGTGTAGAGAATGTTGGGGTCCTCGAGCCGGTCGATATTTTTGAGTTCGGAGGCGGCGTTGTAGTGGTTGCCGCCAATCATGATTGTGCAATCGGGCGAGATTTGACGCAAGGCGGTGACGGTTTGGTGGGCCAGGGCGTTCCAGGGGCCGCTTTCTGGCAGGACGATTTCGTTGAGTAGTTCGAAGACGATGGGCAGCCCTGCATTGTGATAACGCCGGACGATGGCTTGCCACAGGGCGATGAAACGCGCCTGGGCTTCGGGCTGGTTGAACAGGACGTTGAGATGTTGGGTTTCGGGCTGGAGCGTGTTGTTGAAGGAGTAGCCGGGGGCGTGGTGCAGGTCAAAAACAACTCCCAGCCCGGCGGCTTTGCACCATTCGAGGCAGGAATCGACATACTGGAGTCCGTCATCGGATTCAAGCACGGGGTAGTCGACCGGCAGGCGGATGTGGTCGAAACCCCAGGCGGCAATCTGTTCGATGTCGCGCCGGGTGATGAAGGTTTGGAAGTGTTCGTGGTCGTATTTGCGGTATTGGGAGAGCCAGCCTCCCAGGTTGACGCCGTTGATGAAATGTTGCATGGGTTCTCCTATTCGTATCCGCGCGTTTTGGCTTCTTCGAGCATAACTTCGGTGGCGGTGGCGCCGCTGCGGGCGCAGCCCAGTTCGCGGACTTTGAGCAATTGGTCGAGGTTGCGCACGCCGCCGGCCGCTTTGAGATGCGCTTCGGGCGCGGAAGCTGGCGCATGAGTTTCAAATTATATTCGGTGGCGCCCTGGTAGTTGTAATCGCCGCCCAGAGCTTTGCCGATGTTGATGACCATATCAATCTCGGTTGAGCCATCCCGGGTGGCCTGTTCGGCCTCGGCGACTTTGATTGGGGTGGCATTGTTCCCATGCGGGAAGCCGATGACGGAGCAAACGCCCACGCTGGAACCTGCCAGCGCTTCTTTTGCCATCTTTACCGCGTAGGGTTTGATGCAGACGGTGGCGACATGGTACCTGCGGGCTGCCTCGCAGCCTTTGAGAATCTCGGCGTCGGTCTGCTCTGCGTAAAGCGAATTTCTGCTCATCTCAACAGTTCGACGAGTTCGGTCAATCTGGCGACCTGGTATGTAACCGGCAGGCCGGCGGTTTTGCCGGTGGGGTTGTACCAGCAGGTGTCGATGCCGTATTCCAGGCCGCCCCGCATGTCGGAGGTCAGGCTGTCGCCAACCAACAGGACGGTTTCTTTGGGCGGGCCGCCGATGCCGCGAAAGACGGCCTCGAAGTAGTCACGGGAGGGTTTGGCCGCGCCGACTTCTTCGGAGATGAAGACTCGCTCGAAACTGTCGCGCAGGGCCGAGCGTTCCAGCCGGGGGCGTTGGACATCTTTCAGGCCGTTCGTCACCAGCGCCAGGTGGAAGCGTTTGCGCAGCGCGCCGATGACTTCTTCCGCGCCGGGCAGCAGGTCGGCGCCGAGGGCCAGATTCCGCAGGTAAAGCGGCGAGACCGTTTTCGGGTCGCCCGCCATCCCCGCTTCGTCGAAGAACAGGCGGAAGCGTTTGACCCGCAACTCCAGCGAGGTCACTTCGCCGCGCTCGAACTCCTGCCAGACTTGCTGGTTGTAGCGGGAATACATCTCGAAGTATTCCGGGCGGAAGGGCAGGTTGCTCTGTTCCAGCGTCCAGCGCAGGGCGTTGGCTTCGGCGCGGGGAAAGTCGAACAGGGTGTCGTCGGCGTCGAACAGCAGCCAGGTATATTTCAACGCTGCTCCTTTACCAGCGAGCCAGTCAGGTCGTAGGCCATGCCGCCGGTAATCTTGACCTTCACTATCTGCCCGATTTCCGCTTTGCCCTCGGCAAAGACCAACCCGTCGATTTCGGGCGCGTCGCGGTACGAGCGGCCAATCGTCAGGCCTTTGTCGTAGCCTTCGACCAACACATCGAGCGTCTTGCCGACGTAGGATTGGTTGATTTGGAGGGAGATGTTCTGCTGGAGGGTCATCAGCCGCTCCCAGCGTTCCTGTTTGACCTCGGCGGGAACCGGGTCGCCGAGCGCTTCGCTGGTTGTGCCTGGCTCGAAGGAGAATTGGAAAGCGCCGACCCGGTCGAAGCGGATTTCCTCGACGAAATCGAGCAATGCCTGGAACTCTTCTTCCGTTTCGCCGGGGTAGCCGACGATGAAGGTGGTGCGGATTGCCAATCGCTGCCCTGAGCCTGCCGAAGGGTCGGCAAAAGCGGCGCGCATTTTGGCGAGGGTTTGATGTACCCACTCGATGTTGGAGGGGCGTTTCATACGGTAGAGTGTTTTGGGGTGGGCATGCTGGAGCGGGATGTCGAGATAGGGCAAAATTTGTTTGTGCGCGGCCATCACGTCAATCATGCGGTCGGTGACGCAGCCGGGGTAGGCGTACATCACCCGAATCCAGTCCATTTCAGGGACGGTTTGGACGAGGCCTTCGAGCAGGGCCGCCAGGCCGTCCTTCATGCCCAGGTCGTGGCCGTAATCGGTGGTGTCTTGCACTATCAGGATGAGTTCGCGGATGCCCATCTCGCGCAGTTCGCGGGCTTCGGCCAGGATGGTCTCCAGCGGGCGGCTGACGGCAGTCCCCTTGATGAGCGGGATGGCGCAAAAGGCGCACGGGCGGCGGCAGCCATCGGCCACTTTGAGATAGGCGCTGGCCCCGGACAGGCTGGCGCGGATGGCGTCGTGCTCATCGCTGCCGACGGTGGCGGCTTCAGGCAGGTGATAGAGCGGCTCGGGATGCGGCGCGGCGCGCAACTGGCCGACGACCTGCACGATGTCCATCCAGCGCCGCGTGCCGAGGATGCCGTCGATGCCGGGGACTTGCTTCGCCACTTCCACGCCGTAGCGCTGGGTCAGGCATCCGGCGGCGATGAGCAGTTGGCCGTCTTTTTTCTTCTCGGCCAGTTCTTTCAGCGTATTGAGCGATTCTTCTTTGGCCGGGCCGATGAAGCCGCAGGTGTTGACAATCAGTACCCCGGCTTTACGGGCGCTTTCGACGGGTTTGTAGCCGTCATTCATCAGCAGTTGCGCCATTGAGTCGGAATCGACGGTGTTTTTGGCGCAGCCAAGCGAAACGAGGTGGAAGGTTTTGCGGGTCATACCGGTAAGTATCCTTGTATTATGGCAGCGGCGTATCGGTCACGGGCGGCGTAATCGTCGGGGATGGCGTTGGGGATTGGCGCGGCGTGACGGTGGGCGTGGGGCTGGGGGTGGGGGTGGGC
>DAOUAZ010000376.1:0-7015 GCA_034432975.1 Anaerolineales bacterium | reverse complement strand
GGCCTTATGGGTCTTCAGCTTGAATTTACCAACTCTTGGCTTGCGAGGCACGGGACTTACTCCTTTCGACAAATTAACCGCGGGCTGCAACTTCTCCCGCGGGGACTACCGCTTTCTGTGGAGATGGGTTATTCTTATTCGACTGCTTCCGCAGCCTTTTCTTTTTTGGCGGGTTTGGCTTTGGCCGGGCCCAACACCACCAGCATCGTGCGGCCTTCCATCATGGGGGCCTGCTCGATGATGCTGACATCGGACAGCGATTGCGCAATCTCGCGCAGGTCTTCGAGCGCGATTTCGGGATAATCCATCTCGCGTCCGCGAAATTTGACCGTCACGCGCACTTTATGGCCCTGAAGCAGCCAGCGGCGGGCGTCATCCACCTTGAAGCCGCGGTGGTGTTCGTTGGTTTTTGGCCGCAGGCGGATTTCCTTGATTTCAATCTTGGTCTGCGCTTTCTTGGCTTCGCGTTCCTTCTTTTCGCGCTCGTACAGGAACTTTCCAAAATCCAGGACGCGGCAAACAGGCGGCGTGGCATTGGGCGAGACCTCGACCAAGTCCAGTTCGGCGTCGCGCGCAATTTGGATGGCCTGGCGCACGGGGACGACACCCACGTTTTCACCGTTCGGCCCAATCAGGCGCACTTCCGGAACCCGGATGGCCTCATTTACTCGAAAATCTTGCTCTGCTATATGCGTCTCCTTGACTGAAAGTTGGTTGGCTGGCTTTTGAGCGGGCTGATAATACCACACACCGAGGCAATCCGTCAAACTTGTTTTCGTTCCTTCGTTTCCTGAAACCTTCGGCCGAACCGTCCCGAAGGTTTCAGAAAAACGTCCGAATTGCTCTCCGAAAACCTTCGGGACGTTCCGTTGGGAAATTGATGTATAATCGCCCTGCGCCGCCCCGGTAGTTCAATGGACAGAACAGGGCACTCCTAAGGCTCTGATGTGAGTTCGATTCTCGCCCGGGGCACAACCTTAAAGAATTCGCGGGGGCTTGTAATTTTACCTGCGGCGTAGTATCATAAGCGCAGGCAGATGTCAGGGTGCCCCCCTCACCTTGACATCTGTCTTTTAGATAGACGGAACAACAAATTTGCTGCGTGGCTATAGCCATGCGGCGGATTTGTTATTTAACGGGTTGGTCATAAAATTTTACAATTGCGCAGGCTTTGTCGCAGATATTTTTGTGCTTTTTTGATGAGGACGCGGTGACCTGGCAACTCAATTCCTTCTCGCTGATATTCTCTCTGGCAACTATTATTGCCGTTGTCCTTTTGGTGTATGCGCTGCAACACCAAAAAGTCAAAGGGGCGACTCATTTTGCGTTCATGCTGGCGTCAGTGATTGCCTGGGTCTTCTTCCAGGCGCTTGAATATGCCGTGCTTGAGCCCCAAAATAAAATCCTGTTCACCAAATTCCAGTATTTTGGGATTTCGACCATCGGCCTGACCTGGTATCTGTTTGCAGCCAATTATAGCAATCGTGAAAACTGGTTCAGCAGGAATTATCTCATTCTATCTTCTTTTGCCGTCCTGGTTATCTTCCTGGCATTTACCAACGAATCGCATCGCCTGGTCTGGCCGGAAATTACCCCTGCTTCCGACGAACCTGGCGCAGCCATGATTTATGGACATGGCCCGGCCTTCTGGGCGATGTTTGTTTACATTTACATTTTTTTCGCGTTGGGGACATTTTTCATTCTTAAAACCGCGCTGACCTCCAAAGAAATTTATCGTTCGCAAGCCATCGGGTTGGTCGCCAGCGCAATCATCCCCTGGGTCGGGAACATCATCTACGTCACTGACTTAAGCCCGGTTCCCGGCCTGGATTTGACCTCGCTGGGATTTGCCGTCAGCACCATCGTGCTGGCCTGGAGTATCTTCTCGTTGCGCCTGTTCGACTTGGCTCCGGTGGCGCGTGGTCAGTTGATGGAAAACCTGGTGGATGGCGTGATCGTGTTGGACTCCAACAATCGCGTAGTGGAAATCAACCCCAAGTCGCGCGAATTCCTGAAAATTGGCAGCCGCTCCATCCTGGGCCGCAGCATGGTCGATTTCCTGCACCCCTGGCCCGAATTGGTTGAGCAGTTCGGCGCTATGCAATCTGGGCGCGCCGAAGTTCACCTCGGCGCGCATGAAATTAGCGACATCGATGTGCGCATCTCCCCGTTGGTTGATGAGCAGAAAAAACCGGCGGGACGCATCATCACCATCCGCGACATCAGCCCGCAGAAAAAACTGGAACGGGCGCGCGAAAACCTGACCCGCTCCATTGTGCGAGACCTGCACGGTCCGCTTACCTCTGTTGCGCTCGGCCTCGAAATGCTGCGCCGCCAGTCTTCCTCCATGCCGCGCGCGCAGGTCGAAACCATTGACAACGCCCGGCAGAGCGTCCAACAGATGCTCGACCTGGTCGATTCCATCCTGGATATTTATCGGCTGGAGAAGGGCGAGATGTCCCTGCACCGAAAACGGATTTCCCTCAATGCCCTTGCCGCCGACGCAGTTCGTTCCGTCAACCCGCTGGCAAGTAAAAAACGTATCCTGATGCAGGTGGACATTCCAGAAGATATGCCGCCGGTTAACGTTGACCCGAGCCTGATGCGGCGCGTCTTCCAGAACCTGCTCGACACATCGGTCAAATCCATGTCCGAAGGCCGGATTGTGCGCGTCCAGGCGGGGTTCGAGCATAGGGAAGGCGCGCTGGTGGCCTCAGTCATCGACCTGGGCGGCGGCGAGACACTCGACGAAAACCTGTTCGAGAAATACCATCCTGGCAGCGTGGAATTGAACGAAAACGAACTGGGACTGGCCTTCTGCCGCCTGGTGGTCGAGGCGCACGGCGGGCGCATCTGGGTCGATGAACGCTACAAAAACGGGACGAAAATCTCGTTGACCATCCCCGAATTCAGCCCGAATTAACCGCTCAAACGGTAACAATCAAAAAAGAGCCGAGGCAGAATCCCTTCTCGGCTTTTTTCGTTTCGGTGAAGGTCAGTAACCGCTTGCCGGCAGCGCATTTGCCAGGACCGGCCCAAAGAGAATCCCCAGCACGCAGCACAGGACAAACAGGATGATACCGGGCAGCAAAATCACGCCCAGCGCGCGGCCCAGCGGCAGGTCGTGGGCGGCCATCAGCGCGCGGAGGTTCAGGATAATCGAATAAATCCCGATGGGCGCGGCCAGGCATAAACCAATAACCGGTATCAGGTTGAAAAGCGTCACCACCAGAGAAGTTGGCGCCAGGCAGGCAGCCTGCCCATAGGCTGTGCGGGCAAACGTACCTTTGCCGCCAAACAATACGGCCAGCAGGTTGTATATCCAGGCGTTGATTGCCAATCCGATAACGCTTAGGATGGGTGTAAGCACTGCCATGCCCAAGCCCACCACAGCCATCAGCGTGGTCATGCCTATCCTCCCGGCAAACCCCTGCAACTCCGGCAGGGCACGCAATTCGGCAAACTGTGGGTTGACGAGTATCACGAACGGTGAGAGCAGCCCTGTCACAACACTGGTGTAGGCCATCCACTCGAAGGCGCGGCCTGCCCCGGCATCGGGGTCATCGAAAATCGAAGCATAGCCCGCCACCGACTGCGCGCTGACCGCCTGCCACCAGACCCGGTAAAACGGGAGCGGCTTCCCGCGCGGCTGCGATTTCGGCTCTCCTCGATAAGACGCTTCCTGGAAAGCCTGCGCTTTCGTTCCGGCGGGGGCCGATTCTTTTTCCAGCGCATCCCAATCGAAAGCCGGTTTCGACTCGCCGCGCGGCTGCTGCCAGGTTCCGCCAGAAGTCTCGAAGGCGGGGGCCGAGGACGGTTCCGGTTCGGCTTCATCGAAAACGAACGCAGGCGGCGCGGCAGGCGGTGGAGAAACAGGCTCTGGCACGTGGCGGCGCGCCCAATCGGGAATTTCATCCTGCGAGGCTGCCTGGGGAGGGGTCGCAGGAGTTTCTGGCCTGGCCTGGAGCGCGCGCAGGGCGCGCAAGGCTTGCGGGTTGCCGGGATTGAGTTTCAGGCACACTTCGAGGGTTTTGATGCGCTGCTCCTGGGTGGAGCAGGTTTCTACAAGCCAGAACCAGGCCTGGATATCTTGCGGGTTGGCCTTGAGAACCGGTTCCAGAATGCGCCGCGCCTCGTCCTTGCGCCCCTGGCGGATGAGTTGGACGGCTTCGTTCAGGTTTGCCATGCGCGCCCTCCTTGTGATTGGTGAAATCTATCCCAAGTCTAGCCGGTTGCAGGCGCGTCTTCAATGGGACATTCGTTCTGCCAGCCGATAAACGTCCCGAAGATTTCGTTTTACTGCCAAAATTGGTACTCGAGACAGCCTTTAGGACGATGTCGGGTCTATTTGTTTCGCCAAAGCAAAATTAACACCAACAGGGTTGAGACGGCCAGGAGCGGGTTGCCCTCCCGCCCCAGGGCCAGCGCGGCCCAGGGCAACAGGTAGGCTGCCAGCAGCGCAGCGCGTCCGGCAAGCGAGCGCGCCTGTCCAGATAGAATCGCAAGCGGGACGAGCAGCAGGATGTAATCGTAATTCAGCAGGTACGGGTCGACCAGCAGGGTAAAGACAACTGTCAGTGACATCAGCAAGGGCGATTCGGCCAGTTTGGACCGAAATCGCCAGGGAAACAGGCCCAGCAGCCCCAGCCCCAGGAAAATACTCAAAATCGCAGCCTGCCAGGTATCCGGCTGGCCGGTGACGAGCCGCACCAGCCCCACCGAAAAACTGGCGCACAGTCCGCACGACTGCACGCCCGGAATCTCACGGTAGCGCAGCAGCGAGTCGAGATAGGTCAACGGCCAGCGCGCATCGGCCAACAGGCCAACCGCCGCCAGGAACACGGCCAGTAGACCGGTCGACAAAATCGCCCGGCGCGCAAAGGCTTCGCGGCGGCGGAAAACGAGCCAGCCAAAGCCCGCCAGCGCCAGGAACAGGCCGATATGCGGCTTGAAGGTCATCAGCCCCAGCCCGGCGGCCAGTCCCCAGGGCGATTCGCGCCGCGCCGCCCACAGGAACCAGGCTATCCCCAGCAGCACCGGCGCGGAATATTGCCCCACAATCAGCAGCCCAAAGGCCGGGATGAACATGACCGCCGCCAGGATTCCGAACAGCCTGAGCGGCGCGCGCCAATGCGGCGTCAACAGCCAGGCCGCCGCCCCAATCATCGTCAGGTTGAGCAGGAACCACATCCGCGCCGCCGCCGCCATTGGAATCAGCGCAACCGGCAGCGTCGCCAGCGCATACCAGGGCGGGTAGGGGTAGGGGTGGAACTCGAAATCGGGCCGGGTGAGCGCGCGCACCCATTCGAGTTGCGCCGGGTAATCGTAAAGCGGGATACCATTCAGCAGGGCCTTATCCGAAAAATACATCACCGAAAAATCCTGGTAATACGGAATCGGCAGCGGGGCCAGCAAGGCAATCACCAGCAGCGCCGCCAGCCAGGCCAGCGCAATCAAAATCGGTTTCATCGGCGCACCGTCATCGAAACTTCGGAAGCAGAAAGATGGACGACCGTCAGCGGGAACGGCAGGAAGAAGCCCGGGGAGAGTTCGAGGTTCGGATTTTCGGGGGACGCGATGAAGGGAATCGCATCGAGGAACGAATCCACCGCGCGGACCTGCCCGGCTGTCACCTGAATCCTGACCATCGGGCCGCCCGCCACCTCCAGGCGGATTCCGTCCGTTAACCGTTCCAGGCGATATTTCCCGGCCCAGTTGGGGGTGAAACGGGTCTGCGGCGCAAGCGCCAGCGGGATTTGGCTTTCGACGACGGGAGAGAAGACCGCTTCCAAGCCGGTTTCGGTCAGGCGGTAGGTTTTCTCGCGCCCGTCGGCAGAGACGAAGCGAATCGAATTCTCCGTTATCTCTGGCTGGTACGGGCGAAAAGCGTCGTCCGCGTCCCCAAACGCGCCCATGATTTGGGCCGGGTCGGCGGCCCCTTCACCCTTCGACACATCCCACTGCGAGCGGTCGCTCAACCCGATGAAGAACTGCGCCGTCGGGCCAATGACCTGCTCCGGCCCGGCGAAGAAGAAGACCAGCCGTCCGCCGCGCGGATGGAACACGGCATAGAACGTATCAGACGCGAGAATGCAAAGGTCTTTGCACTCGGTCACAGGCTTGGGATTCTCCGACCAGCGCGCAGCCGTTTCGAGCAGCGGAACGACCCAGGCATAGTTTTGGGCCAGGGCCGGATCGGATTTTTCCAGCATTTCTTTGGTGGCATTGATGGAGTCAACCGTGCCGGTTGCTTCGACTGGCAAGCCAGTCGACTCTATAAAAAAATAGGGACGCGCTTTCAGCCAGGCAAAGGACGGTTCGGCGTATTCATACGTCCCCCAGGTGCTGCGCTGGAAGTCGCCGCCCATCAGGAGCGGATTGGACAACGGATGAACCCCGCTGGAAGGCGCGGGGCAAGTCGGAGAAGCGGAGGGGGGAACGGATGAAACGGAGGAAGCGGATTGGACAACGGATGAATCGGAGAAACGGAGGCGCGTAGAAGCGGATGACAGCAGGCTTTGACGCGCTTCGAGCGGCAGTCCGTTGCGGCTCAACTCGAATTGCAAAAAGGAGGCGGCTGGCGCGGGGCCGGGGGGCAGGGCCAGCAAACCGGATGTTTCCATGCGCCGGAGTTGTTCGGTTCCCCCCGCCGCGTCGATGGCGGAGAGGGCGGCGGGGGTATTGGTGTCGTACAGGGTCAGGGGAATCTGGCGTTTTTCGGCGGCGTTGAGCAGGCCGCGCAGGCCGTGCCGCTCACCGCGCGGGCCGGTGTGGGCGCCGTCCCAGCGCCGCCAGGCCTGGATGGGCGTGGCGGCGGGAGGGCATGTCCCGAGGCACGAGGGAAAGGTGTTGGTAAAGACGAATTGCAGGGCCAGCGGCTGAATCTCGACCTGCGCGCCGAAGGTCGTTTCCAGCCGTTCGGCGGGGGTTTCGACCCGGAGCGGGGTATCCGATTCGGGTTGACAGTCAGCCAGGGAGAGGGTGATGATGTCGGTGACGGTATCCACTGACAGCC
>DAOUAZ010000375.1:0-42905 GCA_034432975.1 Anaerolineales bacterium | reverse complement strand
CTGGAGTCCGCAATCTCCCGACTTCTTCCAAAATCGGGAGATTGCGGACTCTCCGGGCGGTTTTTTGTTTGGGGACTCATGACATTTATCACTATCCCTTGCGCCTGAGAATTTTGTACAATAATTGTATAATCGGAATTGTATAATTCCGAAACGGAATAAAAAGCCTTCTCACTCACCCGGAAAGGATAAAATCATGACCCTCCGCCATTTCATCGACACGCAGGATTTCAGCAAGCAAGAACTGCTCGACATGATTGAACTGACCCGCCTCATCAAGGCCGCCGATAAGCAGGGCTGCACGCCGAAACTGCTGCAAGACGCTTCGCTGGCGATGATTTTCGAGGAGCCTTCCACCCGCACCCGCGTCTCTTTCGAGGTCGCCATGACCGAATTGGGCGGTCACGCCCTCTACCTCAAGCCGGGCGAAATCCACCTCGGCGTGCGCGAATCGATGTACGACACCGCCAAAGTCCTCTCGCGCATGTGCGATGCCATCTTCTGCCGCGCCCTCAAGCATGAGACCGTCACCGAACTGGCGAAGCACGCTGACGTGCCGGTCTTCAACGGCCTCACCGATTACAACCACCCGACCCAGGTGATTTGCGACGTAACGACGATGCTGGAACATGCGCCTGCCGGGAGAACGTTGGAAGACCTGAATGTGACCTTCATCGGCGACGCGACCAACGTGCTCTCCTCGCTGATGCTGATTTGTACTAAACTTGGCATCAACTTCACCCATGCCACGCCAAAGAAATACCAGGCGCCCGAAGAATGGGTCAAAATGGCGCAGGAGAATTGCGCCGTCTCCGGTGGAACTGTTACCATTACCGAAGAACCCGTTGCCGCTGTCAAAAATGCCGATTTCGTCTACACCGACCTGTGGTGGTGGGTGGGCCAGGAAGACCAGATTCCCGAACGCCGCGCCGCATTCATGCCGACTTACCAGGTCAACCTCGACCTGTTTGGCAAAGCCCCGGCGCACTGCAAATTCATGCACAACCTGCCCGCCTCGCGCGGCGTGGAAGCCACCGACGAAGTCATGGATCATCCCCGCTCGATTATCTTCGACCAGTCCGAAAATCGCCTGCACGCCGAAAAAGGCTTGCTGGCCTGCTTCGTTTATCCGCGCCTGAAGCGGCCTTCCGAAGAACTCAGGGCCTGGCACAAAGGCCAGATTGAAGCGTTTTTGAATCGTTGACCATAAACGATGGACAACAGACGATAGCTCATCGTCCATCGTCTGTTTTGGAGTTTTTATGCCTGTTCCCCTCAACTCCACCCCTCGCGCCGACGGCTTCTTCATGCCTGCCGAATTTTCCAGGCACGCCGGAACCTGGATGCTCTGGCCCCAGCGACCCGATAACTGGCGGTTGGGCGGCAAACCGGCGCAAAAGGCTTTCGCCGCCGTCGCCAGCGCCATCGCGCAGTTCGAGCTGGTGACGGTGGGCGTCAATCACAGCCAGTACATGAATGCCCGCCAAATGCTCCCGCCCGAAATCCGGGTTATCGAAATCTCGAATAACGACAGTTGGATGCGCGACTGCGGCCCTACCTTTGTCACCAACGACAAGGGCGACGTGCGCGGCATCGACTGGATATTCAACGCCTGGGGCGGCCTGTATAACGGCCTGTACTTCCCTTGGGATTTGGACGAGGCGGTCGCCGCGAAAGTGCTCGAAATCGAGCGCATTCCCCGCTACAAAGCGCCGTTCGTCCTCGAGGGCGGCTCGATTCATGTCGATGGCGAAGGAACCTGCCTCACCACCGCCGAATGCCTGCTCAGCCCGGGCCGCAACCCCGATTTGACGCAGGACGAAATCGAAACCTACCTGAAGGATTATCTCAACGTCGAAAAAGTTCTTTGGATTCCGCGCGGCGTTTATCACGACGAGACCACCGGCCATGTCGATAACCTGGCCTGCACCCTGCGTCCTGCGGAAGTGGCGTTAACCTGGACGGATGACAGGAGCGACCCGCAGTACGAGCGTTCTGCCGAAGCGTATGACTATTTGATGAGCCAGACCGACGCCCGAGGCCGGAAATTAACCGTCCACAAGATTCACCAGCCCGACCCGATTCTCATCGCCCCCGAGGAGGCCGAAGGCGTGGACGCGGTCGATGGCACCCAGCCGCGTGAAGCCGGCGACCGGCTGGCAGCCTCGTACACCAACTTCTACTTCTGCAATGGCGGCGCGATTGTCCCGACCTTTGGCGACCGGCACGACGCCGCAGTATTGGAAACGCTCCAAAAACTGCTCCCCGAGCGCCGGGTGGTTGGCGTCCCGGCGCGGGAGATTCTCCTGGGCGGGGGCAATATCCACTGTATCACCCAGCAGCAGCCGTGATTCCCTATTTACTTGTTTACGCATCCAAGATACAATTTGTCCGACAACTTTCGATTCCAAAAAATCTTCCAGGAGAACCCATGACCCAGAATAAACTCGCCGTCATCGCCATTGGTGGCAACTCGCTCATCAAGGATGACAAGAACGTCACCGTTGACAGCCAGTACCAGGCCGCCAAAGAGACCTGCGAACATATCGCCGATATGATTGAGCAGGGCTGGGATGTTGCCATCGGTCACGGCAACGGCCCGCAAGTCGGTTACATTCTGCGCCGCTCCGAAATCGCCGCCAAAACCGCTGGAATGCACGAAGTCCCGCTGGATGTGTGCGGCGCCGACAGCCAGGGCGCGATTGGTTATGCCCTCCAGCAGAATTTACAGAACATTCTCTACCAGCGCGGCATCAAAAAGAAGGTCGTCACCGTCATTACCCAGGTGCTGGTCGACAAAAATGACCCGGCGTTTGCCAAACCCACCAAGCCGATTGGCAGTTTCATGGACGAGGCCGAAGCCAAACGCCGCGAAGCCGAACAGGGTTGGAGCGTGGTGGAGGACGCCGGGCGCGGCTGGCGGCGCGTGGTCGCCTCCCCGCTGCCGAAGGAAATCGTTGAATTGGAAACCGTCCAAACCTTACTCAACCAGGGCATCATCACCGTGACGGTCGGCGGCGGCGGCATTCCAGTTATCGACCCCGGCGACGGCAATTACGAAGGCACAGCGGCAGTGATCGATAAAGATTTTGCCTCCTCGCTGCTGGCCCGCGAAATCGAAGCCGATTTATTCGTCATCTCCACCGCTGTCGAGAAGGTCGCCATCAACTTCGGCAAGCCGGAGCAGAAATGGCTCGATAAAATGACCCTCTCCGAAGCCAAAGCCTACCTGGCCGAAGGTACGCACTTCGCCAAGGGCAGCATGGCCCCCAAAATCCAGGCTGTTATCTGGTATCTTGAAGCCATGCCCAACGGAAAAGCCCTCATCACCAACCCCGAAAACCTGGGCCGCGCCCTGAAAGGCGAAACCGGCACCTGGATTGTGCAAGACGGGCAGTAAGTCGGTAAGCAGTGTCCAGTAATCAGTAACCAGTGAACAGGCTGTCTGCCGGGCGAAATGGGGCAAGCAGCCTGTTTTTGCGTTATACTTCCGCCCGCACTTCATTCATAATTCTGCATTCCGCATTCATCATTCCTCATGCCCTCCCCCCGCGTCCTCCTCAGCCTCGACTACGAACCCTGGTTTGCCCTCTCCCGCCGCTACGATTCCTGGCGAAACCCCGAACAGCGCCGCGCCCTCGACGGCGGCTTCACCCGCCAGGCCCTCGACCCCATCCTCGACCTGCTCGGCCAGGCCCGCGCCAGCATCTACCTGGTGGGCGAAATCGCCGAATGGTATCCCGAAATCCCCAAAAAAATCGTCGCCGCCGGGCATGAACTGGGTTTGCACTGCCAGTTTCACCGTCCACTTGTGGACGAAAACGAACTGGCGCAAGACCTGGCTGCCTCCGCCGCCTGGCGCGCGCTCTACGATGTGCGCGGTTACCGCGCCCCGATGGTCGGCATCAGCGAGGCCGCCTATCCCCTGCTCAAGCGGGCCGGTTTTCTCTACAGCTCCTCCATTTACGCCCCCAGCGGCAGCCTGCACCGCAAAAACGACCTGTGGGAACTCCCTGTCAGCACCCTTTCGATCTTCCAGCGCCCATCGCACCTCACCGCCCCGCGCCATTTTTCCACCAAACTGCTGGCCGCCGGAGAAGTGCCGTACGGCTCCAGTTTCATGATTGGCCTCATGCCCAACCTGGTTTTGAAAATCCTGGAGCGGGAAATTCGCGCCGGATTCAGCCCGGTCATTATCCTGCACCCCTACGAACTCATTCGCCCCGAGCATTTCCTGCGCCGCTTGGGGCGCGACGCGGCTTCGCACCCACTGCTTTTTCCCTTCACCCTGAATAAATCCGCATTCCTGAAAACCCTGCTCAAACATTTCCCCGTCTCCCCACTCCTCGACTACATCCAGGCCGCTTCCCTGGAAACTGATAACTGATTACTGATGACCGTTACCCTCCGCCGCCTCGCCCCCGACGAACCCGCCAACTGGCCCGAATCCCTCACCGGCCCGGCGGCATTCACCGCGCTCGATTCCTGGTCGAATTTCGTCCGCAGCGTCTACAAATTCCCAATTTACCGCTTCGAGACCGAAATCGAAGGCGAAGTGACCGGCCTGCTCGCCCTGGCGCGCATCCAGCATCCGCTATTCGGCAACTACCTGGCGACCTCGCCCTTCGGCTCCTACGGCGGATTCGCCTTTGCCGATGAAACCTCCCGCGACCTGCTGCTCGACGCCGCCCGCGCCCTGGCCGCCGAACGGGAAGTCGAATACACCAACCTGCGTTTCGACGCTGGCAGCCAGCCCCCGCCCCCCGGCTGGGTTCAGCATCCTGCCTACTGCACTTACTTGATGGATTTATCCCCGAATATCGAATCTCTCTTATCGAATTTCTCCTCCGACCACCGCAACCACATCCGCAAATCGCTCAAAAAAGGGTTCATCGTCAAATTCGGCGGCCTCGACCTGCTCGACGACGCCTACGAAGCCCTGGCGCGCTCCATGCACGAGTTGGGTTCCCCCTACCATGCCAAATCCTACCTGAAAGCAATGGCCGTCTCTCTGGGAGAGACTCTCGAATTTGCCGTTTTATATGCTCCCAACGGCAAACTGGCCGGGGCCGGGGTTTTCATCCAACATGGAAAAACCGTCACCAACCTGCACGCCAACCTCCTGCGCGATTTTCGCTCCGACTACGCCGGGGAATGCCTCTACTGGAAAGTCATCGAACGCTACGCCCAACGCGGATTCAAAACCTACGACATTGGCCGCAGCCTGGTCGGTTCGGGCAACGAAACCTTCAAAATGAAGTGGAAACCGCGCAGGCAGCCGTTGGCCTACTGGTACGCCCTCCAACCCGGCGCGGAACTCCCCGCCCTCAACCAGAAAAACCCCAAATTTGCCGCCGCCATCTGGCTATGGAAGCGCCTGCCCGCCTTCCTCATCCGACCCCTCGGCCCCTTCCTCATCAAAGGCCTCGCCTGAACGAGGGTCGGCTGGCCTGTTCGTACACGGATTTGACGGATTTTCACGGATTTTGTACTGGTCAAAGAAATGGTGAAAAGCTTTTGTACACGGATTTGACGGATTACACGGATAAACACGGATAAAACCTGTTTTTTAGCTCCTAACCCGGACAAGCCGGAAAAGACAACCTTTAACCACGACCCCGCAAAATACGCGGGACAGGCGGAAAATCTTAAATGCTCTTACGTCGTGTTCCGTCGTTACCTTCGTGGTAAATTCCTTGCTTTTTGCGCAAGAATTTCACTGGTAAGATACTAAATCCGTGTTTTTTCCGTGTAATCCGCGTACAGGTTTTTGTGAACGATTTAGGCCTGGCGTTCATCCTTTTCGTGACCACTACAGATTTTCACGGATTTTTTTGACTTATACGCGAGATTCCGTGTTTCATCCATGAAATCCGTGTACGAAGGTTTTACGCGCAGTCTTGAACTCCCGAAAATCTGATGAGAACCACCAAAAACTGGATACTGGTTATTGATGACTGAAATCACTCCCCTTTCCCACCTCCCCGCCTCCCTTCTTCCCGCCCTGGCCGGCCTGCACTGCGCCACCATGCCCACCCTGCTGACCGACCTGGGCCAGCCCTTCGTCCTGCGCTACTACCAACTCGCCCAAACCGACCCCTCAGTTATCGCCTTCGTTGCTTCATCCGCGGCCCCTCACGAATTACGAATCACGAATGACCAATCACTGATAACTGACAACTGTTCACTGATTACTGATAACTGCTTACTGGCCTGCTGTGTAGGTTCCCCCAACCCCTCCACCCTCAACGCCCGCCTGCGCTCTCCTTTCCCCTGGTTTGCCGGGCAAATGCTGCGACTCGCCTTTACACGTCCTGGCGTTTTGCTCCAGCTTGCCCAATCCATTCTGTCCGCTTCTGACGCCAACACCCTCCAGCCCGGACAAATCGAACTGACCTATATCGGCGTCGCCCCCCAGGCGCGCGGACAGGGCCTCGGCAAGTCCATCCTCACCGCCTTCGTCGAATCTGCCCGCGCCGCTGGTTACACCTCCGTCGCCCTCAGCGTCGAAACCGACAACTCCGCCGCAATGGGACTCTACACCAAATTCGGCTTTACCATCACCCAAACCTTCACCGAAGGCCGCTATCATCGCCACCGGATGGAGTATCAGACTTTGGGATTATAGAGTAGACATTGATTCGACGATTCGGAAATCTATGCCACATATTTTACCCAATCACTTGTTTTGAACATGAGCCAAAACAAAAAACCCTTGCGGAAGTTCACCACATCCGCAAGGGTCCTGTTCCTGGTTCAACACTCGCTAAACCCACAGGCGTAGCACTTTCTGCAGCCTTCCTCGTTGACCACCGCCGCTTCGCCACATTCGGGGCAAAGGTCGCCGATTTTCATCATCGGCTGGGCGGCCGGGGCATCGTGGTGGCCGTTGCCCCCGTTAAGGGGGTTGCCTCCGCTCCCGCTCTGGACCTTTCCGGTGGGAGAAGTGACCAGTTCGTGGGCGGGCGGTTCGCCGTCGCGGTTGCGCAGGTACTCGTCCAGCACCTGTCCCACCCCGTCGGGCAGCGAGCGCACGCGGTGCGGGCCAAAGCCGAGCGAGCGTCCGCCGCCGATGCCGCTCAACTGGGTCACAATCTCGCGCAGGCGGTCGACTGGGGCGATGGGCGAGGCCAGGCGCAGGATGTACGAAATCAGGCGTCCGATGGCCTCCGAAACCGCAGCCGTATCCGAACCGGCCTTGGAGGTGTTGATAAAGACCTCGAAGGGCTGCGTGCCGCCGTTTTCGTTGACGGTTACGAAGGCCTTGCCGAGCGGCGTTTCGACCGTGAAGGTGTAGCCGTTGAGGGCGCGCGGGCGCGGCTTCTTGGTTTCGTGCCAGATGAGTTTTTGCTGGGGCGGCACGGGCAGGGTCTTCTCGGGCGCGGGTTCTTTCTTGCTGGCGGTGGCGTGGGTTTCCAGCACCACCTTGTCGCGGCTGCCGGTCACATAGACGGTGATGCCTTTCGCGCCCAGTTCCCAGGCCAGCAGGTAGGCCATCGCCACATCGGCTTCGGTCGCGCCTTCGGGGAAGTTGATGGTTTTGCTGATGGAATTATCGACAAAGGCTTGCAGCGCCCCTGCCATGCGGACGTGTTCCTCGGCGCTCACGTCCCCGGCGGTCACGAACACCTCGCGGATGTTCTCCGGCACGGCGGATACATCCTGGCAGGTGCCGTGCTTCATCACTTCCTCGAAAATCTCCTGGCGCGACTGCGAGTCGATGCCGGCGCTTTCGAGCGACTTCTCGAAGGAGGGCGAGCCGTAGGTCAGTTTCAGATCTTTGCCGTTGTCGTTGACGTGCCGGATATAGGCCAGCGCGAAGACCGGTTCGCAGCCGTAGCCTTCGCACCCGGCCACAGTCGCAATCGTCCCGGTCGGGGCGACGGTGGTCTGGGCCGCGTTGCGGATGCCGTGCTTTTTGATTCCGCTGATGACGGACTTCCAATCCACCTTCGGGCGGCCCCAGTGCCCCCGGTACGGCGACAAAGGCTGCGGCGGAGTCCAGCGCAGGTTGTTTTGGTCGTAAATCGAGCCTTCGATGGCGGGAAACGCGCCGCGCTCCTCGGCCATCGCAATCGAAGTCTGCATGGCGTGGTAGCGGACGAATTCCATCACCTGGGCGGCGAATTCCTGGCCTTCTTCCGAACCGTAGCGCGCGCCGACGTGGTACATCAGGTCGGCCAGGCCCATGATGCCCAGGCCGATGCGCCGGGCGCGATGGGCGGCTTCTTGCAGCTGCGGCACCGCCGGGACGTAGGCGTTGGCCTCGACCACATCATCGAGGAAGCGGGTGGAAAGCGCGACGCTCTGGCGCAGGGTTTCCCAATCGACGGTTCCCTCCGGGCCGAGGTGCTGGGCCAGGTTGACCGAGCCGAGGCAGCAGTTTTCGTGTGGCCCCAACCATTGCTCTCCGCAAGGGTTTGTGCTTTCGAGCGGGTACAAATGCGGCACCGGGTTCTGGCGGTTGGCGGCGTCCAGGAACAGGACGCCCGGCTCGCCGTTGTGGTGGGCCTGCCTGACGATTTTGTCGAACAGTTCGCGGGCGCGGACGGTTTTGTACTTGCGAATCGGGATGCCCTGTTCGCGGGCCTGCTCCAGCGTGCCGCGAAAACTGCGGTATTCGGGCGCGGAGATGTCGGGGAAGACCAAATCCCAATCGGCGTCGTCTTTGACGGCCTGCATGAAGGCGTCGGTGATGCCGACCGAGATGTTGAAGTTGGTGATGGCGTTTTCATCGGTCTTGCAGGTAATGAAATCTTCCACATCCGGGTGGTCGACGCGCAGCACGCCCATATTGGCGCCACGCCGGGTGTTATGCGTCACCATGCCATACGCCAGGTAGGTATGATTATCGTTTACTTCCAGGTCGAGCGTGAGGGCTTCGCCAGCCGGTTCGACGCCTAGGACCTGCACGAACCACAATCCGCCGGGGTCGATGGCGTGTTCCGCAAATTCGGGATGCTCATCGGCAAGCATTTCGAAGGCCGACATGGTGAAACTGCGTTCGTCGCGCAGATAGCGTAAGAGGGAACGGCGCAAGGCCGGGTTCGAACTGCGGAATTTGCGCCCCAGGCCGCGTCCCTGGCGGTCGACCTGTTCGAGGGTGATGGCGTCCAGGACGGGTTGGAGCCAATAGCGGGGCTTGGGCAGGATGTATGTGCTTTCGCGGCGCAGGTCGCTTTCCCAGGCCATGCAGGCGGCAAAGCGGGAGCGTGGGTCGCAGCCAATTTTCTCGCGCCAGATTTCTAGACCGCGCGTGCTTTCGATACGGACATGGTAAAGGGAGGCCGTGCCATAGTGGTTTGCGCCTGGCGACATGGAACGCACGCGCGCCGGGCAGCCCAGGCCAACCAGCAGCGTGGCAACTTCTTCGGCCAGCCGGGGTGAGGTGGTGGTCAGGTCAGGATACCCGTGACTCAGCCCGCCATCGGCCTCGAACAGACCTCGCAGGTACGCGCCGACCACGTTGGGCGGCGATTGTCGAATCAGGCGAGGGATGGCAGCCTGGCGGCTGCGTCCTTTGCCGAGACCGTTCATCAACAGGAAGTCTTTGACGGCGCGATTGTCCAATACCAGCGTCACAGAGCGGTCTTGTTCCTTTTGCTGGCGATTTGCCTTGACGCCAAACAAGCGTTCCAGCAGGGCCGGCATTTCTTTCATCAGGTACGATTCGTGCGAAATGCTGACCCCTACACGGTTATCACTTTCCTGCGCCGCGACGAAACCATCGCCGGTGAGATACCCGATAAAGAACGCCAGTTCCTCATCCAGGATGGCGGGCAGGACGGGCCAGTTCTGGTTGCCGTGAACCCGGGTGGGCTGGCGCAGGGCCTGTAAGGTTCCGCGATGCTGGCCCATTTGAACCAGAATCCAGTCTCCCTTGCGCAGTTCTTGCAGTTGCCGCCACTCCGGGCCGTTATCGGTCATCGCTTTGACGCGATGCTCGAAGGTGCCTGCCAGACTCAGACCATGACGGGTATGCACGCGCAGGGTGGGGGCGACGCCATTATTGAACGAACGCGGCGAAACGCGCCAGCCCTGGTCGGTGGCTACTTCCAGGTGGTGTTCCTGCCAGCCGGGCGTCTCGGTGTCCGAGAGTTCGTCCAGGCGCAGCAATCCCCTGGATGTGAAAACCAGCGTTTCAGGAAGAAGGCAGCCGCCCTGCGCAATCTCGCCGAAGGCGTGGTCGTAGACCCGCAGGAAGCCGACCGGCCCGGTGGCCTGCCCGGCGGACGATTTGACCAGGCCGCCCTTGGGGCGCAGGCGCGAGAAAGAGAATCCGTTCCCGCCCCCGGTTTGCTGAATCAGCGCGGCGTCGCGCAGCGATTGGAAGATGCCGGCCGGGTCGCGGCCCATATCGTCAGAAATCGGCAGCACGAAGCAGGCGGCCAGTTGCCCTAGCGGTGTCCCCGCGCCGGTAAACGTTGGAGAGTTTGGGAAGAACTTCTTGCTGGTCAGTAAACTGTAAAATTCGCGGGCGCGCTGCTCCGCGTCGCCGCCCCAGCCGGTCTCGACCTTGGCGACATGCCAGGCAACGCGCCAGAACATCTCTTCCACTGTTTCGACCGGCTTGCCGTCGTCGCCGCGCCGGACGTAGCGGCGGATGAGAACCTGGCGGGCGTTCTCGGTCAGTTCGACTTTCGGCAGGTCCGCCGGGAGGGGTGGGGTGGGCAAAATGCCCGTCTTGGGTGATACGGCATTGGCTACCATCGGATTGCTCCTGTATATAAAATTTTGGAGAGAAAATGGCTTTGGAAAAAAAGGGGCTAACTTTCGAGCAGTTGGTCGATTTCAGTCCGCAGGGCGTGCAAATCGTCCAGCCGCAGGTAGACAATTGCATAGCGGATGTAGGCGATATGGTCGAGGTTTTTCAGCCCGTTGATGACCATATCCCCGATGACGCGCGAGGAGACTTCGGATTTTCCCATCTTTTGCAGTTCCGATTCGACCTGGCCCACCAGGCGTTCGATGTTCGCCGCTGAAACGGGCCGTTTGGCGCACGAAATACGGATGCCGCGCGAGAGTTTTTCGCGGTCGAATTCTTCGCGGGTTCCGTCCTGTTTGATGATGAGCGGGGTGGAGAGAATGGGGCGCTCGTAGGAACTGAATCGCTGGCCGCACTTCTGGCATTCGCGCCTGCGGCGGATACCGCCATGACTGTCATGGTTGGTATCGATGACTCTAGATTCGTCGTTCTGGCAATACGGACAACGCATAGCGACTCCAATATTAGAACATTTGTTACCGCCACATCTGGCGATTGTGGTTCACTAACCCCCTACCTGTTGGGATGTCGATTGACATTCTAGCATATTTGTAAAGTCAGTTCAAGAGGACGGAGGGGTGATTAATCTTAAAATATCCCGTCCGAAAGATTGCAAAAACATTGCAGCGTGGGACAGGTCAGAGACCTGTCCTACTGTACTATAATCGCCCTATGCGCGCGCGAATGCGGTTGAACCACTGGCTGCTGCCCCTGCTGCTGGCCCTGTCCATCGTCATGCAGGTCATCGACCCATCGCGGGTCTGGAAAATCCTGGTGGTCGGGCTGGGCGGGGCCTGGCTGGTGGGCTGGCTGTGGGCGCGCGGGCTGGCGCGCTCCCTGCGCCTGGCGCGCGAAATGCGCTACGGTTGGGCGCAGGTCGGCGACCGGCTGGAGGAGCGGTTTACGCTGCTGAACGCCTCGGTTTTCCCGGCCACCTGGGTCGAAATCGACGACCACTCGACCCTGCCCGGTTACCGCGCCTCGCTGGCAACTGCTGTCGGCAGCGAGGGGGATGTCACCCTGCTGACGGAGGGTCACTGCTCACGGCGCGGACTGTACCTGCTGGGCGGCGCGACCCTGCGCTCCGGCGACCCGCTGGGGATTTATACCGTCAGCATCGAAGACCCGGCCAGCCGCGCCCTGCTCGTCCTGCCGCCGGTCGTGCCGCTGCCGCCCATCGACGTGACTCCCGGCGGCTACCTGGGCGATGGACGCCCGCGCCTGCGCATGTTGGAAGAGAGCGTCCGGGCTGCGGGGGTGCGCGAGTACCAGCCCGGCGACCCGCTGCGCCGCATCCACTGGCCGACCAGCGCCAGGCAGGGCAAACTGTTCACCCGCCAACTGGACGGCAACCCCGCCGGGGACTGGTGGGTTTTGCTCGACTTGGACCGAAGCGCGCAGGCCGGCAGCGATTGGGACTCAACGGTGGAGCATGGCGTCATTCTGGCCGCCTCGCTTGCTGACATCGGTGGTCGAGTTCATCGAGACCAGGGCTTGCGGGACAAACAGGCGGTTGGGCTGGCCGTCAACGGTGAACAACCCTGCTGGCTGACCCCGCGTGAAAACGAGCGCCAACGCTGGGACATCCTGCGCGCCCTGGCGCTGGCCCAGCCCGGCGGCCTGACGCTGGCCGATTTTCTCCAGCGCGGCGGCAAGACCTTTGGCAAACACGCCAGCCTGGTCATCATCACCCCCTCCACAAAAACGGACTGGCTCGAATCGCTGGCCCCGCTCATCTGGCGCGGAATCGTCCCGACTGTGTTGCTGCTCGAAGCGGCTTCCTTTGGCGGGCAGGGCAGTTCGCAGGCCGTTGCGGAGCAGTTGCAGGGCATGGGCATTGCCTGCCACGTCATCACCCGCGACCTGCTCAACCGTCCCGAAGCCCGTCCAGGGCAGGCCGGGCGCTGGCAATTCCGGCAGTCCAAAATCACCGGCAAGGTGCAGGCCATCCAGCGGCCAGATGACCTGGATTGGCGGAGGCTGGCATGAGGGCCGCCCTGCTGCGCCGCTTCCCGCCGCGTGACCTGTTGACCCTGGCGCTGCTGGCGGCTGCCGTCCTGTGCCTGGTCAACGGCCTGGGGACAACGGTGCGCGGGGCCGCCGCGAGCGCCTTCCTCCCGGCGGGATTGCTGGCCGCCCTGCTCGGCTGGGGGCTGGGACATCGCCGCTTTAACGGTTGGCTGGCGGCAGCGGGGCTGGCCTCGCTTGGCGGAATCTTGCTGTGGGCCGCCACCGCCCGCTTAGACGGGCCCCTGTTGGGGCTGGCGTCCTCCACTTTATCCTACCTGGCGGGAACCCTGGCGTATTGGCAGGGCGGCCCGCCGCCGAACCCGGCGGGAATTTTTGACAACTGGAACGCGATGGCTGCGCAATCGGCGGGGCTGTGGGCGCGGCTGTCGCTGTGGGTTACGAGCGTTTCGCTCAACGTCACCATCGATGACGTGGTGGCGCGCGTGCTGGCCTGGAGCCTGGCGGTCTGGCTGGCCTGCGCCTGGGCGGGCTGGTCGCTGCGCCGGGGCCAGGCCCTCAATGCGCTGACGCCCGCGCTGGGCCTGCTGGCCTTCGTGACCGATTACACCCAACTGGAAATCGATTCGCTCTGGCTGCTGGTGGTCATCCTGCTGGCGCTGATGGGGCTGGGGCGTTTCTTCGCCAACCTGGAGCGCTGGGACTCGCGCGGAATCGACTACGCGGAAATCATCGCTGCCAACACGCTGGTCTCGCTGGCCTTGTCGGCTTCCATGCTGGCGATGTTGGCCTGGATAATCCCGCTCGTGCCTGTCCGCGACATCATCGAAAATCTGCGCCGCAAGCCGAGCCAAAGCACCGCGCCGCAGTCGCTCGGTTTGCAGGAAGCCCCCGGCCCGGGGCCGGGCGTCACCTACAGCCAGGCTTCGCTGCCGCGCAGTCACCTTATCAGCGCCGGGCCGAACCTGTCGCGGGAGGTGGTCTTTACCGCGCGCACCGGCGAGTTGGCCCCGGTTCCCTACGAGAGCGCGGCGGTCAACGCCCCCAACCATCACTGGCGCAGCCAGACCTTCGACCGCTACAACGGCTACGGCTGGTACAGCAGCGAGGCGACCCGGCGCGACCTGGCCGCCGGGGACGCGCTTTTTACCACCCTGCCGCCCGGATACAAGCGGCTCGACCAGGAATTTACGTTTTTTAATGGGGAAGATAATCTGTTGTACTGGGCCGGGGCCTTGTACCGCGTCGATGAGCGGGTGACGGCCCTCTGGCGAGTCCAACCGGTTCCCGACCCGGCTGGAAGCGGCCTGCCGTTTAACGAGAGCGACCTGTTGGGGGCCGAGCGCGAGGCGGGAACGTATCGCGCGGAAGCCTACCTGCCCATCCCCAGCGTGAAACTGCTGCGCGCCGCCGGGCAGGATTACCCCCCATCGATACGGAGCCGCTACCTGGGGCTTCCCGACCGGGTCCCGGAGCGGGTCTTTGCCCTGGCGCGCAACCTGACCGCCGCCGCTCCCACGCCCTTCGACCAGGCCGTGGCAATCGAGACGTACCTGCGGACGAATTTCGAGTACAGCCTCGAGGTGCCGGCCGTGCCGGTCGATTCCGAAGTGGCCGATTACTTCCTGTTCGAGCTGAAGCGCGGCTACTGCGACTACTACGCGACCTCGATGGCCGTGCTGGCGCGCGCGGCCGGGCTGCCGGCCCGCCTGGTGATCGGTTACGCCAGCGGCGCGTATGACGCCCGGACTGCTGAATACGTCGTGCGCCAATCGGACGCGCATTCGTGGGTCGAAATCTATTTCCCCGGCATTGGCTGGGTCGAGTTCGAGCCGACCGCCAGCCAGCCCGGTT
Source organism: Anaerolineales bacterium (assembly GCA_034432975.1). Classification (GTDB taxonomy): domain Bacteria; phylum Chloroflexota; class Anaerolineae; order Anaerolineales; family Villigracilaceae; genus UBA5195. The sequence continues at coordinate 28,318 of DAOUAZ010000375.1, read as the reverse complement.
TCAACCGCCCGTCGGCGGCCTCCTCATTCGGCCCGCCCGCCGAACTGCCGCTGCCCGGCCTGTTGGAGACCATCGAACAGTCCTTCAACCTGCTCTCGCCGGCGGCGCGGCTGGCGGTTTCGGTTCCGGCTGGGCTGGTTCTCCTGCTGGCCGCGTTTCTTGCGCTGGAAGACCTGGCCCTGAAGCTCCTGCCGCCCGCCCTGGCCCTGCGCTGGATGTTCCGCAACCTCTACCGCTTCGGCGCCCGGCTGGGGCAGCCCACCCCCGCCACCACCGCGACCGAATTTTGCGCCGCCCTGCTGCCCTACACCAGCGACAAAGCCTCCCTGCTGACCCTGACCAGCCTGTACCTGCAAGCCCTGTTCAGCCCCCAACCGGTTTCGGCGCGTTCAGCGCGCGCTTGCATCCAACCCTGGCGCGCCCTGCGCTGGCGGTTGGCGGCTTTTACCCTTCAACGGAAACGGCCGAACAATCCACAAGATAGATAAGTAACCCAAGTTGCTGCCTTGAGATGACCTCTGACAAAATCCATGAGTACCCTGTAAAGTTGACGCCAGCCCAACCTCAACAAACAGGAGAGCCTCACGGATACCCAAATCGTAGTTGCTTGTTGCCTGCGCGCGGACATGCTGGTTGCCTTGCGTCACGATGAAGACAAACAGCGACCAATGAGCCAGGCCGAAGTCATGACGACTGCCATCGCTGCAATGTTGCACTTCAAAGGCAATTTCTGCATGGCGAGCCGGTTTCTGTACGATGGCAAGTACATTCTGAACCTGCTGAATAAGAGCCGTTTCAATCGCCGGCTGCGCAATAGCGCTGATTTGTTCTTGACTTTGTTTTTGCGTTTGGGCGAGACCTGGAAACAACCCAATGAGAAGTCGGTGCATGTAATTGACAGGTATCCAATCGCGGTGCGGCAATGACCGCATCTGCCGCGTTAGAACTTTATCAGTTCGACTTGCCAGAACCTTCCTGGGGAATTGGAGTTGAAAGCCGCTCTTTTCGTTCTCGCCTGCTCCATCAACTTCTTTTGGCAGCAACTTGGGTTAAGTTATGACGAGTAAACTCATCCAACTCCTCCAGCCGTTCGGCGGCGCGGGGGAATTTTTTGTGATGGGCGACGGCCAGCAGGGCTGGGAGGGTTGGCTGGCTAACGTTCAGCCGCCCGCTGATGCCGGCGATTTTTTGCTGTATCTCATACCTGGAAGGGCGGATATTGACGTTTTGCAGCCATTCCAACACCTGTTCGGCGGCGGCCAGGGCGCGGATTTTGGGGTCGTCACATTGCACCCAGATGCACCAGTCGAAGATAACCGTGTAGCGGCCCACGCTGCGCAAGGTCAGGCGCGGAGATTCGTCGTCCCCATTTTCAGCGCCGGGTTGGAAGATGGCCCCATCGACCATCACCTGCGCGCCCTGCGGACTGTTTTCGTTGAGATACCATGAGTCGCGCTTGAAGCCATTCTGTTCGAAATGGCGCTGGACGGCCTCGGCCCGGCTGTTGGCGCGCGCTTTCAGGGCGCGGAAGACCTTGGGGTCGCGGTTGACGGCGTATTCCAGGGTCGTGTCGCGCAGTCCGCGCGCCTGGCTGAAGACCAGCAGACTGAATGCGCCGGAGGGTTTGTTCTCGCGCGCCTCGACAAAGTAAACCGGCAGGTAGACCGGCTGTTGGCTGACCAGTTGCGCCGCGTGGATTTCCTCCGGCAGGTGAAGTCCGGCGGCTTCGGGGCTGCTGCGCAGTTGTTCGAGCGATTCGGCGTTCCAGGTCTGGTCGAAATGGTAAAAGGCCTGGAAGGGGCTTTTCTCGGGCAGGTTCTCCAAGATGGGGATTTTATAATGCTCCGGCGTGAGCGGCAGGTTGCCCAGGGCCTCGAAATATAACTCCGCGCCGAGACTGCGCTCCTCGTAGCGCACCCGCTCTTGCACCGAAGCCTGCCCCAGCGGGGTGAGAGCGAGATGCCCGTCTTCGCCGCTCAAATGCCCGGCCTCGCGCGCCCGGCGCAGCAGTTTGTGGACGAAATCCGGCTCCAATCCCAGGAAACCGGCCAGCGAGTCGGCGGATTGCAGCCCGCCCTGGGCGATTCCGCGCTCGATGAACCATTCCAACTCGTCGAATTCAGTCACCGCCTTGTGACGACCCTCCACGCGCACCCGCCAGAGCGGATACAGCACCCGGAACAGGCGCACCGGAATCAGCCCGAGTTCCTGGACGTGTTCGAGGGCCTTGTAGTGATGGTAGAGCAGGTAGTCGTTTGGCATTCTTATCCAAGCATTTTCGCCAACTCATGCGAAGAGAGATACGCCTTTGGCCTGGCCTTGAGGCTCACCAGCAGGGCCAGGAACAGGCGCGCAAAGTTGGGGTCGAGCGCGTTCGAGAGCGTGACCGAATCGCCGACCAGCACCAACTGGCGGCGGGCGCGCGTCAGGCTGACGTTCAGGCGGCGCAGTTCCGACAGGAACCCAATGCGTCCCTCGGCATTGCTGCGCGTGAAGCCGAAGATGACGACATCCAGTTCCTTGCCCTGGAAGGAATCGACTGTGGCAATCCGGCTCTCGTCCCGAGGCACGAGGGGAGTGAGCGCGTCCTCGCTCCAACCGCAGCCCCGTTGGCGCAGTTCGCGCCGGATAGCCTCGGCTTGTTTGCGGTAGGGAACAATCACTCCGGCCTCCACGCCTTCCTTCTGGTAGGCCAGCAGCAGGTCGCCGATGATGCGCGCTTCGGTCGGGTTGAAGTAACCCTGCCCGTCTTCGGAGCGCTGCTCGTAGTGACGGATTTCTTTCATTGTGTCGATGAGTACCAGCGGATGCGCGAAGAACGGGTCTTCGTGCGGTTTCTCGAGGCCGGTTTTGTACTTGCCGCCGTAAAATTGCGCCGAAATGAAATCGGCAATCGGGCGCGGCATTCGGTACTGGGTGTCGAGCATGACCTTGTGGCTCTCAGGTGTTTCGGGGCGCAGGATGAGCCGCTCGAACAAACTCTGTTCGAGCCAACCGCCGATTTCCTGGTTTTCCGGCTCGCGCTCGCGGATTTTTTCGACCAGATCTGGCTCGACGACCGGCGGCAGTTGCAGGTGGTCGCCCACCAACACGGCCCGGCGCGCCCGCACCAGCGGGACGAGCAAATCTGTGACCGGGATTTGCCCGGCCTCGTCAGCGATGACCAGGTCGAATTCCAGGTCCTCGAAACGGGCGTCGGTGGCAACGCCGATACAGGTTGCCCCGACCACATCCGCGCTGCGAATCAAGGGCGGGTTCAGGGCTTGCGGGCGGGTTTGGAGCATTTCGCGCCACTCGGCCAGCAATTCGCGGCGGCTGGTCTGGCGCGCGTACCAGGCCTGCCACTCATCGAACAAGTCCTCCAGCGCCGAGGGCGTGACCCCGCTGGGGAGCGCGGCAAGGGCCGTTTCGGACTGTTCCGCGTTCCCCGGCGAGAGCGGATTCGGCGCGTCGGGCAGGCCGCGGCTGAGTTCGGATAGTTCCCCCAGCGCGCGGGCAATGGCCTGCTGTCCCAATTCCGCCTGCGTTTCGGCCTGCGCAATGGCGCGTTTGAACGCCAAGGCCTGTTCGCTGGCGGTGGCGAACAGGCGGTAGGACTCCCAGACCTGGCGGGCGGCCTGCATGGATTTGCGCAGGTTTTGCAGGGCGGCCTGGTGCGCGCGCGAAATCTCGTGCCAGTTTTGGGCGATGTTGTCGGCCCACATCATGACAAAGCCGCCCAAGACCGGGATTTCGCTCCAGCGTTTGAGCGTGGAAAGTTGCTCTTCCAGCGCCTGGGCTTGCTGGGTCAATTCCAGCAGTTCAGCGTTCCATTGACGGGTGATTTTTTCCTGCCGCGCCAGGGCTTGCTCCACGCGGACGTAAGAAGCGGCCTGCCAGTTCGTCAGCTGGAAGCGTTCCTGCTCCAGCATAGCGCGCGTATCCTTCCAGGCGCCAGACAACTCTGAGAGTTGCGCAAAGGCGCGCTGAATGGCCGGCCAGGAGGTCTCCAACCCGTCCATTTGGGCCTGCACTGGTTCGATGTTTTTTAAAATCCGGGCGCGGGCCTCGTTTGTTTGCCGGTCCACCAGCAGGGCGCGCGTTTCGGGCGCGACCACTTCCTCGCGCCCAATCCGCAGGGCGCGGACGTTTTCCAGCCCGGCCAGCACGTTATCGACTGCCTTGTTGTTCTTCGATGTGACCAGCACCCTTCGTCCCAGTGCCGCCTGCCTGGCGACAATCTCGCGGATTGTGTCGGTTTTGCCGGTGCCGGGCGGGCCGAGCGCCAACAGCATATCCGGGACGAGCAGGGCGCGCTCAATCATCGTCCGTTGGGCCGGGTTGGGGCGGCCTGTCCCGTCTGTAATCGTCGGGGCAGGGTAGTCGGCGTAACGGTTTTCGATCAACAGCGGCAGCAGGCGCGGGTTGAGCGATTGTCCGCTGCGCAGGGACCGGACGGCCTCGTGCTGGATGGCGTATTGTTTGGTCGAGATTTTTGGCGCCAGCCAGCGGGTTTGCTGGATTTGGCGGGAGTCTGCTGGCCGGTAGAAGCGCAGCAGGAGCGAATCGCCCCGCGATTCCACGACGACCCCCTCCGCAAATCCGACTGAATCGCCGTTCCCGGCCTGGAGATAGTCTCCCACCCTGAAAATCTGTGACCCCTTGAGCGTGAACCGCCAAACCTGGGCCGACTCGGCCTCGACCGAGCGCACCACCGCCTTCTCCTGGCGGGCGGCCTGTTCCAGTTCGACTTCGCAGGCCAGGTCGATGAGCGTGTCGATGTTGGCGAGGAAGGTTTGCTGCGCAGCTGAGATTTCGGTCTCACCAGCAAGCGTGGGAGTGAGCGAGGGGATGCGGGTTTGCTTCCAGGCCGCCAGGATGGAAGCCAGCCCGGTTTGCGCCCCGCCGCTTTGCCGATTCAGTTCGTCCAGGTCACTGACGATGCTCCAGGTCTGTGGGGCGACCCGAACCGCGCCGCGCGCCAACTGGTTGTGAGTCCGCAGGCCGAGCGGGGACATCCGAATCGCATACCAGGCGTCCCTTTGCTGGGTCAGGCCGCAGACCAGTTCGTAGCGAGGGGTGCAGAAGGAGAGTTTCGGGTTGTCGGCCTGTTTTTCATCCACCAGCGTCAGCACGCCGCTTTCTGCTGCCAGGAAGTCGGCCTCGACTTCGGCGGCGTTTTGCGGGAAAGGCAAGCCGGGATAGTCCTCGGCGGTTTTTTCGAGACAGCGCGGGGTCAGTACCAGGAAGAGCGGGTGCGGCAAATCACAACGCAGGAAACTCATCGCGTCAGCCAGTCGATAAACGAGCCAATCAAAATCAATATCCCGGTGATGACCAGCAAGTTTCGCTTTGTGTTCCGGCGCGCGAACTGCGCCTGGGCCGGGGTGGGCATCCAGGCGGGCGGGCGCAAGCGGCGCGGCTCGGCCTCCAGCCGGGGGGCTGGCGCCAGTCCATCGTTGTAGCGTTCGGTCAGGTTGGGTTCCATTTTCTGCTCAAAGTGACAGGTGGTCGCGTATTATTAGAACACTAATTCTAACATCATTTTGGCCGTCATTGCGTCTGTTACGATACAGTAATTCCGCGCTGTGATTGTTGCGCTAGCCGTTGCACTGCCGCCAGAACCGGGTGCCGGTTTGGGCAATTCTGAAAATAAAGTTAGCACGTCAAAGTGTTGGGACAGTCCCGTTTACGGGGCTTTATAAGTTAGCCCTGCGCTTTAGCGCAGGGAGGTCTGGCGGGTAGATGCCGCCTTTTGGGCAGAGAAAATTTCCAGATGGGGGTTTCCCCCCAGTTTACCCCGCTTTTTCGTTTTGTGAAAAAAAGTTTCAGGATATGGCACTATAATTCACGACAATTTGAAATTCAGAAAGGCCTTTTCCCATGAAACGATATATTGGCTGTGACCTGGGCGGCACCAATCTGCGCGCCGCGATTGTAGACGTGGAGACTGGCGAGGTGCTGCGCCTGCAAAGCATTCCCACCCTGGCGCGCGAGGGTCATGCAACGGTGATGCAGCGCATGGCCGAGTTGTTCCTGCGGGTGATTGAATCCGCCGGGATGTCGAAGGATGAAATTGGCGGAATTGGGATTGGCGTCCCAGGGCGACTCGACCTCGACAAAGGCGAGACGCTCTTCCTGCCCAACCTGCCTGGAACCTGGCCCAACGTCCCGCTGGTGGATACCATCGCGCACCTGACCGGCCTGCCGGCAGCGATTCTGAACGATGTGCGCGCGATTACCTTTGGCGAATGGCGCTTTGGGGCCGGGCGCGGCGTGGATACGGTGGCCGTGTTTGCCATCGGCACCGGAATTGGCGGCGGGTTGGTGTTGAACGGGCAACTGCACCTGGGAATTGGCGGCACGGCGGGCGAATTGGGCCACATGGTCATCGATTTCAATGGCCCGCGCTGTGGCTGCGGCAATAAAGGCTGCGTCGAAGTCTATGCTTCCGGCCCGGCGATTGCCGCAATGGGCATGAAGGCCGTCGCCCAGGGGCTGACGACCAAAATCGGCGAACTGTGCGAGTATGACCTGAACCGGATTACCCCCGAACTGATTGGAAAAGCCGCTGCTCTGGGCGACGAAATCGCCTGCGAGATTTACCGCCAGGCCGGGTTTTACCTGGGAATTGTTGCCTCCAGTATTTGCGCGGCGATTGCCCCGCGCCGAATCATCATCGCGGGAGGCGTTTCGGCGGCTGGCAGGCTGTTACTCGACCCGATGGAGCAGACCCTGCGCGACCGGGTGCGCATGATGCCGGTGGAACAGGTGGAACTCGTGATGGCAAAACTGGGCGGCAATGCCGGGGTAATTGGCGCGGCCAGTTGGGCGGCAGAGCGGTTGGGGTAAGGGCTGGTTTTATGGTTTCTAACGGGAACGAGTGAAAACCTGTCCACAGATTACGCGGAAAAAATCTGTGAAATCCGCGTAATCTACAGGATGGCATACGGGCTGTTTTGGACGGCGTTGCAGTCCCCGACCGGGCCGCAGACGGCAGCCACTTCCTGGGTTTCGACATGCGAGAGATACCCCGCGGCCCCGATTCCAAACACGATGACGACCGGAATCAGCCAGTCGGGGGGAAGGATTTGCCCGGAAATTATAGTATCAGAACCCATCACTCTGTTATACAATAGGGCTATGTTGATTTTTGCGGTGTTGCTGGCCTCGGCCACCTTTACCGGGTTGATGGCGGTTTTCTGTTACCGGCGCAGGCGGGTGATTGGCGCATCTACCCTGATGTGGATAATGATTGTGCTCACCTGGTGGTCGTTGGCCTATGCGATTCAAACGCTGCGCCCCGATTTAGGTTGGCATAAATTTTGGGCATCCGCGCAATATTTGAGTATTGCGACCCTGCCTGTTTTGTGGCTGATATTTGCAATTCAATTCAACCGACAGGAAGCCGCGCCCTCTCTTCGCCGCCTGGTCTGGCTGTGGGTTTTTCCCGTGATAACCATTCTCATGGCGTGGACAAATGACTGGCATCGGCTGGTGTGGTCGAATTTGGAAGTGTTGACGTGGAATGACGTGAGCCTGCTGAAAATGGAATATGGGTTGTACTTTTGGATTCACGCTGTTTACTCTTATGGCGGTTTTTTTGTAGGAACCATTTTTTTCATACACCAATCTATGCGTGAAGACCGAGCGTATCGCGCGCAGGCCAGCCTTACGCTTCTTGCCGCCGGGATATTGATGGTGGGGAATATTCTATACGTCTTCAATCTGTTGCCGCTGCAAGGATTGGATATTACCCCGCTCAGTTTTTCTGTTTCCAGCGGCCTGCTGGCTTTGGCGCTCTTTCGATACCAGATGCTCGACCTGATGCCGATTGCGAATGAAATCATCCTGAACGACATGGGGGATGGCATACTGGTCATCGATGCCCGCTCGCGCGTCTTATACATCAATCCCGCCTTTGCGTTGCTGACCGGTCTAAAAGTCGACATTTCGGTTGGACAGGATATTCGTCAATTGCTGCCCGATTGGCCGGATATCTTCCAGCCTTGCGAGCAAAAGAAAACCACCGAAATCGAAGTCGAAATTGGCGGCGTCAAGCGCATTGTCGAACTGTTGATTTCCCCGTTGTTGCGAAAAAACGCTTATGAGGGCAGCATTTACGTTGTCCGTGATATTACCGAGAGGCTCGACCTCGAAAACCGCCTGCGTCTTTCACTGGAAATCAGTAAAAAAGAGCGCGACGACGTTTACATTTTCCTGGCGGTCGATACCCACGGCGGTCAGGTGTTGGATGTCAACAACGAGTTTGTGGTGGAAACCGGCTTCAGCCGCGAGCAGGTTTTGGGGCGCACCTTGCTCCAGGTTGGCCTGTGGGACGTGGGGACGCGCGCCACTATTACCCGGCTGCTGCGCGAACAAACCCAGGTTGTCGATTGCCCCGTCACCGTCCTCAGCCGTACCGGGCAGCGCCATAACTGGATTCTTTCCATCAGCATCGCCAGCATGAGCGGCAGGGACATCCAGATGTGGGTGGCGAAGTCGGCAACTTAAGAGATTGTTGCTTGTTTATTTTATAATGTCAAGGGGCGCAATTAAGCATTTTTTTAACCTGGGTGAAGGTGCTTTCTTTTTCAGGGGGTGTCCGGTGCATCCTGGAAGATTTCTCGCCAAACAAAGCAAAGCGGTGATGCCATGCTTTTGCTGATTTTTTGGGCATTTTTTGTGAACGAGGAAGATGCTTCCCAGTCGCCCAAGTAGGCATAAGCGCGAATGAGATGAAGTTCCATTCATCACCACCAAACCCTAACCAGGGGACAAGCATGCCATAAGTAACAATGACCAGCAAGGTGAGCAAGAGTGGTTCGCGCCGCATTTTTCACAATTCCGTTTTCTTTTGCTCGATTTTCCCACGTTCTTTCTCACTCAAAAAGTGTAGAATCCATTTCTGCTCGCCGCCCCACAAAACGAACGGAGTGGCGAGAGAAATTTTACGCGCCAGCGGCACGTCCATCGCTGAGCTGAAATCTACTTCGCGGCCATCTATTTTGAATGTATAACATCCGGTACGCTTTACGACCGATTCCTGTTCCAGGAAATCGCGCACCGATTGACGCTCAGCATCCGTCCACCATTGCGGCAGGTCGGATGTGGCCTTGAAGTTGCAAACCCGCGCAAGGTCTTGCAGCAAGGCATTTTGTTCGGGGGTCAGGGACGTATGTTTGCTGCGGAAATAGGCTACATCGGGGTCGGTGTGCAGCAACGGGGCCAGCCACAGGCGATGCATGCTGGTTCGGATGGCGTTCTTTGCGCCCGGCGTGGTTGGGTTGCACAAAATATGCGCGTCGCGTTCGCTCTCCCAGAAATCGGCAACATCCGGGCCGATTCGCAGCCCATCACAAAGTCCCAGCGAGGGCAGGATGAGCGCCCCGCAGGCCAGGAAATATGCATCCTCGCCCATCGCATCGCGGATGACTTGCAATCCGTTGCGGTAGGCGGCTTCGCGCGGCAGGTCGAGATGTCGAACCCCGGGCAGGGCGGCGGCATAGAGGAAATCCAGCTTCAAGTAGTCGAACCCCCAGGCGCGGACCTGTTTCATCAGCGCAGCCAGCCACTCCAATGCGCCGGGATGAGTGGTATCGAGAGCATAGAGTGGTTCGCCCCAGTTGAAGCCGGCTGAAACAAAATTGCCGGTCGAATTGCGGATGAACCAGCTTGGATGCTGCTGGAACAAGGATGATGATTCGACCGCGATGAGCGGAGCCAGCCACAGCCCGGCTTTCCGGCCTGTCGCCCTGATGCCGTTTGCCAGCGCTTCCATCCCGGATGGGAATTTCTCGTTGGCCTGCCAGTCGCCGACTTTGATTTGCCAGCCGTCATCGACTTGTAACACATCGAAAGGCAGTTCGCCCAGGGATTGGAAGGTTTTTGACAGGATTTGCTCGTCGATGGCGGTATAAAGGCTGTACCATGAACACCATACGCGATAGGACTTCCCAACGCGTCCCCTGCCGAATCTGTCACCCAGTAATTGCGCGTAAGTGTTAAAAACCTGATGTTCGGGGCCGTAGCCTGCAAACCAGGAGGAGCCTGGAGTGATGTTCCGTGTTGGACTTTCGTACCAGCCTTGCAGCTTCCCATCACGTAGTTGGACGTGTAAATCGAGGCCAAGCGCGCCGAGCAGCAGGATGTTCCCATCATCGAAACCAACGGCTCCCAGCCAATTCCCGTGCGGTGATGGGTGGTGGGCGTAGACCGGGTCGATTTGCAGGGGATGGTACATCTCTGGTTTTTGGACGGGCAGCGCACGAGGCGCGCTCCAGGTCGCCAGCGACCAGGATTGCCATCCATGATGGTAATAAGAGCGGGGCGGCTCGGGCAGGGCTAGCGTTATATTAGAGCCGGATAATAAATAGCCTCCGGATTCCGGCGTTGAAACTTCGCAATCCGCTATAATCTGCCTTTCATCGAATGAAAGGATGGGCATGGTTGCTCCTGCGGGCTCGACAAATATTTCCAATTTTACGCTGAAAAAGCGATTTTCCCGGCGTGACTTTTTGAAGGTCACAGCCATTTTAGGGTTGGACGCTTTTATCCTGGGTTTGGCGGGCGTGGGGTATATGCAAAGTGTCGAGCCTTCGTGGTTGGAAGTCAAGCGTGTCGGGTTGAAATTGCCTCGCCTGCCGGAGGCTTTTTCGGGTTTGCGCATTGCGCAGTTGAGTGATATTCATATTGGCCCCTGGATGACGCCCGAAAAAGTGCAGGAAATTCTGGAGGTTGTGACCGCGCAGTCGCCCGACGTTTTGGCCCTGACCGGCGATTATGTGTTGGCTTATGGCCGTATGACAAGGTCATATATGGATGAACTTGACCAAATGGCGCAATTGCTTCGCCGGATAAGCGGCGATTTGCCAGTCGTGGCGGTGTTGGGGAATCACGACCACCTGTATAACCCTGGTCAGGTACGGGCAGCCCTGGAGCGGGGTGGGGCGCATGTCTTGATGAACTCGGTTTATACCCTGGCGCGCGGCGCGGCGCGCTTTCATGTGGCCGGCCTCGACGATTTTTATCGAGGAAGCCCTGATTTGAACGCCGTCCTGGACGCATTCCCGCCGAACGAATGCGCGATGCTGTTGGCCCACGAGCCAGATTTTGCCGACACCAGTGCGGAAACCGGGCGTTTCGACCTGCAAATCTCCGGCCATTCGCATGGCGGGCAGGTAGTTTTGCCTTTCGTCGGGCCGCCGATTCTGCCGAAGTATGGGGAAAAGTATTTCTCCGGGTTGTATCAGGTTGGCAAGATGTTCCAGTACACCAATCGCGGCGTGGGGATGACGTTTCCTACGGTGCGTTTCAACTGCCGCCCGGAGATTACGCTATTTACCCTCGAAAGCGCTTAATTTTCTTGCCGCATAGACTCAAACTGGGTATAATTCGCGCATCAAAGGCGATGATGGAAACGAGTAAGCCTGTGGAACTGCCAGCGAGTTCGGGATTTGGTGCAAGCCGAACCAGCCAAACAGACAGAAAATCCTTCCGGAGCCGCGCGCCCAACGTAAGACGGAATTTATTCCGTCCCAGCCATTAAGCAAGCCGGACGCCCACCGTTAGACGGGCAGGGGATGTTCGTCCCCGCAAAGTGCCTTCGTCAGAAGGAATCTGGGTGGTACCGCGTGAGCGTTCCTGGCTCTCGTCCCTGCGTGGACGGGAGTTTTTGTTTCAACCCCCCACTTTCCCCCCATTTTCGGCGAAATTCAGCCGAAAATGGGGGGATGAAAGGGGGTATCTTCTAGAGGTGTAAATGTCTTTCAAACCAGTCTCTCCCAAACTCGACGCGCCTGCGCTCGAGGAAAGCGTCCTGAAGTTCTGGAAAAAAGAGAAAATTTTCGAGAAAACCGTTTCCACGCGCCAGGGCGGGCCGGAATTCGTGTTCTACGAAGGCCCCCCCACCGCCAACGGCAAACCGGGCGTTCATCACGTGCTGGCGCGCGCCTTCAAAGACATGTTCCCGCGCTACAAGATTATGCGCGGCTGCCACGTCTCGCGGCGCGGCGGCTGGGACACGCACGGCCTGCCGGTGGAAATCGAAGTCGAAAAGAAGCACGGCTTCACCAACAAGCAGCAAATCGAAGCCTACGGCATCGACAAATTCAACGCCGAGTGCCGCAAATCGGCCTTTGATTACATCCAGGACTGGGAGCGGCTGACCGACCGGATTGCCTTCTGGGTCGATTTAAGCACCGCCTATGTCACCTTTACCAATGACTACATCGAATCGGTCTGGTGGATTTTGCGCCAGTTCTGGGACAAAGACCTGCTCTACCAGGGCTTCAAGGTCGTCCCGTATTGCCCGCGCTGTGGGACTCCGCTTTCTGACCATGAAGTTGCCCTCGGCTACGACGAGGCCTCCGACCCGTCGGTCTTTGTCCGCCTGCCGCTGGCCGATGACCCCGGAACCGCGCTCCTGGTCTGGACGACGACCCCCTGGACGCTGCCCTCCAACGTGGCGGTGGCCGCTGGCGAGGAGGTGGATTACGTCAAAGTGGAACATCCGCTGCCGGACCCCGTGAGCGGGGCAAGCGGCGGCACCGAAAAACTCATCCTGGCCGAAGCCCTGCTCGAAAAAGTCTTCCGCGGCGAGGAATATAAAGTCCTGGAAACCTTCAAGGGCAAGAAACTGAAGGGGACACGCTACCAGCCGCTCTACACCTTCCTCCCGCCTGAAAAGAAGGCTCATTACGTTATCTTGAGCGATTTCGTCAGCACCGAGGACGGCACCGGCCTCGTCCACATCGCCCCCGCTTTCGGCGCGGACGATATGCGCGTGGCGCTCGAATACGACCTGCCGGTGGTCATGACCGTCGCGCCCGATGGCACCTTCATTCCCGAAGTGACGCCCTGGCGCGGGGTGTTCGTCAAAGACGCCGACCCCGACATCACCACCGACCTGCGCAATCGCGGCCTTTTGTATCGGGACGAGCGCTACACCCACACCTACCCGTTCTGCTGGCGCTGCAAGACCCCGCTGCTCTATTATGCCCGCGAGGCCTGGTACATTCGCACCAGCCAGTTCAAAGACCGCATGGTCGGCCTGAATCAGACCATCCACTGGACGCCCGACCACATCCAGGATGGCCGCTTCGGCAACTGGCTCGAAAACAACATCGACTGGGCCCTCAGCCGCGAACGCTACTGGGGTACGCCGCTCCCGGTCTGGGAATGCGCCGACCCCAACAACCCTGGGGCAGGCTGCAAGCACCAGCACTGTATCGGCTCGGTGGCAGAACTCAGTCAACTGTCAGGCCGCGAACTGACCGATTTGGATTTGCACCGCCCGCACGTCGATAACGTCCACTTCCCCTGCCAGGAATGCGGCGGCAAGATGACCCGCGTGCCGGAACTCATCGATGTCTGGTTCGACTCCGGCTCCATGCCTTACGCCCAGTGGCATTACCCGTTCGAGAACAAGGAAAAATTCGAGAGCCAGTTCCCCGCCGATTACATCTGCGAGGCCGTTGACCAGACGCGCGGCTGGTTCTATTCCCTGCACGCCATCGGCTCGATGTTGATGGACAGCGTCGCATTCAAGAACGTCATCTGCCTGGGTCTCATCCTGGATGGCGAGGGCCGCAAAATGTCCAAATCGCTCGGCAACATCGTCAATCCCTGGGACGTGCTGAATGCGCACGGCGCGGACGCCTTCCGCTGGTATCTCTACACCGCCACACCGCCCGGCAACGAGCGCCGCTTCTCCAGCGACCTGGTCGGCGAGGTCACGCGCGCGTTCACGTTGACGCTGTGGAATGTGTACTCGTTCTTTGTGACGTATGCCAACCTGGATGGCTGGAAGCCCGCCCTCACCCCCGGCCCCTCTCCCACCGGGAGAGGGGTTAGGGGTGAGGGATTGAGCGGCCTCGACAAATGGCTGCTCTCCGAACTCAACACCCTCGTCCGCAGCGTGACCGCCGCCTACGAAGATTACGATGTGACCGGGGCCACCCGTCCGCTCGAAAAATTTGTGGAAACTCTCTCGACCTGGTACCTGCGCCGTTCCCGCCGCCGCTTCTGGAAATCGGACTCTGATTCCGATAAACAGGCGGCTTATGCCACGCTGTATACGGCCCTCGTGACCCTCAGCAAGTTACTGGCCCCGGCCATGCCCTTCCTGGCTGATGAGATGTACCAGAACCTCGTCCGCTCCTTCGACCCGGACGCGCCCGAATCCGTTCACCTGGCCGCCTGGCCCGAAGCGGATTTAGCCCTGGTGGATGAAAAACTCAACCGCGATATGGCCCTGGTCATGCGCCTGGCCTCGCTGGGGCACGCCGCCCGTTCCAAAGCCAACCGCAAAGTCCGCCAGCCGTTGGCCGAAGCCGCTTTCTCGGTATCCAACGTCAACGAGCGCGCCGCCGTTCGCAATTTCGACGACATCCTGGCCGATGAACTGAACGTCAAGAAAGTGCGCCTGCTCGACGCCAGCACCGAAGCCCTCCAGCACACCGTCAAACCGCTGCCCAAGCAGTTGGGCCAGAAGTACGGCAACAAATTTCCGGCGCTGCAAAAGGCCATCCTGGCGCAGAATGCCGAGGAAGTTGCCCACGCCCTTTTGACGGAAGGCAGGTTGAAGGTCGAAGTCGATGGTCAGGGCTACGAAATCCTGCCCGAGGAAGTCGAAGTCAAATCCCTCGCCAAAGAAGGATTCGCCGTCGCCGAGGAAGGGTCGTACGTGGCTGCCCTGGTGACGGAACTGACGCCCGAACTGGCCGCCGAGGGCCTGGCGCGCGAATTCGTGCGCCGCGTGCAGGATTTCCGCAAGGAAAGCGGCCTGGATGTGTCCGACCGCATCCGCCTGTATGTGGAAGCGACCGACACGCTCAAAGAAGCCATCCACCGCCACCGCGATTACATCACTGGCGAGACGCTGACCGTTGACCTGTTCTTCACCCCTGCCCCGGCGGAAGCCAAAACAAACGCAGACGCCTTCGACGGTGAAACGGTGACGTTTGGGCTGGTGAAGGCGTAGCGTGCCGCGAGATTCCTCTCGCCAAAAGTTTGTTATTTCACTGCCAGATGAAATATTGAAAGCCTGCTGCCACAAAAAACGCGCCGAAGGCGAAACGCATGGCGCCGCCATCGGCGCAGTCTGCCGCAAATTGCTGTTCGGCATCGATGTTATTCTCCATATGAGGGCCCTTTTGCGCAAGACAAAACGGCGACCACCTGATTGGTGGTCGCCGTTGCTGATTATAATGCCCGGTTCAAGACGCTCGCCGGCACACTGACAGCGTGCCTATAGACCTGAGCCACCAAAGGGGATCGAACCCTTGACCTGACGATTACGAATCGTCTGCTCTACCATCTGAGCTATGGTGGCTGGTTAACCAGCGGGCGAGATTATACAAGATTCCCCCCATTTTCGCAACAAAAAATCGCCCCAAGCGACGACTTTTAATGATAATGAATCCGAAAAGAACCGTCCCGAAGGCTATTAGCGCAACTTCGGTCTTTTGGGGAGAAACCTTCGGGACGGTTTCAGGCGCAATTCCTCCACAGATTTCACAGATTGCGCCGGCAAAATCGCCGAAAATCAACCGGCCGGACGGTGCTTTCCGCGTACAATAGACCCCATGATTCGAGTCGCCATGCTTTCCTATCACACCTGCCCGCTGGCCACCCTGGGCGGCAAAGACACCGGCGGGATGAACGTCTACGTCCGCGACCTGACCCGCGAACTGGGACGGCTCGGCATTCATGTAGATGTCTTCACCCGTTCGCAAGATGAACACGTCCCGCACATCCTGCACGACCTGGGCTATGGCAACCGCGTAGTGCATGTTCCCGCCGGTCCAGAACAGCCACTGCCCAAGCGCGAGCTGGCCGGGCACATTCCCCAATTCGTCGAGGGAATCAAAGCCTTCGCCGCCGAAAAAGGCCTGCGCTACGACATCATCCACAGCCACTACTGGATGTCCGGCCTGGCGGCGGAAATGCTCTCGGATTCCTGGAACGCGCCCATCGTCCACATGTTCCACACCCTGGGCGAGATGAAAAACCGCATCGCCCAGAGCGAATCCGAAAAAGAGGGCGCGTATCGGCTGGATGGCGAGCGCCAGGTGCTCAAACGGGCCGATAAAATCATCGCCGCCACCCTGGCCGAACTGGCCCAACTCCAATGGCTCTACAAGGCCGAACCCCGCAAAATCACCATCGTCCCGCCGGGCGTCGATACCTGCCATTTCTACCCCATCCCCGCCGACGAGGCCAGGGAATACATCGGCATCCCCAAAGACGACCGCCTGATTCTGTTCGTCGGGCGCATCGAACCGCTCAAGGGCGTCGATACCCTCATCCGGGCCGTCTCGTGCCTGCCCGTACAGGAGTTGGAAAAACCTGCCTATCTCGCCATCATCGGCGGCGACCCCAACGCCAGCCCTGAAGAGATGACCGCCGAAATGACCCGCCTGCAATCGCTGTGCGACGATTTGTGCATGAAACACCTGGTCGTCTTCCTGGGCAAGCGCGGCCAGGACACCCTGCCCTATTACTACTCCGCCGCCGAAGTGCTGGTCATGCCCTCGCACTACGAATCCTTTGGCATGGTCGCGCTCGAGGCAATGGCCTGCGGTACGCCGGTTGTTGCCTCGCAGGTTGGCGGCCTGGCCTTCCTGGTGCAGGACGGCCTGACCGGCTTCCACGTCCCGGATGGCGACCACGAGGCCCTGTGCGAAAAACTGGCCCAATTGCTCGGCGACCACGACCTGCGCCGCCAGATGGGCGAAAACGCCCATCGCTACGCCTGCGAATATGCCTGGGGGACAATTGCCGGGCGCATTGTTTCAGTTTACCAGGGCCTGTTGCACGGCAAGGTCGGCGTGTATTTATAAATTTTTGGAGACTGCATGGATAAAAAAGGATTGTTATTCGCTTTCGGGGCCTACCTCACCTGGGGCTTGTTCCCCATTTACTGGAAATGGCTCCAGCAAGTCGACGCGCGCGAACTGCTCTCGCACCGCATCCTCTGGTCGTTTGCCTTCCTGTTCCTGGTTGTGCTGGTCACAAAGAGCTGGCGTGACTTTCGCGCCACCATCCAGAATCGCAAAATCATCGCAGTCTATTTTGCTGCCGCCATCCTTATCGGCGTCAACTGGCTGACCTACGTCTGGGCGGTCAATGCCGGGTTTATCGTCGAAACCAGCCTGGGCTATTTCATCAACCCGCTCCTGAGCGTATCGCTGGGCGTCATCTTCCTGCGTGAGCGCCTGCGCCCGCTCCAATGGCTGCCGGTCGGCCTGGCCGCCCTGGGCGTGGCCTACCTGACCTTCGCATACGGCCGCCTGCCCTGGATTGCGCTCGTGCTGGCCTTCTCGTTTGGCATCTACGGCCTGGTCAAAAAAGTCGCCCCGCTTGGCTCGGTCTACGGCCTGACCCTCGAAACCGGCATCCTGTTCCTGCCGGCCCTGCTCTACCTTGTCGCGCAGGAAGCCGCCGGCAAGGCCGCTTTCCTGCGCGCCGACCCCGTCACCAACCTGCTGCTGGCCGGGGCAGGCGTCGTCACCACCATCCCCCTGCTGATGTTCGCCTCCGCCGCCCATCGTATCCCGCTCTCGATGATTGGCCTCATGCAATACCTGGCGCCCACGCTCCAATTCCTGCTGGGCGTGCTGGTCTACAAAGAGCCGTTCAGCGCAACCCAGGCCATTGGTTTCGGCATCGTATGGGTTGCCCTGGTCATTTTCTGGCTGGAAAGCTGGGCCGCCCAGCGCGCCATCCGGCCCGAACCGATTCCCGAATTAGGAGAAGGATAATGAGACTCTTGTTCATTGGAGGCACCGGCCTCATCAGTTCGGCCTGCGTCGAACTTGCCCTGCAAAAGGGGATGGATGTCACCCTGCTCAACCGCGCCGCTTCGACGAAATACTCCACGCCACCGGGCGCGCGCCTGCTGACCGGCGATATGTACGCCGACCCGGCGCGCCTCGCTGGTCTCCTGCATGGAGAGCAATTCGACGCTGTGATAGATTTCATCGCCTATACGCCCTCCGATATCCAGCGCGGAATCGGTCTGTTTGGCGGCAAAACCGGCCAGTACGTTTTCATCAGTTCGGCCAGCGCCTACCAGAAGCCGCCCGCCCGCTACCTCATCACCGAAGACACCCCGCTCCACAACCCCTACTGGCAGTATTCCCGCGACAAAATCGCCTGCGAAGACCTGCTGCTGCGCGCCTGGCGCGAGCAGGGTTTCCCCGCCACGATTATCCGCCCCTCACTGACCTACGGCCCATCGCAGATTCCCATCATCAACGGCAGTTGGCAGCACCCCTGGACGATTCCCGACCGCATCCGGCGCGGCCAGAAAATCATCGTCCCCGGCGACGGCACTTCGCTGTGGGTCATGACCTGGAACGGCGATTTTGCCAGGGGTCTGGTCGGCCTGTTGGGACGGGAAGAAACCCTCGGCCACGCCTTCCACATCACCTCCGACGAAGTGCTGACCTGGGACCAGATTGTGAAGGAGTTGGGGAGCGCCCTGGGCGTCGAACCGAATATCGTCCACATCCCGTCCGACTTAATCGCCATGTACGACCCGGACGCCGCCGGCAGCCTGGTTGGCGACAAATCGAACAGCGCGGTCTTCGACAACAGCAAAATCAAACGCTACGTTCCCGATTTCCACTGCGACGTGCGCTGGGCCGAAGGCGCGCGCCGCTCCATCGCCTGGTTCGAGGCCGACCCAAGCCGCCAATCCATCGACCACGAAGCCAACGCGCGGTGGGACAGAATCATCGCCGGGTACGAGCGGGCCTACCCCCAATAAACTTTACCGCTCGTCAGGCGGTTATCTCTTTGACCCAAAACGGCCTCCGCGATTTTCTCGCGGAGGCCGTTTCAAATCACCGATTACGGAAAACTGGCTTTACTGCAAGGCCGGTTCACTTGGCACGATTTTTTTCCAGAACTCTTCATCGATGGTGATTTCAGCCTTTTCACGCAATTCTTGAAGGAAAGCGCGGAAGAACGTCTGTTTGGATTGTTCGAGTTCTTCATCGCTCATCGGCACAACTTCGCGGGCAATCACCTGGATGATATGCCAGCCGTAATCAGTCTGCACTGGGTCGCTGATTTGGCCGATGGGCAGGCTAAAGGCAGCCTCGTCAAAGGGAGCAACCATCATCCCCTTTCCGAACCAGCCCAGGTCGCCGCCCAGGTCTTTGTTGCTGGTGTCGATGGAAAATTCCGCCGCCAGTTTGGCTAAGTCTTCACCGGCGCGCAATTTTTCAACGATGGAGGCGGCCAAAGCAGCATCGGAGACCAGGATATGGCGCGCCCAGGCCTTTTCCTGGGATGTCTCCAGGTCTTTGGTCAATTCTTCGAGTAACTTATCACGCAGCAGGAAACCCTCGTTGAATTTGCGATAATCGTCGCGAGTCATGCCGGTTTGCTCGTTCAGGAAGGTGAATTGCTCCTCGAAGGCGGCTTGATAGCCCTCCAATGTGTAAGGGGTTGCGGTCGGCAGGGGCGTGGAGGCGGGTCCGGTGGTGGCGGTCGGGGCCAGGGTCGGTGTTTCGGTGGGGGTCACGTTCGGTTCCAGCGTGGCGGTGGCAGTGGGCGTGACCGGAGTGGCCGTCGGGGTGATGGTCACAATCGCCAGCGCGGTCGGGTTCAACGTCGAAGTCGCAAATGGGATCGCAGTCGGCGCAGGAGTGGGCGTGCCGTCGGCATAGTATCCCAGTCCTTCCTGCATGGCCTTATCGAGTTCATCCGCGCTCACCGTGATCCCACGCCGGGCAGCCTCCTGGCGGATGAGAGCGTCTTCGATCATGTAATCGATGACGGTTTGGCCAATGAGGGTGGGGGTGTTGAGCTGCTCGTGAATTTGCTGCAAAGTCCGGCCAAAGTTGGGGTCGTTGAAAGGGTCCGCCGCGCCGAACATCTGGGCAAACTGGTAATACTGGTTGAACTGGTTGACCAGTTGCAGGCGTTGTAACTTAACCTGTTTCTGGAAATCGCCGGCGCGAATGGAATCGCCATTGACCCTGGCAACCGCGCGATAGGAACTCAGAACCGTTTCGGACAGGATGCCATAAACAACGAGACCAACCACAATGACGGCCACGACGATGGCAGTAATCCAGATGATGCGTTCCTGGCGGCGGACCACCTGCAGGTGGGCGGTATGTTTCTTGCTGGTTTTTTTGGGGGTCATAAACACTCGCTCTTTTGCGCGCAAAAATCAAGGGCATGGAGTCAATTTCCATGCCCCGGTTTTGTCTTAGTCTTCGCGTCCCCCGCCAACATAGGGCAACAGGGCAATATGCCGGGCGCGCTTGACAACCCCGGCCAGAGCGCGCTGGTGTCTGGCGCAGGTGCCGGTCTGGCGGCGCGGGCGAATCTTGCCGTCTTCGGTCACATAGCGCTTCAGCAAATCGACGTTCTTGTAGTCCATGCGGATATTTTTATCGGCGCAGAACTGGCAAATTTTGGGCCGTGAATAGAAACGGCGTTCACCTGAATGGCCGCCCTCTTCACGCTCACGTTCACGATAGTCTTCCATAGTTTACTTTACTCCATCCATGCGGTCTGTTCCCAGCCACGCATTGGTGATTTAGAAGGGGAATTCATCCTCGTCGGTAGGTTGCGCATCTGGAGCGTCATTTTCTTCAGACGCCGGGTGATTGTTCCCGCTGTTTTCGCGGCGCTCACCCAGCATCATCATTTCACTGGCGACGATTTCGACGCTGCTGTGTTTGTTGCCTTCTTTGTCTTCCCATTTGCGGGTTTGCAGACGGCCTTCGATGTAGACCTGCTGGCCCTTGTTGAGGTACTGCTTGCAGATTTCGGCCAGGTTGCCCCAGGCGACCACGTTAAACCACTCGGTCTCCTGGTGGCGCTCCCCATCGACCGTGTTCCACGAACGGCTGGCGGCAACGCTGAAGGTTGTCACAGGGCGGCCGGAGGGGGTGTAACGCATTTCAGGGTCGCGCCCCAGGTGGCCTATAATCATTACTTTGTTCAAACCTCGGCTCATCTTCTTTCTCCTTGCTCAGAAAACAATTCAACCGACAGGATTCAATACTTACTCAGCCACGGTAATCATAGAGCGCAGAATGTTTTCCTGGAAGCGCAGGCTGCGCTCCAGTTCGGCTGCGGCGGCGGGGGGCAGGCTGATGTTCATGACAGCGTACTGTCCTTCGCGCTGTTTGCGGATGCTGTAGGCCATGCGGCGACGGCCCCACACATCGAGTTTATCGACGGTTCCGCCAGACTCCGTCACCCAGCTGTTGACCTTTTCCAACACGCCTTTGAACGCGTTCTCGTCCAGGTCGGGGTGAACGATGCAGACCAACTCATAATTGTGCATAATAGGGAAAACCTCCTTTCCTCGGGATTGCCCCCGGTCAGACTGCCGCAGGCAGCGCCGGGAGCGGAAGGAATCACGCGGGTTGCGTGACTTGGATGAAACGGGCTGAATTTTAGTCGATAGTTGTCGAATTGGGAAGGTGGGAAAAGTCAGCGGACGTAGATGGGGTTGCTGAAAATCCAGCCGCGCAGACGGCCCAAGGCCCGGCGCCAGACTTCCACGCGGTAGACGCCCGGTTCAGTGGTGATGTAGGCGCCGATATCGGTATCTTTCCAGGCGCGAATCACTTTTCCATCCTTGAGCAGGCGGCAGTCGGCAATCTCGGGCAGCCGGATTTTGAGCGTCACCCCGCCTTCCGCCGGGATTTCGCCGCCCATGATGGCGTTCCTGTCGCGTCCTTGGGCCGTAAAACGGAATCCGCGCGCGGGATGGTGCAGGTCGCACGCTACAAAGCAGTGCCCGGCGGTGAAAGCGTCATATATCATTTTCTTATCGGCGGCCAAATCACCGCTCAGCGGGGATGGGGTCAGCAGGTGGGTGTTAATTGTCTGGAAATGGAATTCGTAGGGAAAAACCACGCGATGCAGCGGCCCGGCGCTGACCTTGAGGGCATGGGCATCCGAACCACCAATGGCGACCACTTTTTTGCCCTCGCCAAGCAGCTCATCCCACTTTTGCAGGGTGGGACGCGGCGGCTGGAGGGTGAGGTAGCGCGGGAAATAGACATAAAACAGGATGTGCAGGAAACTCTTGCCCCGCGCTTTGATTTCGCTCAACCCATTCCATAGTTCCAGGCCGGTGTACCCCTGTACATCCCAGGCTTCCCAGGAAATATCGGTTTCGTTGATGGCAAGGCAGGCTGGATCGTACGGATGCGCAAGGAAGGACAACCCCCCGGCACGGCGCACATTGTCTATCAGGTTTTGCGGATCGGGGGCAAAGGCCGCCAGTTCACGGTTGACGTCGAAGACCAGCAGGTGGTTTTTCTGCGGGACCTGCGCCTGGTCGTGGATTTCTTCCCCAACCAGGAGGAGGAAGCGCTTTTTGCCCCGGTTGTGATATCCTTCCACGCCGCTTACCAGGACGTTGTGGTCGGTCACGATGACAGCATCCAGCCCGGCCTCCAGTCCGGCGTTGGCGATATCCTGGTGCGAGCCGCTTCCATCAGAGTAGATGGTGTGCATGTGCAGGTTAACGAGCAGTTCGTGAAGTTCGGGCATGGTTCCTCTTGTTCAAGCATGTATAGCCATTTTGGGCGGGCTGATTTTAACCGCAGTTCGCCCATAAAAGTAGGGCAAATTGGCAAGTTGGACATCCCCTTTGTGATTCCATTGGGATTTAGCATCGAGCCACAGGACTGCCTGAATACCTTGTTGCGAAAACACGAAAAGCCGGTGCATTTTGTGACAATCCCGCCTGGTATCCACTTCCCCTAACACCGCGCATCCGCAAGTCCACGATTCGTTTGCTCACTTCCTGGCGAGTGTAAAATCGCATTGCATCAAAACCGGGGCCAGGCATTCCTTACCAACCGCCAACGGAACAATCACCCCTTGCCTTTTCTGCCCAAGTATGCTATTTTTAGACATATCACTGTGGAGAACCCATGCCAGAAGCCCCAAAAACCGTTGTGGTGGTCGAAGACGAAACCGATGCCGCTGAAATGTTTGCTGAAATGATGCGCGTCAGCGGTTTTCGGGTTCTGAAAAGTTACTCCAGCACCCCGGCTATCAGCATGATTACGACCGAACAGCCCGATATCGTCATCCTCGATGTGATGATGCCCGATGTTTCCGGCCTGGAAGTGCTGAAGTTTATGCGCCGCGAACCAACCCTGTCCCACATCCCCGTCATCGTCGTTTCCGCCAAGTCCATGCCTGGTGATATCAAAATCGGGCTGGAAGCGGGGGCTTCCGTGTATCTGACTAAACCCGTCGGTTTTCTGGATTTGAAACAGGCCGTCGAAAAAGCCCTTCAACGCAAACCTTGAACACCCTCCATGAGTTTGTTGCGCGCCTTCATCGCCATCGATATTCCCCCCGAAATCAGACAAGCGATTTCCAGCCAGACGGCCAGCCTGCGCAAGGAATCTGGCCGCGCCATGCGTTGGGTGTCCATGGAAAACATTCACCTGACGCTCAAATTCTTAGGGGAAGTCTCTGCCCCAAACCTCGAACTGCTGGCACAAGCCCTGCGGGCCGAATGCGCGCAAACCGCGCCATTCACCATCTCGGTCGAAAACCTGGGCTGTTTTCCCAACCCGCGCCGCCCTCGCGTCTTGTGGATTGGACTATCCGTGCCACCGGAGTTGACTCGCTTGCAGCGGCTGGTGGAATCCACCGCAGCCCGGCTGGGATACACCCCCGACGAAAAACCATTTTCCCCGCATCTCACGATTGGCCGCGTGCGCGAGCAAGCAGCCCCGGAAGAAATCCAGACCCTGCGCAGCCTGCTGGAGCAGACAACTGTTGCCAGATTGGGGACGTTCACCGTTAACGAAGTCCATCTCTACAAGAGTGACCTGAAACCAGAAGGGCCGGTTTATACCCGGCTTGTCACCGCCCCGTTAGAAGGAAAGGGGTAAACAGGAACACAGATAGACAAGGAAGCAAAAAAAAAGCAAAGGACACGGAAGGAGAAGGAAGGCCGCTTGAAACCACTCGAACTTGCCCACACCATTGTCAACGCCCTGGAAGAAAAAAAGGGGGAGAACATCCTCCTGCTCGACCTGCAAAAGGTCGCCATGTTCACCGATTATTTCGTCCTCTGCTCCGGCACATCCGACCGCATGTTAGACGCGCTGGCTGAAAGCGTAGAAGAGGCCGCGCGCGAAAAGCACGCCGTCAAAGGTCACAGGGAGGGCCAACCCGCCAGTGGATGGATGGTGGTCGATTTTGGACAGGTCATCGTTCACCTGTTTGCCCCGGAAGTGCGCGATTACTACAAACTGGAAGACCTGTGGCGGGAGGGAAAGATTTTACTGCGGCTGCAATAATCCGGGCTGTGTCTCAGCAATTCTCAACATAAATCGCCACGTGAACGTCCCGAAGGGTTTCGAGACGCAATCGAGGCGATTTTCGGAAACCGCTCGGCTGAGCGCTCGCAGCGAAGCCTTCGGGTATCAAGGTTTTTCACACCACCCTCACGCTGCTCCCGCGCGGCGTCTTCTCGACTTCGATTCGGTTCGGGAAGGCGTCTTTCAACTCGTCCAGGTGAGTGATAATCAAGATTTTGGCAAAATCCCGCCGGACGGTGTTAATCGCCTCCACCAGGCGCTGGCGTCCGAACGCATCTTGCGAGCCGAAGCCTTCGTCGATGACCAGGGTTTGCAGCCGCGCCCCGGTGCGCCGCGCCAGCACTTCCGAAAGCGCCAGCCGGATGGCAAAATTGACCCGAAAGGCCTCGCCGCCCGAAAACATCTCATAGTCGCGCGTCCCGGCCCCGTCGCTAATCTGGATGTCGAGGGTTTCCTTCAAGTCCTCGCGCTTTTTGTCCTTGTAGCCGGCCTGGGTCACAAACCGCACGCTCATCGCCCCGTTCGAGAGCCGGTCGAGCAATTCGTTGGCCGCCTCCTCGATTTGCGGCAGGGCTTGTTCGATGAGCAGCGCCGGCACGCCGTCCTTGCCAAAGGCGCGTTCCAGCGTTTTGTAACGCCCAATCTCCAGCGCGCAGGCCTCGCGCCCGGCCTCGACCTGCTTTTTCTGCGCCCGGCGGCTGTCCAGCACCGCCACCATCTGGCGCGCCATGCCGACCTGCTGGTTGAGCGCATTCTCCTGCTCTTTCAGGTCGAAAAACTCGCGCTCGACGGCCTCCCAATCGAGAACTTGCGCTTCAGCCCCCTGCAAAGCGGACGCTGCCGCCGCATACCCATCTTCTTGATTTTCGATTTCGGATTGACGATTTTGGATTTCCTCCCGCAACCCTGCAACTTCACGCTCCAGTGGCTCCAAAACTGCGCGCGCCTTCTCCAAATCCAGCCACTCTTTTTCGGCTGCGCGCCCATCTTGCTCGGCCAGGCGCGCGGTTTCGTGCGCGGCCAGGTCGTAGCCCATCGCCGACAGTTCGGATTCTATTTTTGATAAATTGGAGCGCGCTTCCAGCCCGAAGGATTCGCCGTTTAACAAACTCTCCACTTCGGCGAGGCGCTTCTCGCCGCCCGATTCCCACGCGGCTGTAGCCTGTCTCGCCGTTTCGAGGCGTTCGGCCAGCGAGGAGAGTTGCGCCGTCAATTTCACCCGCTCATTTTCCGCATCTGCGAGACTCTTTAATCGCGCTTCGAGTTCTTTGACCTCGGCGGTCAGCGTTTCCATGATGTTTTTGTTGGCGCGCCAGCGGTCGCCTTTCTCTTTGCCTTCAGCCTGCAACTGCTCCAAAAGCGAGGCGCGGTGCGACCCGGTCAGCGGCTGCCCGCACAACGGGCACGTGGTTCGACTTTGCTCGCCAGCGCCTTCGATGGCAGAAACCTGGTCGAGACGGGTTTTGAGTTCGTCCATTTCGAGTTTCAGGCGTTTGTTCTCGCCGTCCAGTTCGATGAAACGTTCGCGCTCTTCGCGCAGTTTGATGTCGATATCCGTCCGCCGCGCCACGCGGGTTTCGGCGTCGAGCAAAGCCTTTTCAACCAGCACCACCTGCGGTTTCAAATTAACCATTAACAATTTCTGCTCACTGATGACTGATAACTGGTCACTGAGCGACTGCCTTTCCTGTTCCAACCGCGCTTTTTCGGCGTTGATGGAATCCAGGAAGGGTTGACGGCGCTTTTCGGCCTCGCGGAACTGCCCGGCAACAGATTCCCATTGAGCGAGGCCGGCGCGGGCGGCCTGCCACGCGCGATAACGGGATTCAATTTCGGCGGCGCGGTTAACGAGGGCGGCCTGGGATGCCGATTCGGCCTCTCGCGCGGCGAGGCGGCCGGTGAGCGAATCGCGTTCGCGGCGGGAACGTTCCAGCGCGGAACCCAGCATCTCGACCTGTTTGCGCTGTTCGCTGAGTAAAATCCGCATTTTTTCCGCCTGCTTCAACGCCGCTTCTTTGGCCGCGCGCAGCGCTTCGAGTTGTTCGAGTTGACCCCCGAGGTCTTTGAGCCGCTCCCTGCGCGCGCTTTCCTGGCTGAGTTCTTCGTTGATTTCGGCCAGGCGGCCATCCAGGGTGTTCAGTTCGGCTTCGACGGCTTTGCGGCGCTCGGCGGCGCGGGTTTTATAGGTTTCCCACGCTTCCAGGCCCAGGATGCTGCCGAGAATGCGCTTGCGCTCGCCCGCTTTTTGCTGGGTGAACTGGTCGGCTTTACCCTGTAAAAAGAACGAGGCGTTGACGAAGGTGTCGTAATCGAGACGCAGGATTCCTTCGATGCGTGCCTGGGTGGCGCGCGTGGTGGCTTCGGTTAGGGGACGCCAGCTTTCGGCGTCTTGAATCTGGAATTCGAGCAAGGTGCTTTTGCCCCGGCCCAAAATACGCCGGACGCGATAGACGTTTTCTTCGTAAGCGAAGGTTAGCGCCACTTCGGCGGCGCTGCTGGCGGCGTGGATGAGTTCCTCGCCGCGCCTGCGCGCCTCGCCGAACAAGGCCCAGGTGAAGGCGTCGAGCAGCGAGGATTTGCCCGCCCCGTTGTGGCCGGAAATGCAGGCCAGGTCGAAGGAAGTGAAATCGACCTCCACAGGGTCGCGGTAGGAAAGAAAGCCGGAGAGTTTGAGTCGCAGGGGAATCATGGCCTGATTTTACCGCAGGCCGGATGTCATGAGAAAAAAAGTGACATTTGTCAGTTGAAGATGGATGTTCAGACAATTTAGAATAAAATATCCCGCTTTTGAGGAGGGTAAGTCTATAAATCTTGACATAGATGTCTGGCGGTTGAAATAGACTATAAACCGCTTACAATATCAATCACCCGCTAATGCAGTCATTTACGATAAACTCCTGAGGAGATTCTCATGAAAACCACAAAACCCAAATTCCTGGGGAAAATCCGGTGGATGGTTTTTGCGTTCCTGCTGGCCTCCCTGGCCTGTTCCACAACTGGCCCGGCCCTGACGCCAACCCCAGCGGTGGATATGAATGCGACCGCCACGATGCAGTCGCTCGCCGTCCAGCAAACACAGGTTGCCATGCAGGCGACGGAAGTTGCCCTCTCCGAAGCGATGACGAAAGCCGCTGCTTCGCCCACCCCGGAGCCGACCTCCACGCCGGTTCCAACTGCCACAACCGTCCCCACCGCCACCGCCACGCCCGGGCCGCTGGTCATCGAAGATGATTTCAGCAAGGATGTTGGGCGCTGGGTGGAATGCAAGGAGTGCCTTGTCGCCAATGGCGCGTTTTACATGGGCCCCTTCCCGGCAGTCGATAGCGCGGAAGGATACACCGTCATCTGTAAAGACTGCGGCATCGTCGATGAATACAAGATGGAAGTCGATGTCACCTATGTCAGCGGCGCGTCGGACCGGGGCTTTGGCTTTGTGCTGTGGGAGGACGACGGCTATTACATCGACCTGGAAATCACCACCTGGCAGACCTATGGCGTCTGGTATTACGACAAGGACCAGGGCAAGAGTTGGAATGCCTGGTATTACATCATGGACAAGCCGACCAAGAGGTCTGGCAACATCCGGGCAGGGAAACTAACCAACCGAATCGCGGTGGAGGTCGAAAACCGGGGCGGCCAACGGCTGGCGGCCATTTCGGTGAACGGCAAGACCCTGCAAAGCAATCTGGAACTGAAAGTCGGACCGGGTCGGATTGGCCTGGTGGTCGGCCTGCACTCGCTGGGGGTCAGTTTCGATAATTTCTACTTCGAGGGCACCCCCCTGAAATCCCCCCGCTCATCAGGCGGCAGCGGATAAAACTGGTCCAGCCAAAGCCGGGCATTTTTCTTGCCCGGCTTTGGTACATCTGTTATCATAGCGGGGTGTTTGCATCAGACGAAGCCACCAGCCGCCGCCGCGCAACCCTCATCGCCATTATCCTGGCCACCATCCCGTGTTACTGCCTGGGCTGGGTAACGTTGCGATTCCGCCCCGCACCGCCCAC
>DAOUAZ010000374.1:0-16169 GCA_034432975.1 Anaerolineales bacterium | reverse complement strand
ACAGCAGCGCGACGATGCCCAAGCCAATTGCTGCGCCGAGCAGTCTCCAGCCCTGAGCAATGCGCTTACGCCGCAGTTGGTAATACATCACCCTGCGGGCTGACTGGATGGCTTGCACGCCCGCCCAGGCGCTCAACAGCACTCCCAAGATGGCGAGGAAAATAGCAGCCTGGATTCCGGATTTGATGTCCATTGAGAAAATTATACCCGTTTATAATTGACGCATGTCAGAACTCATCTTGCTCAAGTTCGGCGGCTCACTGATTACCGACAAGACCAGCCCCTATACCCCGCGCCTCGATATTTTGTCTGAGTTGGCCCGGCAGATTCTCGCCGCGAAGCAATCCCGGCCTGAACTTGCCCTCGTTTTGGGGCATGGTTCCGGCTCCTTTGGGCATGTGGCGGCAAAGGAATATAAGACGCGCGAAGGGACCCCCCTCCGGCTGCCCCCATTTTCTACGAAAATGGGGGCAGCGAAAGAGGGGGGCTATTGGTTCGGCTTCTCCGAAGTCTGGTTCCAGGCTTCGGTCTTGAACCGCTTCGTAATGGAAGCCCTGCGCCAGGCCGGGGTTCCCGCCCTGGCGTTGGCTCCCGTTTCGGCGGTAACAGCCCGCGACGGCAAAGTCTCGCGCTGGGATTTGACCCCGCTAAAGTCGGCTGTATCTGCCGGGCTGGTTCCGGTCGTCTATGGCGACGTGGTTTTCGACGAGGCGCGTGGTGGGACGATTCTCTCGACCGAAGACCTGTTCGAGCATCTCGCGCGCGAACTGCGCCCAGGCCGTATTTTGCTGGCCGGACTCGAGGGCGCGGTCTGGGCCGATTTTCCGGAACGCCGCAACAGGGTGGAAAAAATCACCCCGGCCTCGTTTAACGAGGTCAGGGCTGGGGTGGGGCGGTCTCACGGCGCGGATGTGACCGGCGGGATGGAATCCAAAGTGCGGCAAATGCTCGGCCTGGCGACAGAAATCCCCGGCTTGACGGCCCAAATCTTCGGCGGCGAAGAGCCGGGTAATCTCCAAAAAGCGCTGGCGGGCGAACATTTGGGCACGTTGGTTTGTGGACGGTGAAACGCGCGGTTTACTTCTTACTTTCTGCGCCTTGGATTATGACGTAAGTCTATTGCTTAATTTATGAAAATTTTCCATAATAAAGGGGAGATTATTGGTAAATCAAAAAACATCCCGAAGGTGACTGAAAAGCAAAAAGAGAGCCAGGAAAACCTTTGGGATGTCGTTTTGGATGTTTCCTGGTCATTCCCCAAATCTTGCTCGCGTTCCAAAGGAGAAGCCATGCCCCGTAAATTTACCCCCACCCCCTTGAATCTTGTCCAACCGGTGCCGTCAGACATTGAGATTGCCCAGGCTGGCGCGCTTAAGCCGATTACCCAGATTGCCGAAGAATTGGGAATCCAGGCTGATGAATTGGAGATGTATGGCCCGTATAAAGCCAAAATCAAACTGGAAATCCTGGAACGGCTGAAAGGTCACCCGGACGGGAAATACATCGACGTAACTGCCATTACCCCCACCCCGCTGGGCGAGGGCAAAACGACCACCACCGTTGGCCTTTCGCAGGCGTTGGGAGCGCACCTGAGTAAGAATGTGATGACCGTCATCCGCCAGCCCTCGCAGGGGCCGACCTTCGGCATCAAGGGCGGCGCGGCGGGCGGCGGCTATAGCCAGATTATTCCGATGGAAGATTTCAACCTGCACCTGACGGGCGACATCCATGCGATTACTGCGGCTCACAACCTGTGCGCCGCCGCGCTGGATGCCCGCATGATGCACGAAAAGAACACCCCCGATGATGAGAAAATGTTCGAAGCGCTTTGCCCGCCCGACAAAAAGGGCAACCGCAAATTCTCCCCATCTATGTTGCGCCGGTTGAAGAAGTTAGGCATAGAAAAAACTGACCCGAACGAACTAACCCCCGAAGAGCGCGCCCGCTTTGCCCGGCTGGATATCGACCCGGCTGGCGTGCAGTGGCGGCGCGTGATAGACATCAACGACCGTTTCTTGCGCGAAATCATGGTTGGCCTGGGGAAGGATGAAGCCGGCCACGAGCATCGTTCCGGTTACGATATTACCGTCGCCTCGGAAATCATGGCTATCCTGGCCCTGACCACCAGCCTGGCCGATATGCGCGACCGCCTGGGACGGATGGTGGTGGCCGTCAACCGCAAGGGCGAAGCCGTGACTGCTGAAGACCTGGGCGTGGCCGGCGCGTTGACTGTGCTGATGAAGGATGCCATCAAACCCAACTTGATGCAGACCCTCGAAGGCACGCCCGCCATCGTCCATGCCGGGCCGTTTGCCAACATTGCGCATGGGCAGTCCTCCATCATCGCCGATAAAATTGCCCTCAAACTGGCCGATTATGTGGTTACCGAATCCGGATTTGGCGCGGATATCGGCATGGAAAAGTTCATGAACATCAAGTGCCGCTACTCCGGGCTGGTTCCGCATGTGGTGGTACTGGTTGCCACCGTCCGCGCGCTCAAGATGCACGGCGGCGGGCCAAAGGTGGTGGCTGGCAAGCCGCTGGCGCATGAATATACCCAGGAAAATCTCGAACTGCTCCAGAAGGGCCTGCCCAACATGGTGCGGCACATCGAAAACGCGCTCAAGTTTGGCGTCAATGTGGTTGTAGCCGTCAACTCCTTCGCCACCGATACCGAGCATGAAGTCGAGATGGTGCGCAAGGCGGCCATCGAAGCCGGAGCGATGGATGCGGTCGTCTCGCGGCATTGGATGGAAGGCGGCAAAGGCGCGGTGGCCCTGGCCGAGGCGGTGGTCAAGGCCTGCGAGCAGCCCAGCCACTTCAAGTTCCTCTACCCGTTGGAGATGCCGGTCAAGGAAAAAATCGAGACGATTGCCCGCGAAATTTACCGCGCCGATGGCGTCGATTACACCCCCGAAGCCGAAGCCAAAATTGAGCAGTTCACCAAACTTGGCTTTGCCGACCTGCCGCTCTGCATGGCCAAGACCCACCTTTCTTTTACCGACAAAGCCGACCAGAAGGGCGCGCCGACCGGTTTCCGCGTCACCATCAGCGACATACGCGCCAGCGTGGGCGCGGGATTCCTTTACCCGCTGCTCGGAACCATGCGCACCATGCCCGGCCTGCCCACCCGCCCGGTTTTTTACGATGTGGACCTTGACCTGGAGACTGGCAAGGTCGTCGGGTTGTTCTAGTCTTCCCGGTCAGTTTCCGTTGCACAATTTTTGCGCCCGCAGTGAAACTGCGGGCGCAACTTCACAATTGGGAAGGAAGTGGTCTGGATTACATGGCTTTTTGATTGTTGTCATGCCTCAAGCATAATCTAGTTTTCACGTCTTTTTCGCTTAAGTTATGACGAATGCCCTGATCCTTTCATCTGTTTTCTCCGTTTTTCCCTGCCTCCCTGTTTCCTGTTTTCCCTGTATACTTGGACAAATTTATAGGAGATATTTTTATGGACTTGAAACTACAAGGCAAGCGCGCCCTCGTGACGGGCGCTTCGCGCGGGTTGGGATTTGCCACGGCCCGCCTGCTCTCGCGGGAGGGTTGCCTGCTCGCCATCAATGGCCGGGACGATACCCGTCTGCAAACGGCGGTCTTGAAGATTTCCAACGAAACGCGCGGATTGGTCTATGGGCTGCCCGGTGATGTCAGCAAGCCGGGCGAGGCCGAAGCGATTGTCCGCGACGCGGCGGAAACCCTGGGCGGGTTGGATTTGCTGGTCTGTAACGCGGGCGGCCCGCCGCCGGGCGCGTTCGAGTCGTTCGACGAGGAAATCTGGCAGAAAGCCATCGACCTGTCCTTCATGAGCAACGTGCGCCTGATTAAGGCCGCCCTGCCATCCCTGCGCCAATCCGATTCTGCCAGCGTGCTGACAGTCACTTCTTACTCCGTCAAACAGCCGATTGCCAACCTGGTCTTATCCAACTCCATCCGCGCCGCCACCGTTGGGCTGACCAAATCACTGGCCCTCGAACTGGGCAAGGACGGCATCCGCTTCAATTCCATCCTGCCGGCCTGGACGGAAACTGAGCGCGTCACCGAACTGATGACCGCCCGCGCCCGCATGAACGGCACCTCGCTAGATGATGAACTCGCCAAACAATCCAGGGAAAGCGCCCTGGGGCGGATGGCCTCGCCGGATGAATTTGCCAACGTGGCCGCCTTCCTGCTCTCCCCTGCCGCATCGTATGTAACAGGCGTTATGCTTTCAGTGGATGGCGGGATGTACAAAGGGACCTTGTAGAGACTTTTGTCACAGAGATATGATGAAAAAGGCGGTATCCTTGGGCAAATTTACCGAATAGGAGCCAACCATGTCTGAAAAAACCTGCCTGAATTGTGGCCGCACTTCCCAGGAAATCCCCCTGCTCTCTCTCGAATATCGCGGCGAGCGTTATGCCCTCTGCCCGCAGTGTATGCCGGTACTGATTCACAAGCCACACGTCCTGGCCGAAAAACTGCCCGGCGCGGAACACTTCGACCCGGCAGACCACCAGCATTGAGCCGGATAACCAACCGGTAAACAGGAAAACCGGATAACTGGATAACCCGGCAACCTGGCAAAAGAACCGCCTCGCAGTCTGGTATCATTGCGGGGCGTTTTGCTTTTTCGATACCCTGCTGGTCGAGCAGCCCGGAATGGTTTTTTCGGGGCCTATCGAAACCACATCCTGGCGATTTTTCATGAAAAAACTATCTCATCTTACACGCACCTCCCTGCTCTTGTTTTTCATGTTTGGCCTGGATAAAATCCTGGCCTTTGGGCGCCTGTTCATCGTCTCACGCACCTTCAGCCTGCCCTTGCAGGACGCTTTCAACTCGGCCAATAACCTGCCCGACCTGCTCTTCGCGCTGATTTCGGGCGGCGCGTTTTCGATGGCCTTCATCCCGCTCCTGCGCCAGTCTATCATCCTGCGCGGGCGCGAAGATGCCTGGGACCTGTTCTCGCGCGTCGCCAACCTGATGTTCGTCGCAACCGGCGTGGTGGCGTTTTTCGTCGCCATGTTTGCCAAGCAGATTGTCAGCGCCGAAATAGGGATTGTTCCCGGTTTTGGCCCGGAGCAGCAGGAACTGGTGGCCGACCTGATGCGGCTCAACCTGGTGTCCCTGATGATTTTCTCGCTCAGCGGCCTGGTGATGGGCGGTTTACAGGCCAACCAGCACTTCCTGCTGCCTGCGCTGGCCCCATTTTTCTACAACGTGGGTCAAATCATTGGGGCGCTTTTCTTTGCGCCTGTGGAGCCGATTTCCATAGGCGCGGTCACGCTCCCGACTCTCAGCCTGGGGATTCACGGGCTGGTCTATGGCGCCATCCTGGGGGCAGCCTTACACCTGCTGATTCAAGTTCCCGGATTGATTAAGTACCAGTTCCGCTGGACGGCATCGCTGGATGTGCGCAACTCCGGCTTAATTGAGGCCCTCAAACTGATGGCCCCGCGCCTGCTGACCATGCTCGGTATCCAGGTCATGTTCCTGGCCCGCGATAATCTCGCTTCGCGGCTCGACCAGGAGGGGGCTGTCTCGGCCTTGACCTACGGCTGGATGATTATGCAGGTTCCCGAAACGCTGCTTGGCACAGCAATCGCCACTGCCCTGCTGCCTTCCCTGGCCGAGTTTGCAGGCAAGGGCGAGTGGAAGACCTTCTCAGAAACACTGGAGAAGGCCTTGCGCGTCTTGCTCGCGCTCACCATCCCGGTGGCGGCGGTTGTCATTGCCGGAATCAAACCGCTCGTGGCGGTCGCCTTCGGTTTCGATGAGGCGGGAACCAATCTACTGGCGTTAACGTCCCGTGTATATATGCTGACTCTGGCCGGTTACGCCATGCAAGAGACCATGTCGCGCGCGTTTTATGCCCGCAAGGAACCGCTCATGCCGCTGTTTGGCGTGATACTGCGCCTGGTGATTTACCTCGCCATTGGCATTACCGGCGTGACCTGGCTGCGTGAGATTGGCCCGTACATCATCGCCGCTGCCGAACTTTCGCTGGCTGCCGAAGCGATTTTCATGCTGACCATGCTCAACCGGCGGTTGGAACGCCCGGTGCGGGTTTTGACGGCGGTCGGCAAGGGAGTAGCCGCCGCCTTGTTAGGCGGAATCACAGCCTATGGCCTGGCGGTCTACCTGCCCGGCGGGGCGGTTTCGACTGCCCTGGCGGGTATGTTCGTGGGCGGAGTCCTGGCTCTCGCCCTGGTCTGGTCCGAATTCCGCCTGCTTTTCCGGCTTTGAAATTAGGATATAATCGCGCCTATGTCTGAATCTAACCCTAACAATCTCTCTAGTACGCAGCCCAATAAAATCAAGCGGCGGGGCGGCGCCTCGTTTTGGATAAGCCTGCTGGTTTTGCTGGGCGTCATTGCGGCGGGCAGTTTTGGCGGCTATAGCATGGGCGTTTCGGAGCGCGTGGCGGCGGCCAAAGCCCAGTCAATCGGCCAGATTGACGAACAAATGGCTGCCGCCCGCCAGGATATGGAAGCCGGGCGTTATGAAATTGCCCGCCAGCGGCTGGAATGGATTTTGAGCAAGGATGCCAATTACCCCGGCGTGAGCGAGATGCTGGTCGAAGCGCAGGTCAGGCTCTCCATTACGCCTACTCTGCCGCCGACCGCAACGCCTACTCTGACCCCCACCCCCGATATGCGTACCCAGGAAACCATCCTCGCCAATGCCCGCCAGCAAATCCAGGGCAAGGATTGGGATGGCGCGGTTGGCTCCCTGGATGCCCTGCGCAAGGCCGACCCAGCCTATCACGTCGTCGAAGTGGACGGAATGTATTTCGTTGCGCTGCGCAATCGCGGCATCGACCAGATTTTGGGCCGGGGCGCATTCCAGACTACCAACCTGGAGGGCGGCATTTACGACCTGACTCTGGCCGAGCGATTTGGCCCGCTCGATAACCAGGCCCTTAGCCTGCGCACGGGAGCGCGCATGTATATCCAGGCTTCCTCGTTCTTCGGGGTCGATTGGCCGCAGGCTGTTAACTATTTTGGTGAGGTCTATAACCTGTACCCGGGACTGCGTGATGCAACTGGCGTGACCGCCGGGCAGCGTTACCGCGAATCTTTGCTCAATTATGGCGATATGAAAGCCGAAGAGCAGCGGATGAAAGACCGTTGCATTGCCATCGACCTGTGGGACGAGGCCGCTGCTATCAGTCCGCTCGATAACACTTATGCCGCCAAATATAACCGCCTGTTCATGGAGTGTTATCCTCCCACGCCGACCGTTGACCCGGCCTCGCTCTTTACGCCTACGCCGGAAGTAACGGTGGAACCGCCCACCCCTGAACCCAGCCCAACCCCCTGAAGGTTAAACTGAACAACCCGTTTCGCCGTGTCGAAGGTGACAGTCGCTTGTAGAGCGGCTGTCACCTTTGTAGATAACAATTGTCAGATTTGTGGTACACTCAAATAACGATAGGTTCAGGAGCGTCAATATGCCAACTTTATCCAGGGAAGCCATTTCCATCGACGTTGGTATTCGGCTGCGCCAGTTGCGCGAGGGGCGCAAAGTCTCCATGCGCACCCTGGCCCAGATGAGCGGCCTCTCTGCCAATGCCTTGAGCATGATTGAACGCGGCAAAACCTCGCCCTCTGTTTCCACGCTCTATCGCCTGGCTGATGCGCTCGGCGTGCCGGTGACGGATTTCTTCAGCCCCGAATCCTCCCGCAAAAAGGTGGTTTTCCTGAAAGGCGAGGAGCGTCCCAGGCTGCCCTTCATGCGCGGCCTGTGGGAAGGCCTGGGCGGGGAACAGTTTTCGGGCCGAATGATGCCCTTTATGCTGACCCTGGAAAGCGGGGCCAGCAGCGGACCGGGCAGCGTCGTCCACACCGGGCATGAGTTTGTCTACTGCCTGCGCGGGCAGGTCGAATACCAGGTTGAAAACCAGGTTTATGCCCTCGAAGCGGGCGACAGCCTGCTATTCTCGGCGCAGTTGAAACATCGCTGGCGCAATTCCGGTGGCATGGTTTCCAACGTCCTGATAATCATCTCTGATTATGTGGAAGGCGACCAACCCATGCCGATGCACATGGAAAAATCGCCTGCGTAACGCGGAATTCATTCCGAAGGTGCCATCCCGAAGGTTTTTGATGAAAGATTTCGCCGTTTTTCAGCAACCTTCGGGACATTTTTTGCTAATCACCCTGTTCCTGCTCGTTGCCGCTTTTGATCTGTTGGTTTCTCCTCACCCGGCGCGTGCATTGCACTCGGAAGGGGAATTCATCCAACTGTCGGTCAGGCCGTTCCAGCAGTCGAAAACCACTTCCTGCGGCCCGGCGGTCCTGGCGATGGCCTATCACTACGCTTATCCGATGGGGAATATCAGTGAGCGCGCCATCCTTACATACGCCGAAGGGCAGGGCTGGTACACCGAAACGAAATATCCTTATACCAGCCCGGCCAACATGGTCAAAATCATCCGGCATTACACCAAAAACATCTCCAGCGGGCAGGTCGTTTCGCCGCAGGATGGTCTCGATTTGCTCTTCCGCGAACTGCGGCGGGGAACTCCTGTGATTATCGACGCGCTTACTCTGTTCGACACCCCGCGTTCTGGCGCGCATTTCGTGCTTGTCACCGGGGTTTCAGTTGCCCCGGGCAGCAAGTACGCCGTCACCGTCACCTACATCGACCCGCTCACCGGCAGGACGAAATCCGCGCCGTATTACGGCGAGGGCGGTCTGTGGAACGCCTGGCGGCGCAACGGCGACCCCGGCGGCGCAGGCTGGTGGTTAGTCATCCCGGCCCCGCGCGAGGTCGAAATTCCTATCCGCCTGGGGGCCAACCTGGCGTTTTAGTACCCGCGCTCGAAATCGACGACATGTTCCAGCGGCGCGCCCGCGAGGTAGCGCCGGTAATTTTCGATGAACACCCTCGCAATCTCCGCCGGGAAACTGGGCGCGGAGGTGTGGGACGTGACGATGAGATTCTTCACTGTCCAGAGCGGATGCTCCGCCGGGAGCGGTTCCTGCTCGAAGACATCCAGCACCGCGCCGGAAATTGCTCCCGTTTCGAGGGCTTGTATCAACGCTGGTTCATCCACCGCGCTTCCGCGTCCGACATTGATGAACAGCGCGTGGGGAGGCAACTGGGCCAACAGCTCCGCATCGACAACCCCGCGGGTGGCAGGGGTGTTGGGCAATACGCAAACCAGGTAGTCCAGCCCGTCCGCAAATTCCAAAAGCCCCGAGCCATGATAATACCTGTCTACATGCTTACTCGTCTCACTCGACTTGGTATATCCCCGCACATTCATCCCGAAAAACTTCGCCGTTCGCGCCAGCTCCGCGCCAATCGAACCAACGCCCAACAGGCCGATGGTCTTGCCGCGCAGCGTGCCGGTCAGGGACGAATCCCAACGCTGCTCTTTTTGCGCTGCCAATCGCTGGAGAATCTTGCGCTCGTGCAGCAGCAGGTAGGCCAGCACATACTCAGACATCAACCCGCCGAAGACGCCGCGCGCATTGGTTAGCGTGTAGTCACGACGCAGCGCCGGGTCGAGCAGCGGTTCGACTCCCGCCCAGGTGCTTTGCGCCCACCGCAGGCCGGGCAGGCGCGGCAGGGCGTCTCGGAGGAGATTTGGTTCGCCAAAAGCGATATCGCATTCAGCGGGGTAGGGTTGCTCCTCGCCGGATACAATTTTCAGCCCTGGCAGCCTGGCGTCCTCCAAGACGGCCCGGTAGTCGCTGGCCTGTTTCGAGAGCAGCAACAATTTATGTTGTATTGTTGTCGATGACATGCCCAAAAGTTTAACACAAATGACCCCCGGAATCCGTTTCCAATCTTGCGCGAATCGTGGTTAGAATCAAATCACGAGGTTGCCATGCGAAAATACGGAACTCCATCCCCGATGCTCCTGGCGCATATCCAGCGTAAACGTTTGCAAAAGCGGCGGCTGTTAGCCGAGTCGCGCGAGAGCGAACGCCGCTTCCGGGAAGCCATCCACTTCCTGCCTGTTCCGGTTGGAATTTCGGACCGGCGGGGGCGGGTGTTGGCCTATAACCAGATGTTTACGGATGTCCTTGGCTATACTATCCAGGACATTCCGACCATCGAAGACTGGCTGAAACTCGCTTACCCGGACGAATCGTACCGCCAGCGGGCAATTACAACCTGGCAGGCAGATGTGGAATTGGTCTTGGGCCGCGGAATGCACACGCCAGCGCGTATTTACCAGGTTACTTGCAAAGATGGCAGCCGCCGCCTTGTGGAGATTATCACGCAGCCTGCCGGTGATTTGCTGGCCACAACTTTCACTGATGTCACCGAGCGGAAACAGGCTGAAGAGTCCCAGCGCCTGTTCAAGTTGTTTGTGGAGAATTCATCCGATGCGATTGGCATGTCCACGCCTGAGGGGCGGCATTATTACCAGAACGAGGCCTTCAGCCGCTTATTTGGCGAGATAGGAGACTATCCCCCTGATACACTCTACGTGGACAAGGAAGTTGGCCGGCAGGTTTTTGCGACCATCATGTCGGGTGGGCAATGGGTTGGCGAAGTGAAAATGTACGCCAGGGATAAAAGCATTCGGGACATCTTCTTGCGCGCTTACCCGAACGTCGATGGAGATGGGAAAATTATTGGGCTGGTTGGCGTTCACGCCGATGTTACTGAGCGCAAGCAAATGGAAGATGCGCTGCGTGAAAACGAGGTCATTTTCTCGTCTTTTCTCGAACATAGCCCGGTTTATGTGTTTTTCAAAGATAAAAATATCCGCTCCCTGCGCTTGAGCAAGAATTATGAGCAGATGTTGGGCATGCCGATTCAGCAGGCGATTGGCAAGTCGATGGATGAATTGTTTCCTTCTGACCTGGCAAAAAGCATAGTTGCCGATGATTTGTGCATCTTGAACGAAGGCCAGCGCGTTCATGTCGTCGAAGAATTGCATGGCCGGGTGTATGAAACGACCAAATTCCCGATTTTCATAGACGGCAAACCGGACATGTTGGCCGGTTTCACCCTTGATGTTACCGACCGCGTGCGCGCGGAACAGGCCCTGCGCGAGAGCGAGGCGCGTTACCGTGCCTTGTTCGAGCGGGCCAATGATGCTATTTTCATTGAAAACCGCGAAGACCGCATTGTCGATGTCAATCACCGCGCCTGTGAACTACTCGGCTATACGCGCGAAGAATTGCTCCAAATGCGCATCCCGGACTTGATTGCGCCTGAAATGGGGCGCAGGAGGCGCGTTATCGAGGAAGAATTTACCCTGTATGGCGGCAAGCCTTTTGAGAGCGTGGATGTCCGCAAGGACGGGACGCGCATCCCGGTCGAGGTCACCAATGCCTCCTTGCCGAATGGGCTGGCGCTATCTATTGTGCGCGATATTACAGCCCGCAAGCGCGCTGAAACCGCCTTGCGTGAAAGCGAACACCGTTTCCGCATCTTGTTCGAACATTCCGGGGTTGGCGTGGCCCAGATTGATTCAATCACCGGGCAGTTCATTCAAATCAACCAAAAGTATTGTGATATTGTCGGCTATACCCGCCAGGAAATGAAGCGTCTCGATTTCCAGACTATTACCCATCCCGATGACTTGCAGGCAGACCTTGACCTGATGGAACGTCTGAAAAAAGGGCAAATCCCTGAGTTTACGCTGGAAAAACGTTATTTTCGCAAGGATGGCAGACTGGTTTGGGTACACTTGATTGTCTCTCCCCTTTGGGTTCCTGGGCAGCCCCCGGATACGCATATCGCCGTTGTTCACGACATCACCGAGCGCAAGCGCGCCGAAAATGAACTGCGCGAAAGCGAAAAGCGTTTCAGGGTCTTGTTCGAAAATGCCGGGGTGGGGGTGGCCCAGGGGGATACCAATACCGGGCGGTTTCTCAAAGTCAACCAGAAATATGGCGCAATCCTTGGCTATAGCCGCCAGGAAATGGAAAGTATCGATTTCCCATCCATTACCTATCCCGACGACCTGCAAAAAAACCTGGATTTGCTGGAGCAGTTGAAACGCGGGGAAATTCCCGAATTTACGATGGAAAAACGCTACATCCGTAAAAACGGCACGCTGGTCTGGGTTTTGCTGACCGTTTCTCCGTTGTGGAATCCGGGCGAGCCGCCTTCTACCCACATCACCGTCGTTCACGACATCACTGAGCAGAAGCGCGCTGAATATGCCTTGCGTTATAGCGAGGCTGAAATTCGCAAACTCAATCGGGAACTGGAGCAGCGCGTGGCCGAGCGTACCCTCCAGTTGGAGGTTGCCAACAAGGAACTGGAAGCCTTTGCTTATTCTGTTTCCCATGACCTGCGCGCCCCGCTGCGCGCCATCGATGGATTCTCGCGCATTCTCATGAACGAGTATGCCGGGGATTTAAGCGCAGAAGCGCGTAAACTGATTGACAAGGTGCGCTCCGCCAACGACAGCATGAGCCAGTTAGTGGATGCCCTGCTGGGTCTCTCGCGCATGACCCGCGCCGAGATTCACCGCGAACCAATCGACCTGAGCCCGCTGGCGCGCAGCATCCTGGAGGCCCTGTCTCGGGAACAGCCCGAAAGGGAAGTGGAATGGCTTGTGGCAGACCAGGCGCTTGCCGATGGCGATTCGCGCCTCCTGCGGATTGTTCTCGAAAACCTGCTCGGCAACGCCTGGAAATTTACATCCAAAAAGGGACAGGCGCGTATCGAATTTGGCATGGAAACCCGAGCCGGGGAGACCATCTATTTCGTGCGCGATAACGGCGCAGGCTTCAACCCGCGCTATGCCAATAAGATGTTCGGCGCCTTCCAGCGCCTGCATCATTCCGATGAGTTCGAGGGAACGGGGATTGGGCTGGCCACTGTCCAGCGCATCATTCACCGGCACGGTGGGCGCATCTGGGCTGAAGGCGAGTTGGGCAAAGGCGCTACATTTTATTTTGTCCTTGGGTGAAACCACCCGGAATGTTTTTGTAAAGAATCCTTGTTTTTTCAGGAAAGATCAATGAAAAACAGGCTCAAGGTCTTGCGCGCCGAGCGCGATTGGTCACAGGCCGACCTGGCGGAAAAGTTGGATGTCTCGCGCCAGACCATCAACGCCATCGAGACCGGAAAATACGACCCCAGCCTGCCCCTGGCATTCAAAATTGCCCGCCTGTTCCATCTCTCCATCGAGGAAGTTTTTTTCCCGGAAAAGGATGAACCTGTCCATGAAACTTAAGCCTTTTGCGCTGCTGATACTGATTTGCTTGTTCCTGTCAGCCTGCGCCCCCCAGAGTGCCCCCGCCGCGCCCCGGCCTTCGATTCCGCTGGAAAAATGCGCCCTGGTCTCGCCGCGCGGCGCGCAGACCGATGCCCGCTGCGGCGTGCTGACCGTTCCCGAAGACCGCGCCAACCCCGGCGGACGGCAAATCGACCTGAACATCGCCGTTATCCCGGCCATCAAGCGCAATCCGGCCCCCGACCCGCTCTTCCTGCTGGCGGGCGGCCCCGGCCAATCGGCCATCGAGACCTTCCCCAGCCTGCTGCCGCTCCTGTACGACATCCACGAAAGCCGTGATATCGTCCTGGTCGACCAGCGCGGCACGGGCAAATCGAACCCCCTGCGCTGCCTGGATATGGAAGACGAAACCCTGACCGACGAGCAGGCCCTCGAGCAGTTGAAAAGCTGCCCCCAGCGCTTGGAAGCCGACCCGCGCTTCTACACCACCGAAATCGCCATGACCGACCTCGACCAGGTGCGCGCCGCGCTTGGCTACGAAACCATCAACCTGTACGGCGCGTCTTACGGCACGCGCGCCGCGCTCACCTACCTGCGCCTGTTCCCGCAGCGGGTGCGCACCGTCACGCTCGATGCGGTGGTGGAAGCGGATTTTGTGATGTTCATGGATGCCGCCGTTGACGGCCA
Source organism: Anaerolineales bacterium (assembly GCA_034432975.1). Classification (GTDB taxonomy): domain Bacteria; phylum Chloroflexota; class Anaerolineae; order Anaerolineales; family Villigracilaceae; genus UBA5195. The sequence goes on along the minus strand of DAOUAZ010000374.1, from coordinate 2,338 downwards.
GGCCGCCCTCGATGCGTTTTTTGCGCGCTGTAAAGCCGACCCGGCCTGTAACGAAACCTTTCCAAACCTGGAAGGGGAATTTCGTGATGTCCTGGCGCGCCTGGAGCAGGATTCGTCGGAAATTACCATCCCGCACCCGCTCACCAACCGCCCGCTCGACCTGACGGTGACGCCGCGCCTGTTGACCAACATGGTCTTTAGCACGCTCTACGTCCCCGACCTGGTTGCCACCCTGCCGGTTTCCATCTATGCCGCCTACGCCGAGCAAAACTACATCCCGCTGATTTCATCGGCATTCATGGTCAATGCCGGGTTATACGATGGCATGTTCTACGCCGTGACTTGTACCGAAGACTCCCCGCTGATTGACCCCGCCGAAGCCGCCCGCCGCAGCGCGGAGAGCGTATTCATCGACCGGACGATTGATTTCGCCGCCGTGTGCGCCGAATGGCCGCGCGGGGAGGTCTCAGCCGGGTTCCGCGCCCCGGTCCAGTCGGATGTTCCCGTCCTGATTCTTTCCGGCGAAGCGGACCCCATCACCCCACCGTATCACGCCGAAAAAGCGGCGGAGAGTCTCAGCAACGACCTCCACATTATTTTCCCCGGCATGGGACACGGCAACCTCGCCAGCCGCTGCGTCGCCGACATCCTGCGCGATTTCATCCAGGCCGGTTCGCTGGCCGGGCTGGAGACCTCCTGCGCGGCGAACATCCAGCCGCCGCCGTTTTTCGTCGATTTCAGCGGGCCGCAGCCCTAAGCACCGTCCCGAAGGTTTGAACGGCTCAACCAGGTTTTTCAAGCAAACCTTCGGGACGTTTCCCCATTTTTTTGAGAAGATACAAAATCGGGAGATTTTCGACTCCAAAAGGTAAAACTATGATTGTCGTTCAATCCCTCTCCAAATCCTTTGGCAAAGTCAAGGCCGTCCAAAACGTCTCCTTTTCCGCGCCGAATGGGCAGATTACCGGTCTGCTCGGCCCCAACGGCGCGGGCAAAAGCACCACCCTGCGGATGCTCTACACCCTGCTCAAGCCCGACAGCGGCGCGGCGCAGGTCGATGGCTTCGATGTCGCCCGCGCCCCGCTCGAAGTGCAGCGCCGGATTGGCGTGCTGGCCGATGCGCGCGGGCTGTACCCGCGCCTGACCAGCCGCGAAAACATCCGCTACTATGGCCGCCTGCACGGCCTGGGCGGGGAATCGCTCGAAAAACAGATTGACTCCCTGCTGGCGATGCTCGATATGCAGGAGATTGTCGACCGACAAACCGAGGGCTTCTCGACCGGCGAAAAACTCAAAGTGGCGATTGCCCGCGCCCTGGTGCATAACCCGCAAAACGTCCTGCTCGATGAGCCGACCAACGGACTGGATGTGATGAGCACCCGCGCCATGCGCCAGTTCATCCAGCGCCTGCGCGAGGCGGGCAAATGCGTCCTGTTCACCAGCCACATCATGCAGGAAGTCGCCGCGCTGTGCGACCAGATTATTATCATTTCACACGGACAGATTTCTGCCAGCGGCGCGCCCGACGACCTGCGCCGCCAGACCGGGCAGGAGAACCTGGAAGACGCCTTCATGGCCGCCACACTTGCACCTGGCGCAAGTGCAGGTGTTGGCTCGGCGGAAGGATTGGAACGATGAAGAAGATTTGGGTCATTTTCCAGAAGGAAATGCTCGACAACCTGCGCGATTACCGCAGTTGGACGACCGGCGTCTTTTGGGCCTTGTTTGGCCCGCTGATTATGGGCGCGATGATTCTGATGCTCGGCAGCACCTTCCGCGAGAGCGCCAGGGAAGCCTTGCGCCTGCCGGTGCTGGGCGCGGAACATGCTCCCAGCCTGGTGGCTTTCCTTCGACAGCAGGGTGTCATCATCGAGACTGCGCCCGCCGACCCCGAAGCGGCGGTGCGGGCGGGGGATATTAACGTCGCCCTGGTCATCCCGCCCGAATACGGGGAAGATTTTCGCGCCGGGAAATCGGCCCGGGTGCAGTTGGTCTTCGACAGCACCCGCCAGTCGGCGCTGGGCGACATCCGCCAGGCAACCCGCCTGCTCGAAGCATACAGCGAATATATCGGCATGTTGCGGCTCAGCCTGCGCGGGGTCAGCCCCGAAGTGGCGCGGGCGGTGCAGGTCGAAGAGCGCGATACGGCCACCCCGCAGAGCCAGGCCCTGATTTTCCTGTCGATGCTGCCGTATTTCATCATCTTTGCCATTTTCAACGGCGCGGCCCCGGTCATCACCGACGCCACCGCCGGGGAGCGCGAGCGCGGCTCGCTCGAACCGCTGCTCATCAACCCCCTGCCGCGCGGCTGGTTCGCGGTGGGCAAGATGCTCTCGGC
>DAOUAZ010000373.1:0-22060 GCA_034432975.1 Anaerolineales bacterium | reverse complement strand
TCATCGCCTGTTTGAGCGGTTTTTGTCGTTTTTTGAAAACCAGTGCCTGGCGGATTGTGTATCCGTTCTTGTTGCAATGCTCGCTTGCAGCCTACGTCATTTGCTATTTAGCGGAAACTAAAGTTGAGGAGAGTGATCGAATCAAAACTCCCGCCGATTGAGCGGGAGTTTTTTATCAAAGCGGAAGCGCAATCCTGCCGGTTACAAACAGCACGGCGATACCCACCATGCAAACCGACAGGAATAGCAATGCAGACAGGACAAAACGCTGCGTTGCCGTCATGCCCAGGAATTTCCCGCTTTTTTTCTTTCTGGCAGCGGGACGGTTGGGCATCGACAAAACTGGCTCGTTCTTTTTGACCTGTTCGCCTTCGAAGATGGGTTGGTCGCTGTTACGCAAATCGTCGAACATAGTTCACCTCGCGCGTTAGAGTATATCACGTCGGACAGTCCTTTGAGCGGTCCAGGCAGGCCGCAGGCAAATACGTTCAGGACGCAGGTGGACTTCACCAAAGCGGATGAGTTTTATCGTCCCATCGGGCAGGCCAAGCCGCAAACCACCGTCGGGTTCGAGGCCGAGGAGTTGTCCGGTAAAGGTCTCGGCGTCGCTGACCCAGACCCGGACGGTTTCGCCGCGAAAGGCCAGGGCAGATTCCCAGTCGCGGAGGAAAGTCTCAGTCGCCAGCACCGCCCTCCGACGCTGAATCGCTTGCAGCAGGGTCTTGAGCAGGTCAATGCGCGAGATGGATTCCCTTGCCTCGGTTTGTACGCAGGTGGCAGGGTAGTTCAACCCTTCAGGGGGCGGGACGGAATCGGGGCTGACATTGACGCCCATCCCCAGCACCACGCTGTCCACTTCCGTCCCCAGCCAGACCGTTTCGGCCAGGATTCCGGCTGCCTTTTTACGTCGAATCAAGACATCGTTCGGCCATTTGACCTGCGCGGCAATGCCAAAGGCCTGGAGCGCATCCACCAACGCCAGCGCGCCCAGGCCAGAGAATAAACCGATCTTTTCGCGTTCCGCGCCTTTCGGACGCAAAACCAGGCTGAAAGCCAGCGCCGCGCCAGGCGGGGTAAACCAGGCGCGCCCCATGCGTCCGCGTCCGCTGGTCTGCTCATCGGCAATGACGAGGGAAAAGTCAGGCGCGCCGGAGGAAGCCCAGGCCAGGGCTTCGTCGTTGGTCGAGCCGATGGAATCAAAAAACCGCAGACCGCCCGGCAGGATGCCCTGCAAGACAACCCGCAGTTCCGACTCCAGACTCTTACTGGAAGATGCCCCAGGGGTTGATGTATGCGCCATTGAGCCGGACCTCGAAATGCAGGTGCGCGCCGAAGGAGTTGCCGGTATTACCCGATGCGCCAATCACCGCGCCGCGCCCGACGACTGTGCCGACCGAAACATTGATAACGCTCAAGTGGGCGTAAAGGGTGCTGTAGCCGTTACAGTGGTCGATGACAATGTAGTTGCCATAACCATTGTTCCAGCCCCCGGCAGCTTTGGTGATGACCCCGCTGCCCGCGGCATAGATGGGCGCGCCTTCGACGGCGGCGATATCGATGGCGTAGTGGCCGGGGAAATAGTCGTTGCCAGAGAGGTAGGTTTCACCCGCCGGCCAGCCGAAACCGCTAAAGGAAACATTACAAGTGCCGGAAGCCGCCCTGCCGACATCGACCGTAGGGGACCTGGACTCACGCCAGCCGCCGGGAATCATGACCCACTGATTTGGATTTGGCTGCGGATTGCTCAAATCGAGGAGGTTGCCCGGCCAGTTGATGATGTCTTCGGGTTTGGCCCGGTACGCAGCCGCGATTTTTTCAATCGTATCGCCTTCTTTCCACTGGTAGAGCAGGCCGTCGGTGGGCGGGATTTGCAACTCCTGGCCGGGTTTCAGGCCGTGCGGGTCATCCTTCAAAACGTTGAAATTCGCCCATAACAGCGTTTCGGGCTTGATATCGAACTCTTTGGCAATCCGGTACAAGGCATCGCCGCGCCGGACGGTGTGATTGAGTACGCCGTACTGCGGGCGTTCCGGGATGATGGTTTCGAGTTTCAGGTCGCGGTCGATGGAGGGCAGGGAAAGTATCGAGATGGACGGCCCCGGCGTGACAGCAGGCTGAATGCTCTCCTGGGTGGGCGCAGCGGCTGGAGGCAGCGCAGGCGCGGCGCTGGCTGAACCATTGCGGGTATGCCAAAAGGCAAACCCGCCCAGGCTAAGTACGATAAGCAGCGTAATTCCCCAACTGATAAAATTAAACCGGGGAGATGAAGAACTTCTTTTCATAACTCAGAATTCGATATTGGGTGCTCGATGGTAGATATGCGGTATCGATACTCGATGTACGAATATCGAATATCGTATTATCACATACTATCATGGAGGGTTTCTAAGAAATCCTGGTTGTTTTTGGTCTTAGACATACGAGTAATAATGGCTTCGGTGGCAACGGTCTGGTCCATGCCGGCGCCCTGCGGCGGGTTGGAGGTCATCTGGCCGTACATGCGGCGCATCGTCCAAACGCGCTGTAGGATGTCCGGGCCGAGCAGGAGATCTTCGCGGCGGGTGGAGGAGCGTTCGATATCGACCGCCGGGAAGATGCGGCGCTCTTGCAGTTTGCGCGAGAGGTGCAATTCCATGTTGCCGGTGCCTTTGAATTCTTCGTACACCACATCGTCGAGTCGGGAGCCGGTATCGACCAGGCAGGTGGCGATGATGGTCAGCGAGCCGCCTTCTTCGATATTGCGCGCCGCGCCAAAGAAATGCTTGGGCGGGTAAAGCGCGGAGGGATCCATGCCGCCGGAAAGGGTGCGCCCGGAGGGGTTCACCGTCAGGTTGTAGGCGCGCGCCAGGCGGGTGATGGAATCCATCAGGATGACAACATGGCGGCCAATTTCCACCAGGCGCTTGGCGCGGTCGAGCGCAATTTCAGCCGTGCGGACATGCGATGTCACCGGCTCATCGAAGGTGGAGGCAATCACCTCGGCATCCACCGAGCGGTCCATATCGGTCACTTCTTCGGGACGCTCGCCAATCAGGGCCACCATCAGGTGAACGTCGGGATATTGGGTCGAAATCGCGTTGGCAATCTGCTTCAGGATGGTGGTTTTGCCCGATTTTGGGGGAGAAACAATCAGACCACGCTGACCGCGCCCGATGGGGGCAATCAGATTAATCATGCGGGTGGCGAGGATGTCGCCCCTGGTTTCCAGGTCGAAGCGTTTTTCGGGAAAAATGGGAGTGAGGGTCTCGAATTTGGGACGACGGCGTGCATCTTCCGGGTCGACGCCATTGACCGTCTCGACTTTCAACAACCCCCAGTGACGTTCCGATTCGCGCGGCGCGCGCACATGACCGATAATCAGGTCGCCGGAGCGCAGTTCATAACGCCGCAGCTGGGCCTGGGAAACATAGACATCATCGTCACTGATGCTGTAACGCGCTGAACGGAGGAACCCAATCCCCTCGTCCATGATTTCCAGGATACCGCCGCGAATTTCAAGCCCATCGCGCAAGGCTTCTTCCTGGCGCAGGCGCAGCACCAGGGCCTCCTTCTTCAACCGGTTGGCATTCTGGATACCATAGTCCTTAAAAGCCAGATGGCGAAGGTCGGAAAGAGGCTTGCTTTCGAGTTCGAGGATATTCATCATAGGTTTTTCTCTGCAGGGGATGGGATAAGGGAAATAAAAGCCCCGTCCTTAAGGTAAGGACGCGGTAAATGCTTTAATTTTTTGAATCGGGAATTATTCTCATGAAACCTGGCCCCGCGGCCACCCTTGTTAAAATATATTATCAACCGTCCGGGGAATTAATTTAATTATAGCACGATTTTTTCGCTTGGAATGACAAATTCATCAAATTCATGACGTTTCAAGGCTGCAAACGGTTCCCGTTAAACCAGGGTCATCGCGCATCCATCGGCGCGCGGGTCGCTCCCGGCTGAAAGCGCGCCGCCGCTATCGCGCAGGATGACCTGACCGCGGCCAAACAGCGCCCGCCCCCAGCCGCTAACCGGTCGGACAGGGTGCCCCATCTCCGCCAGGGCCGACATGACCGGGAGTGGAATGCCCTCCTCGAGGGCAACAGCGTCTGATGAATTGCCGTCTTCCAGGCAAAAGCGCGGCAGGTTGAGGGCCGACTGCGGGTCGAGGCCGTCGGCCATCAGCGCCAGGCCAACCTGGACGTGTCCCTGCGGCTGCATGAACCCGCCCATCACGCCGAAGGGGCCAAACAGCGACTCGTCCCCGTCAGGCAATTGACCATCGACCATTGACCGTTTATCGTCCGTCGTCCATCGTCCATGGTCAAGGCGTGTGATTAATCCAGGAATAATTGTGTGGTAGGGCCGTTTGCGCGGCTCCAGCCGGTTGGGGTGGGCCGGGTCCAGGCTGAAGTTGTGCCCTCGGTTCTGGAGCGAAAAGCCCCAGCCTTGGGGAACGATGCCCGTGCCGAACCCCATGTAATTGCTGTTGATGAACGAACAGGCGCTGCCCCACCGGTCAACGACGCAGAAATACACCGTATCCGACGAGGTAAACGGGCGGCCTTTCTGCTGGTCGAGCGTGGCGCGTTTGGGATGTATCAGTTTGCGCCGTTCGGCAGCGTAGTCTTTGGAGAGCAGCCATTCCCACCCGCGCTCCAACATCTCCTGAGGTTGAGTTTCCGAAATCGGGAGATTTCGGAAACCGTAGTCGGCCACATACCAGCGCGTATCGGCAAAAGCCAGCCGAAGGGACTCGATTTCGAGATGCAGCCGTTCCGCCGAAAGCGGTTCCAGCCCGGCCAGTTCGAACCCCTCCAGCAGATTGAGCGCCAGCAAGGCGGTAATTCCCTGCCCGTTGGGCGGACATTCGTAAACGCGAAAGTTGCCAAAGGTGACGCTGGCGGGAGTCTCCCAAGTGGATGCGTGCGCGGCGAGGTCGTCAGCGGTCATGCAGCCGCCCGCGCCGCGAAGAACTTCCACGATGGCCTCGGCAATCGGGCCTTCATAGAAAGATTTCTTGCCGCCTTCGGCAACCGCCCGCAGGGTGCGTGCCAGGCCGGGGTTCCGAAAAATCTCCCCGGCGCACGGGCCGCGTCCTCTGATGGTCAGTTCGTGACCGTTCGGGGCAGTTTTCAACTGCCGCTCCGCCCCGCGACTCCAGAAGTAGGCGGTCAGCGGGGCGGCCGGGAAGCCCTCCTCGGCCAATCGAATCGCCGGGGAGAGAATCTCGTTCATCGAAAGCGCGCCATGCCGCTCGATAAGGTCGCACCAACCCGCGCACGCTCCCGGTACAGTAACGGTATACGGGTGGAAGGGAGGCAGCCCGGAGCCCAGCCCCTCGCGCCGCAGGCGTTCCAGCGTCAATCCCGCCGGGGCGCGGCCCGAACCGTTCAGGGCCGTCACCTGGCAGGTTTGGGCATCGTAGAACAACGCGAACATATCGCCGCCCAGCCCAGTGGAGGTCGGTTCGGTCACATTGAGCGCGGCGGCTGCGGCGACGGCGGCATCGGCGGCGTTGCCGCCCCTGGCGAGGATTTCCAGCCCGGCGGCAGTTGCCAGCGGCTGGGAGGCGGCAACCATGCCGCCCCTGCCGTAGACTGTAGAGCGTCGGGAATCAAATTGAAGCATCATTCTTGACCGGCTTGAGCGTTACCATGACCTTATCGACCCGGTTGCCGTCCATGTCCATGACTTCGAAACGCAGTCCGTTCCACTCGAACATATCGGCAACATGCGGCACGCTGCCAAGGTGGTTCATGATGAAACCGCCCAGGGTTTCGTATTCATCTTCATCGGGCAGGTGGCGGATATTGAAAATTTCCTTGAAGTCCTCGACATCCAGCATCCCATCCAGCAGCCACGAGCCATCCTGGCGCTGGGTTGCCTGCGGTTCGCCATCCTGGATGTCGCCCACGATTTCCTCGAGAATATCGCTGATGGTCAGCAAACCTTCGACTGAGCCAAATTCATCGACCACTATCAGCATTTCGGCTTCGCCCGCCTTGAAAATTTCCAGCGCGCGCGAGGCGTGCGCTGTTTCGGGAACATACATCACCGGCTGCAAATTCAATTGCAGGCGCAGCGATTCGCCGCGCAAACTTTCTATCAGCAGGTCGCGGGCTTTGATGATGCCAAGCACTGTATCCAGGCTGTCTTCACAGACCGGGAACTGCGAAAAGGGGCTATCTTCAATGACCTTCCTGATTTCTTCGGGCGAATCATTCACATCCAGCCAGACGATTTCAGAGCGCGGGGTCAGCAATGAAAACACCCGCCGGTCGTGCAGGCGAAAGACGCCCTCGACCATATCCTGCTCGGCTTCGCCAAAGACGCCCGCCTGGGTGCCCTGGTCGAGTTGGACCAGGATTTCTTCCTCGGTGACGGGCGGTTCGATGCCAGGTTTGACCCCCAACAGGCGCAGGGTCAGGTCGGTGACGGCCCCCAGCAGCCAGACCAGCGGCGAAAACAAGCGCGAGATGAACAGCATCGGCCCGGCAATGGCCGCCGCAACCCGCTCCGGGTTGTGAAGGGCGAGCCGCTTGGGAACCAGTTCCCCCAGCACCAGGGAAAGGAAGGTAATCGAAACGACCACCATCCCCAGCGCGAGCGAAAGCGAATAGGGCGCAAGCGCGGGAACCTGCTCGAATTGCGCTGCCAGCGGTTTGGCAATCCGCGCGCCGCCAAATGCGCCCGCCAGCACGCCAATCAGCGTGATACCGATTTGGACCGTGGACAGAAACAAATTGGGGTTTTCGGCCAGCCGCAAGGCAGTGTTGGCCCCTAAATTGCCTTCGTTGACGCGCTGTTGCAGGCGCGCCTTGCGGGAGGAGACCACTGCCATCTCTGAAAGCGCAAAGGCGCCGTTGACCAGAATGAGAAAAAAAACTATCAGAATTTCCAGACTAACGTCCATTCTTTCTATTCTACCTTACTGATAACCCATATACGAACCAATCGCTTCACTCACGACATTGACCATTTCTTCACAGGAGGCTGCCCGCTGGCGCAGCCCTGCGACAATCCCTTTTTGGAATAAAACCCGGCCTGCTTCCAGGCAGCCCGGCGTCACCTGCGCCCAGCGCTCGTAACCTGAAACCTTAATCGGTTAGCGATGGGCGTCAATGGCCCCAAAATCAAGCGCGTAAAAGGCTTCCATCTCAGCGTGGGCCAACTCTGAGCCGCGTTTGGACATCGCAGCCGGAGGCTGGCTTTGGTAAATCTGGTTGCGCCCGCGACTCAGGAGATTGCCATCGGCATCCGTGACGACAGCCCCAATCGGCAGGCAATCATCGCAATCTGCTTCCCAGGCCATTTCCAGGGCCGCCTGCCAGGGCAGGGAGTGCTCAGCCCATATCAGCGCGCCACCTGAATACCAGAGCCAGGATGGACGCTGCCAATCACCCACGCAGGCTGCCCCAATTCGGCGGCGCGCTTCTCGAATGCGAAAATTTTCTCCGCCGGGATGGAGAGCAGCAGCCCGCCGCTGGTTTGGGCGTCGAACAGGAGCATTTGCTCCATTTCGGAGATTCCCTCCGTAAAACGGACATGCTCCCCATAAAACAAGCGGTTATCCGCCGAACCGCCGGGGAAAATCCACTGCTCGGCATATTTGCGGACGCCGGAGATGAACGGAATACGGTCGAATTCCAGTCGGAATTGGACGCCCGAAGCGTTCGCCATCTCCCAGCCGTGACCGAGCAGGCTGAAGCCGGTGATGTCGGTCCCGGCGCGGACTCCGAACTCGTTGGCGAGTTGCCCGGCCTGCGCGTTGAGACGGCTCATCCAGCCGATGACCTCGTTCACATCCTCCGGCGCGGCCACGCCGCGCTTCAAGGCAGTGGTCGTCACGCCAAAGCCGAGCGGCTTGGTCAAGACCAAAACATCGCCGGGCTTTGCGCCGCCTTTGGTCATCATCTTTTGGGGGTGAACGAAACCGAGCGCAACCAGCCCAAACTTGGGTTCCTTGTCCTGGACGGTATGCCCGCCCGCCACCACCACGCCCGCCTCGCGGCATTTTTCCGCGCCGCCGCGCAGAATTTCGCCCGCTATTTCAGGCGGCAGGTCAGGCGGCAGGGCGGCGATATTCAGGGCCAGGAAAGGCTGGCCGCCCATCGCGTAAATATCCGAGAGCGAGTTGGCCGCCGCAATCGCGCCGTATTCGTAGGGCGTATCGACCACTGGCGTAAAGAAATCGGTCGTCACCACCAGGGCGCGCTCGTCATCCAGCCGCCAGACGGCGGCATCGTCGGGGCCGTCCAGCCCAACCAGCAAATCCGGGTACGCGCCCGGCTGGAAAAGGTTGGAGACAGGGCGCAGAACCTGCGCCAGCGTTTCCGCGTTTAATTTCGACGCTCAGCCAGCGCAACTGGAAAGCGTCGTCAGGCGGATTTCGCGCCCCGAAGCGGCATTCTCATTCATTGGGAACTCCAAAGCAAAGTGGAAAGCAGGAGGATTTTACCACCTTCTGCTTTCCACAAAGTTGTATATCAAACGGCTCATCGATTGACAAATCGAAAGAACATCATCCACAGATTACGCAAATTACACCGATTTTTTTAACCGAATCTGTGAAACCGGTGTAATCTGTGGATAAATTTACTCCCAGCGCCACAAAAAGTTTACTCAGGGATGACCGGAACCGGCGCCGACGGAGTCAGGTTGGGCAATGGCAGCAGGTACGGATTATCATTCGGCACCAGCATCACCTGGATGTTGGGCGCGAGCTTGGTAATGTACTGGTACGTCAGCAAATCCGGGCTATCCTTGAGCGCATCGGCAATCAACTGCAGCGCCTTGGCCTCGGCTTCCGCCTGGATAAGACGCGCATCCGCCGCGCCCTGGGCCGCAATCACTGCCGCATCGGCCTGGCCCTGGGCAATCTGGCGGGCCTGCTCGGCCTCCTGCTTCTTCGACTCGACCACAAATTTAGCCTGCTGGGCCTGCTGTTCGGCAATCTGCTTTTGCTCCACCGCCGCGGCATATTCCTCGCTAAAGCGAATGTTACGAAGCACGAAATCCTGCAACACCAGGTTGTTTTGAGCAAACACGCGCTCCAACTGCTCCGTAATCAATCGTTCCATCTCGCTGCGCTGGCTGCTGACAATTTCCTCCACGCCATATTGCGAAGCCACATCACGAATAACGCCGCGCGCCACCGGGCGCACCAACCCGGCTTCATACCCGCCGCGCCAGGTGCGGTACAAATCCACCACGCGCGCCTGTTCCACCGCGAAAATCACCGACGCATCGACATGGACCTGCTGACCGTCCTTTGTGCGCACCTGGATGGAATCATCATCGCGCTGCGCGCCCTCGCCCTCTACCGATGACATGGTATAGGTCTGGCGCAAAATCGAATAACGCTCCACTCGGTTTACAAACGGCACAATCCAGTGCAGGCCAGAGGGCAGCGGCTCAGGACGGATACCGCCCTCGCCAACTGCTGTAATGACCACCCCAATTTCATCCGGTTCAATGAACACCAGCCCGGCGCCAATACCGGTCAAGGCAATGGCAGCCACCAGGAAAATCACCAGCAGCGTCGAAAGGCCTTTGGCATTCTGGCCGCGCCCGGCGCGCGTGATGGCAATCACGCCAATCACAATCGTCAACAACCAGGCCAGCGAACCAACAAACTGAACAACTTGCGCAATATTCATGGGTTACTCCTTTTGATAGTCACATTTCTTTTCGGTAGAAACCGTTCCGAAGGTTTCCGTTTGGGGCAATTTTTGCCGCGTTCCAAAACCCTTCGGGACGTTCTTGCCACATGATTATAACGTGATAGGATTAAGATATGCATAGCGGCACAGGCCAAATTGATGAAACATTTATACAAGCCTGTCCCGAGGTACGAGGGACGGGACGCGCGGCGCGCATTACCTGCGCCCCGAACCTGGTTCCCGCGCCCGGGCAATACCTGCTCGCCCATGCGCCCTCCGAACCAGACTCGCCGCTGCCGCATCCCGTTTTCCTGGCCGCCAGCCATCCCAGGGGATTCTACGCGGCCCGGCCCTTGCCGGTTTCATGGACTCCTGGCACGCAACTGACCTTGCGCGGCCCGCTGGGGCGCGGATTCCGTCTCCCGTCATCCTCCAGGCGGGTGGCGCTGGCCGCTTTTGGCGGGGACACCTCCCGGCTGCTGGCCCTGCTCGAACCGGCTCTGGCCCAAAAAGCAGAAATCACCCTGCTGGCCGATAGCCCTCCCGACGGCTTGCCGCCCGCCATCGAGAGTTTGCCGCTGACCGCCCTGGCCGATACCGTAAAATGGGCCGACTACCTGGCAATCGACGCGCCGCGCGCTGCCCTGGCCGCAATCCAGGAAACACTTTTCCCTGATTCTCCCGCTCCCTATTCTGGCTACACGCCAAACCCTACAGCAAAACCGTTTCCCGCGAACATACACACTGGCTACACGACAGATATTCTCGTCGAGACGCCCCTGCCCTGCGGCGGGATAGCCGAGTGTGGCGCGTGCGCCATCCCGTCCCGGCGGGAAACCCTGCTGGCCTGCAAAGACGGGCCGGTCTTCGACCTGAAATCCGTCCTTTAAGCAAATCGTCCCGAAGGCTGTGTACACCTTCGGGACGATTCTTTCTGTTGAACCGGTTTATTGCCAGACACGGAAGGATGTCACCGTTTCGTTGTTCCAGCCCTGGTACAACACCTCCACCTTAATCGTCACCAGGCTGCCGTGCGGCTGGGCCTGCACCGGGAAGGAGAGTATCACCAGACCGTATTCGTTGGTGGTTTGCGCCAGCGACTGCGTCCCGCCGCCAGGCCAGGAAATGGTCACAATCGCCGTCGCGCCAGAGACCGGGGCCAGGGTTTGGTCTTGCACGACGACATAGACCGTCTGGGTATCCTCCAGCCGGGTAACGGCCTTCCAGGTGAAGGCGCGCGCGTAGATATCGGTCACGCTGCCAGGGAAGGCGTCGGCCTTGACGGGTTGCAGCAGGTTGGGGTCTTCGCCAACCATGTCAAAGTAGATGCGTCCCAGCTCAGCCAAAACCACACGCTGCCCGTCGGGATATTCGGGATACCACTCGAAGCGGGCCCGCTCGAAATACTGCGCAATCCGGCCATTGTAGAACACAAAAGACGACTTCGGCTTACCGAAAATGGTCTCGCCGCCGTTCTTGTCGAAGAATTCCAGGAAAGCGTAGCAGACGGAATAGCCCGTATCGGCGTAGTAGCGGCAGCCAATCGGGGTGAAAATATTTACCTCCCCCTCATTGGGAACGCGCTGGTAGATGTACTCCCCCAGCGGGGCAACCCGTACGCGCTGACCAGCCGCCAGTTCCGGGAAATACTCGAAGCGCGCGCGCTGGAAATACTGCACCAGGCGCCCGCTGGTCGAGTCGGTAAATTGTTCGGTGATGGGAGAACCAAAGACAAACTGGGCATTGGGGATATTCTGGTAGAAAACCAGGAAATCCCCACTGACGTTATGCCCGGTATCGGCAAAGTATTGGGACGAAATGCCCTGCGCCGAAACCAGCGGCCTCACAACAAAGAAAAGACCGGCCAGGAGAATCAACGAGAGGAACAGGCGTGTGAACTTGCTCACAATTCGATTATACAACAAGGCGGGAACATTTAATCCCTACGATTCTGTTTTCTGGTTGTCCGGTTACCCGGTTTACCGGTTTCCCTGGCCCAGCCGCCACAAGCAAAACCCGGCAGATTCCCAATCCCTGCCAGCCAGCGCGTTGACGGTATCCACCAGGATGCGCGCGGGGGTGAGGGAGGCCAATTGGGCCGGCGACAAGGCGCGGAATTGGGAATGCCCGACCAGCAGCAGGACGGCGTCTGCGCCCTCCAGCGCCGCTTCGAGAGTCGGAGCAGAATCGATACCTGGCAGGCCGTTGTTTGGCTTGAACGGCTCGAAGGCTTCGACAAGCGCGCCTTCGGTTTGGAGCAGGTGAACCACCTCAACGGCGGGACTCTCGCGCAGGTCATCCACATCGGGTTTGTAGGCCAGACCCAGGGCGGCGATGCGCTTGCCGCTCAAGTTTCCGCCCAATGCCAGGCGCACCTTTTCGACCACAAACTGCGGCTGGGCGTCGTTGACCTGGCGGGCTTTCAGGATGAGTTGCGCCAAATCGGGCGCGGTTTCGACGAAGAACCAGGGGTCGACGCTGATGCAGTGTCCGCCCACGCCGGGGCCGGGATTGAGAATCTTGACGCGCGGGTGCAGGCTGGCGAGTTGAATCGCCTCCCACACATCCACACCGAAGCGCTCGGCCAGGCGCGAGAACTCGTTGGCGATGGCGATGTTGACATCGCGGTAGGTGTTTTCCATCAGTTTGACCATCTCAGCGGTGGTGGCATTGGTCTGGTGGATTTGGCCGCGCACGAACACGGAATACAACTCCGCGCCCGCCTGGGCCGATTCGGGGGTCAGGCCGCCGACGACGCGCGCGTTCTCAACCAGTTCGCGCAAAATCTGGCCGGGCAGCACGCGCTCGGGCGAGTAGGCGACGTAAAAATCGGAACCCGCTTTCAGCCCGGATTTTTCCAGGATGGGAACGACCAAATCAACGGTGGTGCGCGGCGGGGAGGTCGATTCCAATATAACGAGATTCCCCTTGCGCAAGTGCGGAACGATGGCTTCGATGGCCGAGGTCACGGCGCGCATGTCAGCCTTTTTATAGGTTTGGCCGCCATATTCGCCGGTCTCATGCTCGTAAAATGGCGTGGGGACGGCAATCAGAAAGGCGTCGGCGGGTTCGGGCGCGGGCGCGACGCTGAGATTGCCGCTGGCGAGGGCTTTTTCGAGGACTTCGCCCAGGCCGGGTTCGTGGATGTGCAGCCGCCCGGCTTGGAGGGTCTCGAGGACGTTCGGGTTGGTATCGACGCCGACGACTTCCACCCCGTTGGCGGCGAACATGCTGGCAGTGGGCAGGCCGATGTAGCCCAGCCCAAGAATGCAGATTTTGTCGAATTTCACAAGGTCTCCTTGACCGAAAACTCTGCCCATTATACCGCTGTAGGACAGGTCTCTGACCTGTCCTACGTTATAATCCCGCGCATGGAATTTTCATCGTTTTGGAATACCCTGATTGCCGGCCTGCCCCAGCCGCACTTCCTGCAAACTTACCAATGGGGGCAGGTGAAGGCGAAATATGGCTGGCAGCCGCTGTATTTGGTTTGGGACGAAGAGCAGTGTTCAGTGTTCAGTAACCCGTCATCAGTTACCAGTTATCCGTTACCAGATAGGGCAAAAATCAAGGCAGCGGCAATGGTGCTGAAGAAGACGGTGATTGCGGGCGGGATGGCGGCGCGGCTGTGCCTGTTGTACTGTCCGAAGGGGCCGAATCTCGACTGGGACGATGTTCCGCTGCGAAAACGGGTGCTGGACGATTTGGAGCGCCTGGCCCGTCAGCAGGGGGCCATCTTCCTGAAAGTGGACCCGGATGTGGTGCTGGGAACCGGCCTCCCTGGCACGGAGACTGAGGGAACGGAACCAGGCGGCGAGGCCGTTCGCGCAGAGTTGCTGCGCCGGGGCTGGCAATTCTCTGATGAGCAAATCCAATTCAAAAATACGGTGCTGCTCGATGTCAGCGTCCCCGAAGAAGAGATGCTGGCGCGCATGAAACAAAAAACGCGCTACAACGCGCGCCTGGCCGCCAAAAAAGGCGTGACCGCGCGGGCCGGGACGGAAGCCGACTGGCCGATACTCTACAAAATGTATGTGGAGACTTCGCTGCGGGATGGGTTTGTGATTCGAGATGAGGGCTATTACCGGACGGTCTGGAGCCTGTTTCAATCAAAAATACCCTGCGGGCACGCTGTCGAAAATCCAAAATCTGAAATCCCCCTGGCCGAGCCATTGATTGCCGAAGTGGAGGGCGAGCCGGTAGCGGCGGTGTTCTTGTTCGCGTTCGCGGGACGGGCGTATTACGTGTATGGCATGAGCCGCGAGGCGCGCCGCGATAAGATGCCGAATTATCTTTTGCAGTGGGAAGCGATGAAGTGGGCGCAGGCGCGCGGGTGCAGTGTGTATGACTTGTGGGGCGCGCCGGATGTGTTCGACGAGCGCGATTCGATGTGGGGGGTGTTCCGCTTCAAGGAAGGGCTGGGCGGGCAGGTGATGCGCACGCTTGGCGCGTGGGATTTCGTCCCCAACCGGCTGTGGTATGCGATGTACACGAAGGTCATGCCAAAGGTGCTGGACTGGATGCGCTCGCGCGGCAAGGCCAGGACCCGCCAGCAGATGGAGACACGATGACCCACACTCATTCCGGCAAAAGCCATCCGCTCGGCGCGACCATTAACCCCGGCGGGGTTAATTTCAGCGTTTTTTCGAAAAATGGAATCGGGGTCGAACTTCTATTGTTCGACCATGCCGAATCAGATGCCCCCTCGAAGGGTTACCGGCTCGACCCGGCGGTTAACCGCACCGGCTACTACTGGCACATCTTCGTTCCCGGCATTGACGCGGGTCAACTCTATGGCTGGCGCGTGGAGGGTCCAAACCGCCCCGAAGCAGGCCTGCGCTTCGACGGCGATAAGGTCCTGCTCGACCCCTACGGGCGCGGCGTGGCAATTGGGAAAAACTACAGCCGCGTGCTCGCCACCCGCCCCGGCAGCAACACCCACGCCTGCATGAAGTCGGTCGTGGTGGACCCGCGCGCCTATAACTGGGAAGGCGACCAGCCGCTCAAACGCCCCATTGCGCGCACGGTCATCTACGAAATGCACGCTGCCGGTTTCACCCGTCACTCCAATTCAGGCATTTCACCCGAAAAACGCGGCACATACGCGGGGCTCATCGAAAAAATCCCCTACCTGAAATCACTGGGCATCACCGCCGTCGAACTGTTGCCGGTCTTCCAGTTCGACCCGCAGGATGCCCCGCCCGGCCTGGTGAATTACTGGGGCTACAGCCCGGTCTCGTTTTTCGCGCCGCATGCTGCCTACAGTTCCCGCCAGGACCCGCTCGGCCCGGTCGATGAATTCCGCGATATGGTCAAAGCCCTGCACCGAGCCGGGATCGAGGTCATTCTCGACGTAGTCTACAACCACACCGCCGAAAACGGCGCGGACGGCCCGACGCTCTGTTTTCGCGGGTTGGAAAATCGCGCCTACTACCTGCTGGAAGCCGACCGCGCCCGCTATGTCGATTTTTCGGGCTGCGGCAATACCATCAACGCCAATCACGCCATTACGCGGCGCATGATTATGGACAGCCTGCGCCACTGGGTGCAGTTGATGCACATCGACGGCTTCCGCTTCGACCTGGCTTCGATTCTGTCCCGTGACGAACAAGGCGACCCGCTGCCCAGCCCGCCCCTGCTGTGGGACATCGAATCGGACCCGGTGCTGGCTGGCGTCAAACTCATCGCCGAGGCCTGGGATGCGGGCGGCCTGTACCAGGTTGGCAGTTTCCTGGGCGACTTCTTCATGGAGTGGAATGGCCGCTTCCGCGACGATGCGCGCAGTTTTTGGAAAGGGGACACCGGCGCAACGCGGCGCATGTATGAACGCTTGCTGGGCAGCCCCGACCTGTACGGCCACGAGGAGCGCGAACCGGAGCAGAGCGTCAATTTCGTGGCCTGTCACGATGGTTTTACGCTCAACGATGTCGTTTCGTACAACCAGAAGCACAACCAGGCCAACGGCGAGAATAACCACGATGGCAGCGATTACAACCTGAGTTGGAACTGCGGCGCGGAAGGCCCAACCAACGACCCGGACATCGAAGCCCTTCGCAACCGCCAGGTCAAAAACTTCCTGGCGACGGCGCTTCTCTCGATTGGCACGCCAATGATTGGGATGGGCGACGAAGTCCGCCGTACGCAAAAGGGCAACAACAACGCCTATGGGCAGGACAACGAAACCAGCTGGTTCGACTGGCGCCTGCTCGAAACACATGCCGATATTTTGGAATTTACCCAAAAACTGATTCAACTGCGTTTGAGCATGTCCCTGACCCAACGAGATGAACAGGACGCATCTCTGAACGAAATCCTGCGCGGCGTTTCCGTTACCTGGCATGGAACGAAACTCAACCAGCCGGATTGGTCAGAACACTCCCACAGCCTGGCGTTGACTGCGCGCAGCCTGTCGCAGCGACACCTGTTCCACATCATGCTAAACGCCTACTGGGATGCTCTCGAATTCGAACTGCCGCCCTCGCCTGCCAAAACCGGCTGGAGGCGCGTCGTGGATACCTGGCTGGCTGCTCCCGAGGATATTTCCCACCCCGATTCAGCCCCGGCGATTCTTGGAAACCACTATCTTGTCCAGCCGCGCAGCCTGGTCGTGCTGGCCGCGCGACGGTAGGACGAATTCTCAATCCGTCCTGCTCAATGGGAAACGACTCGAAGGCTGCTAAAACCGCTCGGATGAGCGCTCGCGACGAAGCCTTCGGGACGGTGTTGGTTTCCAATCCGCTCGAGGTTACGTTTTATTCCCAATATTGACCGGCCTGACCGGGAAAATCCCCCTCTCGGCCATGCGCACTTCCTCCACTGAGAAAAACGCGCCGGGGCAGGTCTCGTGGACAATCCGCGTGACGGCCTCCAAATTCTTGCGCTGCACAACGGTATAAAGCAGCGTCACCGGCCCTTGCGCGCCTTCGCCGCCAACTGTAGTGACGCCAAAGCCAGCGGCGCGTAACGCTGCCGTTAGTTGTTCTGCGCCGTTGGCAAGGATGATGCGCGCGACCAGCGTTCCCATTGCCAGACGCTCTTCCAGGAGCATTCCCACAAAAGTTCCCAGCGCAAACCCCGCCGCGTAGCCGAGATAAGCATTCAAACTGTTAGCGCTCTTGACGATTTGCCCTACCATCGCAATCCAGATAAAAACTTCGATGAACCCAAGCACAGGGGCCAAGTTGCGGCGTCCGCGCGAAGTAAAGATGATGCGCATGGTGCCGAGCGTTACATCCACGAAGCGCGCAATAAAAACCAGAATGGGCAAAATCACCAGGGAATACCAGTCGAAAGTTTCCATGAAAAATAGCCTCCTTTTGTCAATAAACTATCCCGAAGGTTTTATCGGTGGTCTTGGCCCCTGCCGAAACCTTCGGGAGGCTTCTCACAGCCATATGCGCCACAAATTGAAGGGTTGGTCGTATCCTTTGACATTGGCCTGAAACCAGACCGGGGCGGGATAATTCTCCCGCAGCCAGGTTTGCGCTTCGGGGTCGTTCCGAATTTCACCGGAAAAGACAATTTCGCCGCCCTCGGCCAGGCCGGGCAGGCGCGCAGCGATATTGACAGTCGAGCCGAAATAGTCGAGCCGCTCGTTGAGCGTCACCACAATGCACGGGCCGG
Source organism: Anaerolineales bacterium (assembly GCA_034432975.1). GTDB lineage: Bacteria > Chloroflexota > Anaerolineae > Anaerolineales > Villigracilaceae > UBA5195. The sequence continues at coordinate 4,796 of DAOUAZ010000373.1, read as the reverse complement.
TATGCAGCCCAACTTTGATGGCAAGCGAAGGCGTCCCCTCCAGCCGGGAGAGGGCGGCGTGGGCGGTTTTGATGGCCTTGAGCGCCGCAACCGGCTGGCGAAAGACCGCCATGACCGAATCGCCATGGTTTTGACCACAGCCCCGCCCTCGGCGGCAATGGCCTGTTCCAGCAAGTCGAAGTGCTGGCGGACACGCCCAAAGGCGGGCGCATTAAAGACCTGGGTCACGGCGGGCAGGCCGGTATCGTGATTAAAGCGGTTGGTATCGGCCACGAAAGGCCAGAGCGCTTCGGGGGTCGATTGCAAGTCGAGAGTCCAGTCGAAAGCATATTCGCGTGTCATACGGGTAATTATAACAACGGACGAAGCGAGACAAATTTCAGGGGCATAATCTTTTGCGAACCGGAACGCGGAAAAAATTCCGCGAGACTGGGTTTTGTAGAAGCATTGCCGCCAACCAGCAATGCCGCTGCGGGCAAAACACCGAGGCAAGAAACCATAAGGCCGCGCCAGCGTATATAATCATCAGGTCATCATCCAGTTGAACAAAAATCAAGGAGAACGTTATGCGTAAAAGATTTTTCCACATCCTGGTCCACAGTGTCCTGCTGGCCCTGCTTGCCCTGGGAGTGGCCGCCCCGGCCCTGGCCTTCGACGGGCGCAGCGGCGACAATATCGTCATCGGCGCGAGTGAAGTTATCGACGATGACCTGTATGTTGGCGCGGAGAATTTCACGCTGGAGGGAACCGTCAAAGGCGACCTGGTGGTCGGCGGCGCGGTCATCACCATCAACGGCACGGTCGAAGGCGACCTGATTGCCGCCGGGCAGACGGTCATTATCAATGGCGCGGTCAACGATGACGCGCGCATTGCCGCCGGGGCAGTGTTGATTGGCGAAAATGCCCGTATTGGCGGGGATATTGTCATTGCCGCTGGCAGCCTCGAAGCCCGCCAAGGCAGCACCGTTGGGCATGATGCCGTATTCGTTGGCGGACAGGCCCTGCTGGCTGGCGAGATAACCCGCAACCTGAACATGGGCGGCGGCGGGCTGGAACTGCGCGGCACGGTCGGCGGCGACGCCAACGTCAGCGCCGGCGACCCCGAACAATCCGGCCCTGGCCCGATGGTCTTCATGCCCAATTCGCCCATCCCGCTGCCGAATGTACAGCCTGGCCTGAAAATCGACCCGGAAGCCAAAATCGAAGGCACGCTGGAATACGTCAGCCGCAGGGAAATCAATTTCCCCGGCGGCGTGGCAGGGCGTATCAAGCGCATCGAGCCGATTGTCGACCCGGCCAGCGTGGTCAGGCCGCCGACGATGGGCGAGCTGGTCGTGACGGGTATTCTCGATATGCTGCGCAATATGGTCACGCTGCTCCTGCTGGGACTGCTGCTGGTCTGGCTGTTCCCGAACTTCGTCAAATCGAGCGTAGCACAGGTGCGCGCCTCCCCGCTGCAGGCCTTTGGGTGGGGCATCGTCTCTTGGGCGGCATTCCTCTTTGCCCTGACGCTCATCCTGATTGCCATGCTGTTCGGCGGCATTTTCTTCGGCATCCTGACCCTGGGCGGCTTGAGCGCCACCGTCATCTGGCTGGGCGTGCTTTCGATGTTCACCCTGATAGTTGGCTTCGTGCTGGCGGCGACAGTCCTCTCGAAAATCATCATCGCCGTGCTGGGCGGACGGCTGATTTTGAACAAAATCAAACCCGAATGGGCGGAACACCGCATCTGGCCGCTGGCGGTGGGTGTAGTCATTTTCGCCGCCCTGGTTGCCATCCCGGTATTCGGCGGGCTGTTCAACATCATCGCCATCCTGTTTGGGCTGGGCGCGCTCTGGCTCTCTGGCCGCGACCTGCTCAAGAACGGGCGGGCGGTCGAACAGCCGGCTGGGTAAGTCCCCCTCCTGCCTCCCCCATTTTGCAAAGAACGCAAAATGGGGGAGGTGATTTTTCAGACAAATCTTCTCCAAATTCATAACAAATATCAGGGCTGCGGCCGCCGGGGGCGGGTATAATCGGGCGCATGATGACCCCTTTAGAAATACAGAACCAACTCGATAAAATCCTGCTCAAAGTTACCAAACCGGGCCGCTATGTGGGCGGTGAACTGAACATCACGGTCAAAGACTGGGACGCGATTCAAACCAGGGTCGCCCTGGTTTTCCCCGATATTTACGACATCGGCGTCTCGAATGTCGGCCTGAAAATCCTGTACGACCAGGTCAACCAGCGGGATGACGCCCTGGCGGAACGTGCCTATGTGCCCTGGCCCGATATGGAAGCGTTGATGCGCTCGAACGGGATTCCGTTATATGGGCTGGAGACCTTCCACCCGTTATCCGCGTTCGACATCCTCGGCTTTTCCCTGCCCTATGAAACACTCTACACCAACGCCCTGAACGCGCTCGACCTGACCGGAATCCCCGTCCGCGCCGATGAACGCAACAGCAGCCATCCGCTCGTCATCACTGGCGGCCACTCGACGATGAACCCCGAACCGATGAGCGCCTTCATCGATGCCTTTGTGATTGGGGAGGGGGAAGAAGTTATTCATGACATCATTGATACGGTTGCCCGGTTTCGCGGTTCACCGGTTAGCCAGTTCGAACCGGAAAACCGGAAAACTGGAACACGGGATGGGCTGCTCCGTGAACTCGCCAAAATCCCCGGCGTCTACGTCCCCCGTTTTTACACAGTAGACTATCTCGATGACGGAACCGTGTCTCAGACAGTGCCGACGATTCCCGAAGCGCCCAAGACCGTCACCAAGCGCATGGTCGCCAAACTACCCCCGCCGCCGGTCAAATTCATCGTCCCGAACATCGAAACCGTGCATAACCGCGCCACAGTCGAGATTATGCGCGGCTGCACGCGCGGCTGCCGCTTCTGTCACGCCGGGATGATTGCGCGGCCAGTGCGCGAGCGTTCGGTCGATGAAGTGGCCGCCGCCGCCGAAGAAGCCATCCGCAGCACCGGCTTCGAGGAACTGGCGCTGATGTCGCTTTCCTCCTCCGATTACAGCAACATCGTCGAACTGGTCACGAAAATCGGCGAACAATTCGGCGGCAAGCATCTCAACGTCGGGCTGCCCTCGCTGCGGATTGAATCGGTTTCGATCGACCTGATGGAACTGCTCAAAGACCGCCGCTCCGGCGGGTTCACGCTCGCGCCCGAGGCCGCCACCGAACGGATGCGGCGCATCATCAACAAATTCATCCCCGATGATGTCATCATCGACACCACCCGCGAAATCTACCGGCGCGGCTGGGTGACGATTAAACTGTATTTCATGATTGGCCACCCGAGCGAGACGCTGGACGATGTGCGGGCAATTGCCGACCTGTGCAAGCGGGTGCTAAACGAGGGCCGCAAGGTGATTGGCTACAAGGCCAAACTCAACGTCGGCGTCAGCACCTTCGTGCCAAAGTCGCAGACTCCCTTCCAGTGGGTGCCGTGCGACACGACCGCCCAAATCAAGGCCAAGCAGGGCATCCTGCGCGATATGCTGAAAGATAAAAACATCAAACTGACCTTGACCCACGCCGAAGACACCTTCCTGGAAGCCTTCCTGTCGCGCGGCGACCGCAAACTCTCGGAGGTGATTTACACCGCCTGGAAAAACGGCGCGAAGTTCGACGCCTGGAACGAAAACTACCGCTACGACATCTGGAGGGCGGCCTTCGAGCAGCACGGCCTCGACCCCGATTTCTACACCCACCGCCAGCGGCGCGTGGACGAGGTTTTTCCCTGGGACCACATCACGGCCGCCGTCAAAAAATCGTACCTGTTCCAGGATTACCGCCAAAGTCTGGAGGGCATCACCCGCATCGACTGCCGCCAGCACTGCTTTGCCTGCGGCATCCTGCCGGCCTTTACGCAAGGGCGCCGTGAAAACCCCGGTGACTACTGGAAGTGCCCGGAAGTGAAGACCCCGGCGAGACAGGTGGCAGTCATCAGTGAGCAGTGAACAGTGTTCAGTGCCACCTATTCTTGCGGCTGGATGGCTTTGGCGTGAAAGGTCAACCCCAAGGCGTTCATCACTTTTAGAATCGTATCGAAGCCCGGACTTCTTTCGCCAGAAAGTGCTTTGTACAGGCTTTCACGCGATAAACCGGCATCCCGCGCCACCTGCGACATCCCTTTTGCCCTGGCAATATCACCTAAGGCTTTGGCAATGAAATTGGCATCACCGTTCGATTCTTCGATACAGGCCTCAAGGTAAGCAGCCATTTCTTCGGGTGTTCGTAGGTGTTCAGAAACATCGTATTTGGTGGTAATTATTTTTGCCATAGGTTTACCTTGCTCGCCCTTGCGTATCCTTCAGGGTATCCAGCCACCTGGCGAAGTGTTCCGTCTTGCGAATTTCTATCATAGGATGATTGTATCCAGAAGGATACAGCCTGTCAAGAAAAGGAAGCCTTGAAAATTTCATTGACCTTCTACGACCTCCTGGTGGGCCTGCCCGCCGGGCTGTTGATTTTCATGAGCACCATGATGTTCAGCGCCCTGCTGCGCAGCCAGGGACTGGCCTCGAACTGGCTCGAACTGCTCATCCTGACCGCCGACTCTGTGATTGTCGGCTTGCTGGTTCGGATTTCGCGCAAAAGACGGGCCCTGCCGACCGCGCTCGCCAGCGGGGTGGCCGGCGCGCTCACCATCCTGTTGATGTGGATATATTCTCCCCAGAACGCCGCCCTCAACCCGCTCTTATTCGGCCTGCCGGGTATTGCAATCTGTCTGCTGTTCACGCCCCTGCCTGCCCGCCGCTAATTCATCCCTCATCATTCCGCATTCAT